>QGVD01000025.1 GCA_003242685.1 Pseudomonadota bacterium | reverse complement strand
ATGATGGTCGGAGCGCCGAGATTTGAACTCGGGACCCCTTGCACCCCATGCAAGTGCGCTACCAGGCTGCGCCACGCTCCGACTTTTTCTGAATGGCCGTGCGAGTGGGGAAGGCTCGCACGTGCGGGGATGATACCACCGCTCGCCCGTTCACCGGGCCATGACCTCGCAGGTGCCGACAGAAGGAACACGCCCTCTGCCCCACCTGCGCAGGATGCTACCGCCGCAGGATCCGCAGGATCTCCTCGAGCTCGAGCCGCACCTGACGGATGATCTGCTGGCTCTGCGTGAGATCGCTGCGGGCTTCCTCCCCCTGCAGCTTGTTGCGCGCTCCGCCGATGGTGAAGCCCTGGTCGTACAGGAGACTCCGGATCTGGCGGATGATGATGACGTCCTGCCGCTGGTAATAACGACGGTTGCCGCGCCGCTTGACCGGCTTGAGCTGCGGGAACTCCTGCTCCCAGTACCGCAGCACGTGCGGCTTGACGTTGCACAGCTCGCTCACTTCACCGATGGTGAAGTAGCGCTTGCCGGGAATCGGCGGCAGCTCGTCGTTATTCTTTGGTTCCAACATAGGCTTCGACCCGAGCCTTGAGCTTCTGCCCCGGACGGAAGGTCACCACGCGACGCGCGCTGATCGGGATCTCCTCGCCCGTCTTGGGATTGCGCCCGGGCCGCTGATTCTTGTCGCGCAGATCGAAATTGCCGAATCCGGACAACTTGACCTGCTCTCCGTTCGCCAGGGCCGTACGCACCTCCTCGAAGAACAGATCCACCAGCTCGCGAGCCTCACGCTTGTTGAGACCGAGCTGATTGAAGAGAGCTTCCGCCATTTCGGCCTTGGTGAGAGCCATGTGACTTATTCTCGTAATCTTGCGTCCAAGCTCGTGCGCAAATCCGCGACGATCGATGCCACTACCCGGTCGGCATCTTCGTCTGTAAGGGTGCGAGAAATATCCTGAAAAATCAAGCCTAAAGCAACACTTTTTCGACCAGTTTCTACACCGGGTCCCCGGTACACGTCGAAAACGCGGAGATCACGCAGAAGGCTCGAGGCCGTCAAGGTTACACGTTCGCGCAGAGCGCTTAAAGACACCGACTCGTCGACGACTACGGCAATGTCCCGGCGCACCTGCGGAAAGCGGGAAATGGTCTTGAAAGACGGCACCTGAACGGTCAAGGCCGCGTCGTAGTCGAGCTCGAACAGGATGGGCGGCTGCGTGAATTCGAGCTCGCGGGCGAGTGCGGGATGCAGCTCGCCGATCCAACCCACGGGTTGCCCGTTGCGCACGATGCGCGCGCTTCTTCCAGGGTGCAGGCACGGCAGCGTCGCCGGCTCCCACGCAAAGGAATCGAGCGCGCCCGTCGCCGCGGCGAGCGCTTCGACGTCCGCCTTGACGTCGAAGAAGTCGACGGACTCGCGCTTCGCGCCCCACTGCTCGGGGAGACGCGGTCCGAGCGCGATGCCGGCGATCGAATCGATTTCCCTCAGCTTCCCTTCCTCTGTCACGAAGCGCGTGCCGTGCTCGAAGAGCCGCACGCGATCCTGCTGGCGCCGCTGGTTTTCGAGCGCCGCGCGCAGCAATCCCGGCCAGAGCGATACCCGCATGACGGCGAGATCGCTCGCGATCGGGTTCGCGAGCGGCAGCGCATCGGTCTGCGGGAAGAGCTTCGACTGCAGCGCCGGATCGACGAAGGCGAAGGTGACCACTTCCTGGTAGCCGCGCATCGCGAGCGCGTCGAGCACGACGTACTCGGCGGGACGCGTTTCCGACGCGTCGCGCAGCCGCTGAGGAACGAGCGCGTCCACTTCCGGAATCGCATCGAAACCGACGATGCGCGCGACTTCCTCGATGAGGTCGGCCTCGATGCCGACGTCGAACCGGTGCGCGGGCGGCGTCACCTGCCAGCCCTCCTCCGTGCGCTCGACGTTCATGCCGAGCGAGGTGAGCGTGGATTCGACGCGCGCGTCCTCGATGCCGATGCCGAGGAGTCGTGCGAGCTGCTTGCGGCGCAGCGGCACGCTCGAACGGCGCGGCTCGTGCGCCGCTTCGCGCGTGAGCACCACGGGACCGGGGACGCCGCCGCAGATCTCGAGGATCAGTGCCGTCGCGCGCTCGATGGCGCGCTCCTGCTGCGTGGGATCGACACCGCGCTCGAAGCGCTGGCTGGCGTCGGTCTGAAGTCCGAAGCGCCGCGCACGGCCGGCGAGCGCATCGGGCGAGAACCAGGCGACTTCGAGGAACACGTCGCGCGTGTCCTCGCTCACCGCCGTGCGCTCACCGCCCATGATGCCCGCGAGTCCCACCGGGCCCTGCGCATCGGCGATCACGAGCACGTCGTCCTGCAGGTCAACCGTACGCCCGTCGAGCAGCGCCACGGGCTCACCGGTGCGCGCCATGCGCACGTGGATGCCTTCGTGGAGCTTCGTCAGGTCGTACGCGTGCATCGGCTGACCGAGCTCGAGCACGATGTAGTTGGTGACGTCGACGACGGGACTGATCGAGCGAATGCCCGCACGGCGCAGACGCTCGCGCATCCAGACCGGCGTCTCCGCGCGGTTGTTCACACCGCGGATGACGCGTCCCGCGAAGCGCGGGCACGCGACCGGCGCGTCGAGCCGAACGGGGAACGTGTCATCGATTCGCGCGGCGACGGGCGCGAGCTTCGGCCCGGTAAGCGGACGACCGGCGAGCGCGGCGACTTCACGCGCGATACCCAGCACTGACATCGCATCACCGCGGTTCGGCGTGATGCTGAGCTCGAGCACCGTGTCGTCGAGCTGGAGGTATTCGCGCAGCGGAGCGCCGACCGGCGCATCCGCGGGCAGCTCGAGAATGCCCGAAGAAGTCTCCGCGAGGCCGAGCTCCTTCGCGGATGCCAGCATGCCGAAGGACTCGACCCCGCGGAGTTTCGCCGCCTTGATCTTGATCCCGCCGGGCAGCTCCGCGCCGACCACGGCCAGTGCCGATTTGAGCCCGGTGCGCGCATTGCTCGCGCCGCAGACGATCTGCAGGGGCTCACCCTGCCCCGTCGATACGCGGCACACCTGAAGTCTGTCGGCCTGCGGATGACGCGTGGCCTCGAGGATCTCCGCGACCACGACACCCGAGAATTCCGGCGCCGCGGCTTCGATCGCCTCGAGCTCGAAGCCCGCCATCGTGAGACGCGAGCCGAGCTCGCGCGCCTCCCACGGCACGTCGACCCATTCACGCAGCCAGGCGAAGGAGACTCTCATGGCTCTAGAACGCTCTGAACTGCCGCAGGAAGCGCAGATCGTTGTCGAAGAAGAGGCGCAGGTCGTTCACGTCGTAGCGCAGCATGGCGAGGCGATCGATGCCCATGCCGAACGCGTAGCCGGTGAAGCGCTCGGCATCGATTCCCGCCGCGCGCAGCACGTTCGGATGCACCATGCCGCAGCCCGCGATCTCGAGCCAGCCGGTCTGCTTGCACGTGCGGCAGCCGCT
Source organism: Pseudomonadota bacterium (assembly GCA_003242685.1). GTDB lineage: Bacteria > Pseudomonadota > Gammaproteobacteria > Steroidobacterales > Steroidobacteraceae > ZC4RG24. The sequence continues at coordinate 41,099 of QGVD01000025.1, read as the reverse complement.
GCCGCCGCAGAACACGCACGACATGTCCACCTCGGCCGACGGCTCGGTGAACGGGAAATACGACGGCCGCAGACGCATGGCGAGATCGCGCTCGAAGAACGCCTGCAGGAATCCGTGCAGGCAGGCCTTCATGTTCGCGAAGCTGACGTTCTCTCCGACCACCAGGCCCTCGACCTGGTGAAACATCGGCGAGTGCGTCATGTCGTAGTCGCAGCGATAGACGCGCCCCGGCGCGATGATCGCGAGCGGCGCTCCGTGCTCGCGCATCGCGCGGATCTGCACGGGCGACGTGTGAGTGCGCAGCAGGCGCCCGTCGCCGAAGTAGAACGTGTCGTGCATCGCCCGCGCCGGATGGTTCGCGGGGATGTTGAGCGCCTCGAAGTTGTGGAAGTCGTCCTCGACCTCGGGTCCGGTCGCGACGTCGAAACCCGCGCGGCGGAAGATCGTCTCGATGCGCAGCCGCGCCTTGGTCACCGGATGCAGTCCGCCGCGCTCCTCGCCGCGGCCGGGCAGCGTGACGTCGATGCGCCCCGCTGCGAGCTCGCGCTCGACGGCCGCGCGTTCGAGCTCGCGACGCCGCGCTTCGATCGCCTCCTGCACGCGCGTCTTCGCTTCGTTGATGCGCTGACCGGCGGCAGGCCGCTCGCTCGCGGGCAGTGAACCGAGCGACTTCAGTTGCTCGGTGAGAATGCCCTTCTTCCCGAGCCAGCGGACGCGCACGTCGTCGAGCGCGGCGAGATCGCCGCTCGCGCCGACTTCGGCCAGAGCCTGCTCGATGAGGGACTGCATGGAGTCGCTGAGCACCGGTGATGCATGACGGGCGGTGCACCGCCCGTCATGCCTGATCGAGTGCCGTCCGGCCCGCTCAGGCGGCTCCGAGAGCCGCCTTCGCCTTCTGCGCGATGGCGCCGAACGCAGCCGCGTCGCGCACGGCGAGATCGGCGAGGACCTTGCGGTCGATCTCGAGACCGGCCTTGGTGAGACCGTTGATCATCCGGCTGTAGGACAGGCCGTGAGCGCGCGCAGCCGCGTTGATGCGCGCGATCCAGAGCGCCCGGAACTCGCGCTTCTTGCGCCGGCGGTCGCGGTACGCGTACTGGCCGGCCTTGATGACCGCCTGCTTGGCGACGCGGAACACCCGGCTGCGGGCGCCGTAGTAACCCTTCGCCTTCTTCAGGACCTTCTTGTGACGGCGGCCCGCCGTCACACCACGCTTGACTCGTGCCATGAAACTCTCCTCGTGCGGTCCGGACCGCGGACGGTCCGTACCCGTGCGTTACTTGTGGTAGGGCAGCAGCTGAACGAGACGACCTGCGTCGCTCTTGTGCACGAGGCTCGAGCCGCCGGAGCGAAGCTGACGCTTGCGCTTGCGGTCCTTGTGGCCGAGATTGTGGCGGCGGCCCGACGAATAGCGCTTGAAGCCCTTCGCCGTCTTGCGGAAACGCTTGGCCGCGCCCCGGTTGGTCTTCAACTTGGGCATTTTCGACTCCTTGCTTCTATAGCCGCTTCGCAATGGCCATTGCCGGCCCGCTGGCGGCGTTCCGGCAGCAGGCTCACGCCTCACCGCCGGGCACTTTTTGTTGAGTGACGGGGACTTACGCCCGTTACTTCTTCTTTGGCGCGAACATCATGACCATCTGCCGGCCCTCGAGCTGCGGGTTCTGCTCGACCACGCCGTACTCGGCGAGATCGTGCGCCACCCGGTCGAGCAGGCGCCGGCCGATCTCCTGATGCGCCATCTCGCGGCCGCGGAACCGTAAGGTGACCTTGGCCTTGTCGCCTTCGGACAGGAAGCGAATGAGGTTACGCAGCTTGACCTGGTAATCCGCCTCTTCCGTACCGGGGCGAAACTTGACTTCCTTGACCTGGATCTGCTTCTGCTTGCGCTTCGCCGAGTGGGCCTTCTTGTTCTGCTCGAACAGGAATTTGCCGTAGTCCATGATGCGCGCGACCGGGGGATCCGCGGTCGGCGACACCTCGACGAGGTCCAGCTCGGCGGCGTACGCCATCTGCAGCGCCTCTTGCCGGCTCATGATTCCGGCTTGCGCTCCGTCCGGTCCGATCACTCTCAGTTGCGGAGCGGTGATCTCCTCGTTACGCCGGACGCGCTTCGTTGTTGCGATGGCTATACGTCAATCCTCCAGAGTTCTGCGCCCGCGGCTCTCGACTTCGACGGCCAGACGCTCCCTGAACGTCTCGACCGACATGGCGCCGAGGTCCTTGCCGCCGCGCGTGCGCACTGACAGCAGATTCGCGGCCACTTCCTTGTCGCCCACGACCAGTAAGTAAGGTACACGCTGCAGCGTGTGCTCGCGGATCTTAAAGCCGACCTTTTCGTTCCGCAAGTCACACTCGACCCGAAATCCCTGATTTTTCAAGGTTTCCGTCACGTTCCGGGCATAGTCGTTCTGCCGGTCGGTGATCGTCAGAACGACAGCCTGGACCGGCGCGAGCCAGGCGGGGAGCTTCCCCGCGTGGTGCTCGAGCAGGATCGCGAAGAAGCGCTCGAGCGAGCCGAAGATCGCCCGGTGCAGCATCACCGGCGTGCGCTTCTGGCTGTGCTCGTCGATGTAGTACGCCCCGAGCCGCCCGGGCAGGTTGAAGTCGACCTGCAGCGTCCCGCACTGCCAGTCGCGGCCGATGGCGTCGCGCAGGACGAACTCGAGCTTCGGGCCGTAGAAGGCGCCCTCGCCCGGATTGTACGTGTACTCGATGCCGGCCGCGCGGGCGGCCTCCTTGAGGGCCGCTTCGGCGCGATCCCACACCTCGTCCGAGCCCACGCGCTTCTCCGGCCGGTCGGCGAACTTCACGATGACATCGTCGAAGCCGAAGTCCTTGTACGTGTCGAGCAGCAGCCGGGTGACGGCGATGGTCTCTTCGGTGATCTGATCCTCGGTGAGGAAGATGTGCGCGTCGTCCTGGGTGAACGCGCGCACGCGCATGAGTCCGTGCAGCGCCCCCGAGGGCTCATACCGGTGGCACTTGCCGAACTCGGCGAAGCGCAGCGGCAGGTCCCGGTAGCTGCGCAGCCCCTGCTTGAAGATCTGCACGTGGCCCGGGCAGTTCATGGGCTTGATCGCGTAGACGCGCTCGTCCGGCGTCCGCGTGAGGAACATGTTCTCCCCGAACTTCTCGAGGTGCCCGGACTGCTCCCAGAGGCTCGCGTCCATGAGCTCCGGCGCGTTGACCTCCTGGTAGCCGGTCTGACGCAGCCGGTCGCGCATGTAGCCGATCAGGGTCTGGAAGACGGTCCAGCCCTTCGGGTGCCAGAACACCGCGCCGGGTGCCTCCTCCTGCATGTGGAAGAGGTCGAGCTCGCGGCCGATGCGGCGGTGGTCGCGCTTCTCCGCCTCCTCGAGCCGCTTGAGGTAGTCGTCGAGCTGCTTCTTGTCGGCCCAGGCCGTGCCGTAGATCCGCTGCAGCATCTCGTTGCGCGAATCTCCGCGCCAGTACGCGCCGGCGAGCTTGGTGAGCTTGAACACCTTGAGCTTCCCCGTGGACGGCACGTGCGGACCGCGGCAGAGGTCGACCCAGTTGCCCTGCCCGTAGAGGCTGATCTCCTCGCCTTCCGGGATGCCCGCGATGATCTCGGCCTTGTAGTGCTCGCCGAGGCTCTTGAAGAACTTCACCGCCTCGTCGCGCGGCATCACGCGGCGCTCGACGCGCAGATCCGCCTTCGCGAGCTCCTGCATCTTCGCCTCGATGGCCGCGAGGTCCTCGGGCGTGAAGGGCCGCTTGTAGGAGAAGTCGTAGTAGAAGCCGTCCTCGATCACCGGGCCGATCGTCACCTGCGCGTCGGGGAACAGCTCCTTCACCGCATGCGCGAGCAGGTGCGCCGTGGAGTGCCGGATGATCTCCAGACCCTCCGGGTCCTTGTCGGTCACGATGGCGACGTTCGCGTCGCGGCTGATGACGTAGGAGGTGTCGACGAGCTTCCCGTCCACGCGGCCGGCGAGCGCGGCCTTGCGCAGCCCCGGGCCGATGCTCGCCGCGACTTCGTCCACCGTCACCGGGCGGTCGAAGTGGCGCTGACTGCCATCCGGCAATGTCACGACAGGCATGATCGACGACTTCTACAAGGTGCGCGAAAAAAGGGCGCTCTCATGGTACTTGAGAGCGCCCTCCTGATTCTGGTAGGCGCGAGTGGGATCGAACCACCGACCACTACCATGTCAAGGTAGTGCTCTACCACTGAGCTACGCGCCTGTTGGCCAAAGCCCCTGTGGGGCGCTGCACTCTACAGGAAGAGACGCCCGGCAGGCAAGCCGAAGCCTTTGAATCCAGTCACTTTACGGGCGAAGCGCGCGTGCGCCTCATGCGCGCGCCGGCTCCGCCGAGGGCAAGGCCGCGGGCAGGGTCTCGATCGTGTCGATGCATTCGCCGAACTGCGCCACGACGCGCGTTGCGCCCGCGGGCTCGAGCCGTTCGCGGCTGCCGGCGAGCGTCCCGTGCGCGTTCCACAGCCCGACGACGATGGGGAGGCGCGGGAAGCGCGTCCGTATGCGCCGGCAGAGGTGACGCGCACGGGCCACCGCGTTCGGCGGCATCGCGGAGACGACGATGACGTCCGGCTTCACGCCGTCCACGAGGTCGGAAAGCCCCCCGCGCTGCCCGGCCACCGTCGCGGCGCGGGCATCCACGCCACGCTGAACGAGCAGCGCCGCGAGGAGCCGCGCACACACTTCGTCGGCATGGTCGGAGGCCGGAATGCACAGCACGCGCCGGCCGGCGAAGGCGGTAGGCTCACCCTCCTCTTCCTTCTCCTCTTCCTTTCCGGGCTCGGCGGCGCTCTGCGTCTCGGCGAAGTCCTCCGCCCAGTCGTCCATCCGCTCGAGGATCTCCTGCCGGCGCGCAGGCTCAATCATGTCCTGCTCGAACGCCTCTTCCGCGAGCTGAATCGCCGGCACGATCACCTGGTCGCACACTTCGATCAGCGAGTGCTCGCCGAGGTACTGCTCGATGAGATCGTCCGCCTCGTCGCGGTTGCCGACCAGCAGCCGCTCGTAGAGCCGCTGATGCGGCTCGAGCGCCGGCTGGTCGCCGAGAATCACGTGCAGGAACTCGAGCTGAGGGATGTACTTGCCGAGCACGACGAGACACACGGTGAGCGGCACGGCGAGAAACAGTCCCACCGCGCCCCAGAGCCACGTCCAGAACGCTGCCGCGACGAGCAGCGCGAGACTCGACACTCCGGTGCCGCTGCCATAGAGCCAGGGCTCGAGCACCGTGTTGCTGATGAGCTCGAACACCACGAACATCGCGGCCGTCATCAGCGGATACGTCCAGTCGTCGAACACGGCGAAGGAAAGTGCGATCGGCATCGCCGCCGCCAGCCAGGGACCGACGTACGGGATGAAGCGCAGCACCAGCGTCATCGCGCCCCACAGCACCGCGTTGGGAACGCCGATCAGCGTGAGACCGATCGCCACTGCGATCCCCTGCCCTCCGTTGATCATCGTCTGCATGACCAGGAAGCGGCTCACACGCGAAGCCGCATCGCTCAGCGCTTCGGTCGTCGCGTGCAGGTTGCGCGGGCCGAGCAGCCGGATGAAGCGCTCGCGGAGATCGGCGAGCCGCAGCAGCATGAAGACGACGAACACGACGACCAGGGCCGCGGTGCCGAGCGGTGCGACCAGCGGACCGAGAAGCGCCCACAGCGCCTCCGCAGGATTCATCTCAGGCTCGACGATCTGTACGCGCGGAACATCTGATGTCGGCGCGCTCGGCGCCGCACGCTTGATCTCCTCGGTGATCTGCTCGACCGCCTTCCGTGTATCGCCGACGTTCCCGCCGAAGGCGGAGCGCAGATCGGCAAGGTTCGCGCGAAGCTGCATCCGGTAGCGCGGCAGCTCCTCGACGAGTTGCGTGAACTGATCGAACACGACGAACGCGAGGCCGCCGATGACGCTGAACGCGATCGCCACCGTCAGTGCGACCGCGACGATGCGATTGATGCCCCAGCTCTGCAGCCGGTGCACGACCGGTGCGAGCAGGAAGGTGAGGAGCAGCGCGAGCGCCAGCGGAATGAACACTTCTTCCGCAGCGCGCAGGACCACCACGACCAGGATGACGGTCAGCAGAACGAAGAAGCCGTGAGAGACTTGAGCCGCGCTGTTCATCGCGCGTAAGGCGGCAGGAATCGTGCCCGGGTCAGCCGGAGAGGGACTCCCTCGGGACCCCGGCCGCGCGTATGATGGCCGGCACTACAAAGGGAACCCCTCGGCGCGGCGCCGGAAACGACGACGAGCGCCGCATATGGAACGCGCTGCAGCAGCGGACGCTGAGATCTATCGTGTCGACGACCTGATCGTCGATGCAGGGCAGCGGCGCGTCTTTCGCGGCGACACCGAGCTGCAGCTTCCCGGCCTTTCGTTCGACCTGCTCCTCGCGCTCGTGCGCGCGGCGCCGAACCTGCTCACACACGACGAGCTGATGCAGCGTGTGTGGCCCGGCCTCGTCATCAACAGCGAAACGGTCAGCCAGCGCGTGAAGCTCGTGCGTCAGGCGCTGGGCGACGATCCGCAGGCGCCCCGCTACATCGTCGGCGTGCGCGGCCGCGGCTACCGACTGAAGGCGCCGGTCATCGAGATCGAACGGCCCCTTCGTGCAGCAGACAAGCCATGTGTCGCGGCTCCTGCCCCCGAAGTCCCGAAGACGCCGGAGCCGGCGACCGTCGTGCCCCTGCATGGGAACGCCGTTGCTGCGCAGAAACCTCTCGAGCAGCCGGCCGCAATCGTCGGCACGCCGTTCGCGCAATCTCCCGACGCGCACCCTGCAGCTCCCGCCGCGGCGCCCTCGGGCCGGGCGAACATGCTCCGTTCGTGGCTGTTCGTGCTCGTGCCCGTCGCCGCCGCCCTCGCCTTCATACTCGGTCACCGCTTCCTCACGGCGAGCAATGCGCCGGTCGCATCGACCAGCGTGGTCGTGCGCGAACCGAAGTCGGTAGCCGTGCTGCCGCTCATCGGTCTCAGTCCCGACCGGAAGTACGAGTATCTGGGTGACGGGCTCGCGGAGGAGCTCTCGAGCCGGCTTGCACGCATTCCCGGGCTGCGCGTCGCATCGCGCACGTCGGCGTTCGCATTCAAGGACCGCGGCACCGACGTGCGCACGATCGGTCAGAAGCTCGGCGTCGAGCACGTGGTCGAAGGCAGCATCCGGCGCGAAGGCGATCGACTCCGCGTGACGGCGCAGCTCATCGACGCGCGCACGGGCTTCGAGCTGTGGTCGCAGAGTTACGATCGCCGCTGGCGCGACGTGCTCGCCGTGCAGGACGAGCTCGCGCACTCCATCGTCGAGGCCCTGCAGCTCGTGCTGACGCCCGATGCCGCGCGGCGCCTGGAGCAGTCACGACAGCCGGTCGATCTCGCTGCCTACGATCTGTATCTCGCCGGCCTTGCACGCCTCCGGCAGCCGCGCGAGTCCGCGCTCGACGAAGCCGAGCAGGCCTTCCTCCAGGCGCTGAGCGCCGATCCTCACTTCGCACGCGCCAACGCGGGGCTGTGCAGGACTTACGTCACCCGGTACGAGCGAACGCGGGCCGCGGCCGCCGCCGCACAGGCCGAGTCGGCCTGCGGACAGGCACTCTCCCAGGATCCCGCGCACGAGGAAGTGCAGACCGCACTCGCCAATCTCTATCTGATCAGCGGGCGCAGCGAACGGGCGCTCGACATCTTCAGCCGCGCGATCGGAGCACACCCCGACAGCGCCGACGCCTTCATCGGCTATGCGCGGGCGCTGGAGGCGCTCCGCCGGTACGACGAAGCCGAGCGCGCGTACCGCGCTGCGATCGACGCACAGCCGGGGTACTGGGACGCGCACACGGCGCTCGGCAACTTTCTCCTCCATCAGGGGCGCGTCGCGGAGGCGGTGGTGCCGTATCGACGTGTCACGGAGCTGGTGCCGGCGAGCGCGCTCGCCTTCAACAATCTCGGCGCCGCCCTGCTGCTGACCGGGGACTTCTCGGGCGCCGCGCAGGCCTTCGAGCGCTCGCTCGAGCTCGAACCGACGCGCAGCGCCTACTCGAACGCCGGCACCGTCTATTACTTCATGGGACGCCTCGACGACGCGGAGCGGATGTTCACGCGGGCAACCGAGATCGCCGGCGAGGACCACCGTGTCTGGGGCAACCTCGCCGACGCGCTGTACCGCGACCCTGCCCGGCGCGACGAGGCCGCGCGTCACTACCGGCGCGCCATTCTGCTCGCGGAGAGGGATCTCGCGGTGAACGACGAGGACGCGGTCACCTGGGCCCAGCTCGGGTACTACTACGCCCGCATCGGCGACCTCGGGCGCGCGCAGCAGTACGTGAAACGCGCGCGCTCGCGCGGGAGCACCGTGTTCTGGGCGCACTACTACTTCGCGCTCGTCGCACTCGCCGCAGGCGACAGGTCCGCCGCAGTCGAGGATCTGCGTCAGGCGCTCGAGCTCGGCTATCCCCGACACCTTCTCGCTGCCGAGCCCGAGTTCGCGTCGCTGCGCGACGACCGGCGCTTTCGCGAGCTGACGCTCGCATCGCAGAGTCCCTGAGCCCGCCCGGGCGGAAGTCCGGAGCGGCCCGGCACACCAAGGGAGGACGTGACGATGCCAACGATCAATATCCGAGTGGACGACGGGACCGTCGTCTGCACCCCGAGCGGCGGAAACGTACGGCTGAGGCCGGGCAAGCCGATCACGTGGGTGAGCAGCGCTCCCTTCACGCTGCAGACGTTCCGGGTCCCGGTCGCCGGGCGTACGGGCCCGCGACTCCCCTCGCCGGGCTGGCCGTTCCGTGAGGAGCCCACTCATCCGCCCAACGTGGTTCGCGTGGAGAAGCCCGGCTCCGACGGCCGTTTCACGTTCACCGGCACCCTGGAGGAACCGGGCAAGGACGACCCGGAGGCCTCCGAGCCGGGCGTCTACAAGTGCAGCATCACGGTCGGCGAGCTGGGCCTCGATCCGATCATCATCGTGGACCGCTGAACGCGCCCCGGAGACCGGGAAAGCACCGGACAACAAGCGAACGCGTTCCTCCGGCGCGTCGCGGAAGAAGGGCGGCGCCTCGCGCGCCGCCCTTCTTCATACAGCTTCCCGGAAACGTCGCGCAGGCTTCACGCAACTTCATCCCCGCTTCATGTGTCTGAAAACCGGTTTCCCTAGTGTGGGAGCCGTCGTTGACTCACTCACGCATGGGAGAACCGCGATGGATACGCTCAACCGTTCTCTGACTTCCGGCCGCTGGCTCGTCACTCTCGCCGGCCTTGCCTGTGTGCTCGGTACGAGCTCCGTGTTCGCCGACATGACTACGAAGAACGACGGCAACACCGAGACGCGCAGCATCAAGGTGAGCTTCGCCGACCTCGACCTCGACAAGCCCGCCGATGCGGCCGAGCTCTACAAGCGGATTCAGCGCGCCGCGCAGGTCGTCTGCGGCCCGCGCGTCAGTGCGAACGAGCTGGGGCGGATGTACGATGCCCGGCGCTGCTCACAGCAGGCGATCAGTGACGCCGTTGCCCAGGTGAACCGGCCGACCCTCACCGCCGTGCACCGGAACGTGACCGGCCCGCGGCACGGCTGAGGCCGGGCCGATCGGCCGGAACGCTTCGCTTCCTCCGCTGCTGCCCGCCCGGTCGCGCACACGGCCGGGCGGGTGAACGCATCCAGGGCGCGCGATCCGCAGCGCACCTTCAGCCCGTGAGGCGCGTCGGGAGTCCGAGCTCCAGCTGCTTGAGCCGCTGAATCTCGTCCCTGAGCTTTGCAGCTTCCTCGAACTCGAGGTTGCGCGCCTTTCTGAACATCTCCGCCTCGAGCTTCTTGATCTGCCGGACGATCGCCTCCGGCCTGAGGTCGATGGGAGCCTTCTCTTCGCGCACCTTCGCTCCGCGCCGGCGATCGGCCACTGCAGGCTCCGGCACCTCGGCGCGCGCACCCTCCATGATGTCCGCGACGCCCTTCACGATGCCGCGCGGCGTGATGCCGTGCTTGGCGTTGTACTCGAGCTGCTTGCGGCGGCGGCGGTTGGTCTCGTCGATCGCCCGCTGCATCGAGCCCGTGATCGTGTCCGCGTAGAGGATCGCCTTGCCGTTGATGTTGCGCGCCGCCCGGCCGATGGTCTGGATGAGCGAATTCTCCGAACGCAGGAAGCCTTCCTTGTCGGCATCGAGAATCGCGACGAGCGACACCTCGGGCATGTCGAGGCCCTCGCGCAGCAGGTTGATGCCCACCAGCACGTCGAACTTGCCGAGCCGCAGGTCGCGGATGATCTCGGTGCGCTCGACCGTGTCGATGTCCGAGTGCAGGTAGCGCACGCGCACGCCGTGCTCGTGCAGGTACTCGGTGAGATCCTCGGCCATGCGCTTGGTGAGCGTCGTGATGAGCACGCGCTCGTTGCGCTTGACGCGTTCGTTGATCTCCGAGAGCACGTCGTCCACCTGCGTGCGCACGGGCCGCACCTCGACCTCGGGGTCGACGAGCCCCGTCGGGCGCACCACCTGCTCGACCACCTGCGAGGAGTGCGTCCGCTCATACTCGCCGGGCGTTGCGGACACGAAGATCATCTGCGGCGCGAGCCGCTCCCACTCCTCGAACTTGAGCGGCCGGTTGTCGAGCGCGGACGGCAGCCGGAAGCCGTACTCGACCAGCGTCTCCTTGCGCGAGCGGTCGCCGCGGTACATGGCGCCGAGCTGCGGGATGGTCTGGTGGCTCTCGTCGATGATGAGCAGCGCGTTGCGCGGCAGGTAATCGAACAAGCACGGCGGCGGCTCGCCCGGCGCGCGGCCGGAGAGATAGCGCGAGTAGTTCTCGATCCCCGCGCAGTAGCCGACCTCCTTCATCATCTCCATGTCGTACATCGTGCGCTGCTCGAGCCGCTGCGCCTCGAGGAGCTTGCCGGCGTCGCGCAGCTCCTTGAGCCGGATGCGCAGGTCCTCGCGGATCTGCTCGATGGCCTCGAGGAGCCGCTCCCTCGGCGTCACGTAGTGCGTGCCCGGATACACGGTGTAGCGCGGCACCTTGCGGCTGACCGCGCCGGTCAGCGGATCGAAGAGCACGATGGAGTCGATCGTGTCGTCGAACAGCTCGACGCGCACCGCCTCGCGCTCGGATTCCGCCGGGAAGATGTCGATGACGTCGCCTCGCACGCGATAGGTGCCCTGCGTGAGGTCGAGCTCGTTGCGCGTGTACTGCATGTCGGCGAGGCGCCGCAGGAGCCTGCGCTGATCCATGCGGTCGCCGCGCACGAGGTGCAGCACCATCGCGAGATAGGCCTGCGGATCGCCGAGGCCGTAGATGGACGAGACGGTGGCGACGATGATCGTGTCGGGCCGCTCGAGCAGCGCCTTCGTCGCCGACAGGCGCATCTGCTCGATGTGCTGGTTCACCGAAGCGTCCTTCTCGATGTACGTGTCGGTCGAGGGGACGTACGCCTCCGGCTGGTAGTAGTCGTAGTACGAGACGAAGTACTCGACGGCGTTCTCCGGAAAGAACTCACGGAACTCGCCGTAGAGCTGCGCCGCGAGCGTCTTGTTGTGCGCCAGCACGAGCGTGGGACGCTGCACGCGCTGAATGACGTTCGCGATGGTGAACGTCTTGCCGCTTCCGGTTACGCCGAGCAGCGTCTGCGCCGCGAGCCCCGCCTCCAGGCCTTCGACGAGTTTCTCGATGGCCTGCGGCTGGTCGCCCGAGGGTTCATAGTCGGCCTTGAGCTTGAAGGGGCGGGGTTCCATGCGATTCCTTGCACCGTTCGGGGGCGGGAGCTCCCGCGCCGTTGGTCGGCGCGAGCGTGATCCCGTAATATAGCCGTGCCCTTTGGTTCAAGCGATCCGCAGGATATCCCCGTGACTCTATCCCTCTCGCGACGCGTACAGCGCGTCAAGCCGTCGGCTACGCTCGCCGTCACCGCCCTCGCCGCGCGACTGAAGGCTGAGGGCAAGGACGTCATCGGCCTCGGCGCCGGTGAGCCGGATTTCGACACGCCGGAGCACATCGCGGCGGCCGGCATCGACGCCATCAGGAGCGGATTCACTCGCTACACGAACGTCGAGGGCATCAACGAGCTCAAAGACGCGATCATCGCCAAGTTCGAGCGCGACAACGGGATCAAGTACGACCGCTCGCAGATCCTGGTCTCCTCGGGCGCCAAGCAGACGATCTACAACCTCTGCATGGCCGTGCTCGACCCGGGCGACGAGGCCATCATCCCGGCGCCCTACTGGGTGTCCTACCCGGACATGGTGCTGCTCGCGGACGGGCTGCCCGTCACGCCCTTCGCCGGCGCCTCGCAGGGATACAAGATCACGCCGCGCCAGCTCGCGGCCGCCATCACGCCCAAGACGCGGCTGGTGCTGCTCAACAGCCCCTGCAACCCGACCGGCGCCGCCTACACGCGCGACGAGCTGCGCGCGCTCGGCGAGGTGCTGCTCGAGCACCCGCGGATCATCATCGGCACGGACGACATGTACGAGAAGATCTACTGGGGTCCGGAGCCGTTCTGCAGCCTGCTGACCGTCGTGCCGGAGCTCTACAACCGCACCGTCACGATCAACGGCGTGTCCAAGGCCTACGCGATGACCGGCTGGCGCATCGGCTACTGCGGCGGCCCGAAGGAGCTCATCGCCGCCATGGCGACGATCCAGGGCCAGTCGACCTCGAACGCCTCGAGCATCTCCCAGAAGGCCGCGGTCGCCGCCCTCACCGGTGACCAGGAATGCGTGGCCCGGATGAACGAGGCCTTCAAGCAGCGTCACGATTTCGTCGTCAAGGGCTTGAATTCCCTGCCTGGAGTGTCCTGCATCGGGGGCTCCGGAACGTTCTACGCCTTCGCGGACGTCACGGAGGCCATGGCCGCGACCGGCTGCCGCGACGACGGCGAGTTCGCCCAGTTCCTGCTCAACGAGGCCGGTGTCGCGGTCGTGCCGGGCAGCCCCTTCGGCGCGCCAGGCCACATCCGGCTTTCGTTCGCCTGCAGCATGGAGACACTGGAGAAGGCGATCGACCGCATGGGTCGCGCACTGAGGAGCGGCGCGGTCGCCAGGCGCGCCTGAGCGCAGCGGAGCCCACGGAACGGCGCCCCACGGCAGGACCGCCGCGGGGCGTTTTTTTTCGTCGCGGTGAACGCCGCCGCCTGCACCGGTCTGTGGCGGCGGTGGCGAGCGGCGTCCGGGGTGGTTCAGGCGCTGAGCGGTGCCGCGGCTGCGGCAGGCGGAGCCGCCGATGCCGGCTGCGGAACGGAAGGCGCGAGCAGCCCCAGCGAGGCGAGCACGTCGCGCACGGGCGCGAACGCGAACTCCCTGAGAAGCCTCTTCAGGCGCTCCTCGCAGCGATCGAGGTTCGTGTAGTGCCGGAAGCGCGAGAGCCAGGACGACACCTCGATCCGCGGCTGCCCGGGATCGATCTCCCACGGATGCATGTAGAAGACGAACGGCGCGCGCCGCGAGCCGTTGATCTGCCGCAGTCCGTAGCGCGTGACCGCGTAGGGGAAGATGCGGAAGTAGCCGCCGCCCGAGACCGGGAGCTTCATCCCGAGGATCGAGGCGGTGGACATCGGGAACTCCACGAGCGTGCGCTTCGACGGCGCGCTCAGTGTGCCGGGCACGAGCGGCGCATCCGGAATGCCGTAGCGGTCGTGGCGGATGGGGAAGATCGAGGAGTCGTACTTGAAACCGAGGTCGATCAGGACGTCGAGCGCCCAGAGCGACTCCTGCGTGATCGAGAAGCTGGCCGCGCGGTAGCCGAGAACCGGCGCGCCGATCGTGTCCTCGAGCAGGTTCTTGGAATAGGCCGTTTCCCGGCGGAACTCGTCGCGCGACTGGTGATAGATGAGCTGGTGCGAGAGCCCGTGGCTCGCGACCTCGTGACCCGCGGCCGCGATGCGGCGCACGAGCTGCGGCGATCGCTCCGCGATCCAGCCGAGCACGAAGAACGTGCCCTTGACGCCGGCTTCGTCGAGAAGCTGCAGAACGCGATCGGTATTGCGCTCCGCGCGGTATTCGCGCTGCGACCAGGTGTCCCGCGGCACGGCCGGCGCCAGCGCCGAGACCTGGAAATAGTCCTCTACGTCGATCGAGAACGCGTTGACGACCCTCGGCATGGCTTCCTCGGTGTGCGGCCCACCCGGTGACCGCGGTCTGACGGAAGGGCCGCGAATTCCGGCGTTCGTGCTCGTGCGGCGGAACGCTGTTCTTGTGGTTATTGCTTGGGCCGAATATAGAGCCGCGACGGCCGTCACACACTGTGCCGTTCACGCTTTCGTCGACTGGTTCACATCTCTCCCGGTACTGCGGCGCGTTCCGGCGGGGGTCGGAGCAGTCGGAAGCGGCCCGATCCGAGTGAATGGTTGCCGGTCCTCCGGGCGGACCGCGGTTCCGGGGCTCTGGCGTGGCGGGTTTCTTGACGCGTTCGCAACATTTCCGGACAATGCGCCGCCTTCCGTACCGGCCCTCAGTGTTCCCCGGTAGCTCAGTCGGTAGAGCAACGGACTGTTAATCCGTCGGTCGCTGGTTCGAGTCCAGCCCGGGGAGCCAATTAATCAGGCACTCGCGCGCCGTTCTTAATGGCGACGTGATTCCCAGCGGGGCGCCCCAACGCCTTCTCGCGCCTTCGATCACGTCCAACTTCGACTCACGGGACGTGCACGACGCGTACCGCTACAGTCACCGTCCCTGACGGCAATTCCGCCAGGTCGTATCGAGCGGTGTGTTACTCGAGCACTCGTCAGGGCGCGCTTGATGGTCGCGGCACTCAGGCTCTCGGACGCCGGGACCCCCACCGGCAACTGATCGCGTGCGTCGAAGCGCCGCGCTCGTCGTAACCGAGAAGCGACCGCAGCTTGGCGGGCCTGGGTTGCGTAAACGGGCGACGAAGCTTGGGACGGTCGCGGCTACCACGGTGGATAGAACTCCCACTGGGCTCGAGCGCCTGATGGTGACGTACGCCGAATCCCCTCGCGCCGGCTGACGTCCACCAACACCGCCTGCCGAAGCACGTCGCAATCCGTTTCGTATCGGCTCAGCGCAATCTGAAGAGAAAGTGCGACCTGAGTTCACGCAAATTGAACTCCATCTTCTGGGAGTTCGCGCGCATTTCCTCCCACTGCTCTCGCGTCGCCCATGGCGGCATCGAGTCTGCAAGCGCGCAGCGAACGGCAATCTGAAGCAGCTGCCGCAGTTCGCGTTCCCTGGGAGCTGCGAGATATTCAACGTGGCGCGACAGCAGAAACTCGGCCTGCCACGACCACAGGAGGCGATGGTCCGAGTCGATGATAGTGTTCAAACCCGGAAGGAGCAGATTCTGAAGGAGCCCGAGTGTTGCCGCCTGCAGCTCCATGTACGAGAGCTCGGGAAATTCGATACCATTCCTGTACAACCGATACCGCTCGGATGCACCGAGCGTAATAGTGCCGGGACGCGGTTGCGCCTCCTGCGCCCACCTCTGGCACAACTCGCGTATGAAAGTGGCGCGACTTTCCTGACACATAGCTACCCCAGCGCTGGATCGTGCGCCCCGCCTCCGCCCATGCAATGAGGTTGACGACCATCAGCATGAAGTCAGACAACCGCAGGCAGTGACCGAGAGCGCGCACTTCCGATGGATCGTTTGAACTGTCGGGAGTTGCTGTCGCGTCTGGTTCGCTCGATTACGCTCTTTGCTGATCGAGCCGTTGAGCAGCCAGAGCATCATCGGCGCGTTGAATGACCACGCGCAGCTCCGTGTGCGCCGGCGCCGACCTGTGCGGTGGTTTCACGGAATCCTCCCTGCGCCCTGAAGGGCACCTCACCTGCCACACACTAGCCCATCAGTTTGCGGGGCTTCAGCTGCCCTCTCTGCATGCCCGCGTCTCCCAGGGCAGCGACGTCACTTCCGCAGGGTCCCCGCCCGCTCACGGCTTGAACAGTGTGTCCGGCCTCGTGACTACGACATTCGATGATGTGCGCAGAGTGCTCCTGTCGCGCAATTACGGACACGCAGCCAACCAAGACACAGCAGGACATCGCTGTGGCAGTCGCTGCCGGCTGAAGGAGTGGTGACAAGAGCCAGGGAAATATGCAAACCGTGAGTTCGAGGTAAAGTTCGCTTCACCCGTTGAACAGCGTGAGGTGAAGCGATGAGAAGAACGAGCACGTTCCTGGGAGTCCTGCTGGCCGGCCTCTTCTGCACCGCCCATGCGCAGGTGCCGCCGGAGCCGGCGAAGGATCAGCTCAAACTCCTCGAGAGCGACGATCCGAAGCTCGCCCGGAACAAGCGCCACGTGTTCGACTTCTGGCGCATCGTGTACGAGGGCGGGCACGTCGATCAGGCGCCGAAGTACATGGCGCCCGAGTACATCCAGCACAACCCGAATCTCCCCTCGGGACGCGACACCTTCGTCGAGTTCTTCAGGAAAGTCCGTCCGCCGAAGCCGATCTCGGATCGGATCAAGGCGCCCGTGATCGCCATCGTCGCCGAAGGCGATCTCGTCTCCGTGTTCACCGCGCGCAAGATGCGCGATCCGGCAACGGGCAAGGTCTACACCACGACCTGGTTCGACATGTTCCGCATCGACGAGAACGGCCTCATCGCGGAGCACTGGGACCCCTCACCTATGTGGGTGAATGGTCTGCCGCCCGGGGCGGAGTTCTTCAAGGAGTGGGATAACTAAACTGAATCCGGCCCGGCGCCCTCTCCCCTGAGGGCGCCGGGCACAAGTCCGCTCTTCCCCTTTTTCTCCCCTGCGGAACACGCTCACGGGCCCGAAGTCGCCCTGTTTCCCGCCATTGTTCAGGTTGGTGTTTTTGTGCAACGCCGTGTCGTAAACGCACTAAACCGTTAGACCGAGCGGTGTTGCGCGGATACATTAAGGCCGCCCGGTGTTCGGTCTGCTGCCGGGCTCATCAAGACGACGGAACGCTACCCGTACTCACGGGCCATCCGCACGGACGACAACGCCCGCGCCCAAGGCGGGCTTTTTCACGAAGGGGACAAGAGATCATGAAGACTGGTCATTCCGGTTGCGGCGTGCGACGCGTGGACCTCGCCGTGCGCCTGATTCTGGGAACCGCTCTCTCGGGGGCCGCGTTCGCACAGGCGCCTGCCGAGCGGCCTCAGGACGAGGGGGTGCAGGAGGTCCTGGTGACGGCGCAGTTCCGTGAGCAGAGCGTTCAGGAAACGCCGCTCGCCATCACCGCGGTCTCCGCGGAGCTGCTGGAGGCGCGCAACCAGACGAACATCACGGAGATCACCAATCAGGCACCGAACGTCACCCTGAAACCGCAGGGCCCGACCTTCGGTCCGTCGATCGCCGCCTCGATCCGCGGCATCGGCCAGCTCGACTTCAATCCGGCCCTCGAGCCCGGCGTCGGCATCTACGTCGATGACGTGTATTACGCGACGCTGACCGGCGGCATGATGGATCTTCTCGACCTCGAGCGCGTCGAGATCCTGCGCGGACCGCAGGGCACCCTGGCCGGCCGCAACTCCATCGGCGGTGCCGTGAAGCTGTACACGCAGAAGCCGCGCGGTGAGGACGCCGGCTATCTCTCGGTCACCTACGGCTCGCGCGACCGCATCGATCTGCGCGGCAGCGCCGACATGAAGCTCACGGACAACCTGTTCGCGCGCATCTCCGGCGTGAGCAAGCGACAGAGGGGCTACATCGAGCGGCGCGACTTCGGCTGCGACTTCCCCGAGAGCGGCGTGCCGCGCCTGAGAACCGACATCGCCGGCTGCGTGGTCGACTACGACAGCGACGTGAACTTCCAGGCGGTGCGCGGCCAGCTGCGCTGGATCGCGAGCGACGACCTCGAGTTCAACCTCTCCGTCGACTACACGCACGACGACCGCAATCCGACGGGCACGGTGCTGGTCGACGCCACTTCGACCGTGCGGCCGAACATCCAGCCCGTGCAGGGCCCGAACGGTACGGCCCTCTCGCTGCAGAACTTCATCGTGCCGAAAGGGTCGTACTACAACTACGCGAGCTTCTACAGCCCGCCGGGCACGTACAACGGCACCACTCCGGTCGCCAATGCGTATCAGTCGGACCTCAACGGCACGCTGCTCACGAACTGGCCGTTGCTCGAGTCGCGCGCCGATCCGAATCAGTTCTTCGACGGCTGGGGCGTGTCGCTCACGGCGGACTGGTCGCTGACGGACAATCTGCAGCTCATCTCGATCACCGCCTATCGCGAGTACGACAGCGGCTTCTCGAACGACAACGACCTCTCGCCGCTCTCCTCCTCGCTCGGCTTCGGCACTCTGCCCTTTCACTCCTTCAGCCAGGAGCTGCGGCTGAACGGCGTCATCGGCGAGCGCATCGAGTACACGCTCGGCGCGTTCTACATGGACCAGACCTCGCGCTACGAGTCGTTCCAGGACCTGCGCTACACGGCCAACTATCCGCTGCAGTTCCAGCAGAACGACGTGGTGAACGCGGATACTCAGGCCGTCTTCGCGCACGTCGGTTTCAACGCGACCGACCGGCTCACGCTCACCGCCGGCATCCGCTACACCGAGGAGCACAAGGACTACACCTTCGTGCGCCTCTCGCGTGACGGCAACGTGCATCCGTTCCTCGGCCTGCTCAACGGCGTGGTCAGTGTCTACGACGGCGACAACGTCGACTACCGTCTCGCCGCGCAGTACAAGTGGACGGACAACGTGATGACGTACCTGCAGTTCGCGACGGGCTTCAAGGGCGGCGGCGTCAGCCCGCGTCCCTTCGTTCCCCCGCAGGCGCGGCCGTTCGATCCCGAGACCCTCGACTCGTACGAGCTCGGCGTGAAGTCCGATCTCTTCGACCGCAGGCTGCGGCTCAATGCGGCGGTGTTCTTCGGCGACTACCAGGACATCCAGCTCGGCCTGCAGACCTGCCCGCAGTTCGGCGGTCCCGGACCCTGCGGCGTGTGGGCGAACGCCGGCGACGCGGAGATCAAGGGTATCGAGATCGAGACCGTGTTCCGTCCGCTGCCGGCGCTGTCGATCGACGCGTCGTTCAGCTATCTGGACTTCGAGTACCAGAACATCAACCCCGACGTGGGCGGACCGACGCGTCCCACGGGCATCCAGCTCCACCACCGCGCGCCGTACATGCCGGAGCGCAAGTGGAGCATCGGTGCGCAGTACGAGTTCTCGCTGGGCGACTGGGGCACGCTCACGCCGCGCGTGGACGTGAGCTACCAGGGTGATCTCTACACCAACGGCAACAACCAGCCGTCGAACCACATCGAGAGCTACACGCTCGGAAACGCCCGCCTGACGTGGCGCGACGCGAACGAGGTGTGGGAAGCGGCGCTCGAGGTGACCAACATCACCGACGAGTACTACTTCCTGACGCGTACGGACCAGCTCCAGGCCGCGGGCCACACGGACGGCCAGCCGGGACGTCCGCGCGAGTACGCGATCACGTTCAAGCGGCGCTTCTGATCCGCCGGTCCGGATCACTCCGGAAAGCAACGGGGGCCTTTCGGCCCCCGTTCTTTTTCCGTGATTGACGGATGGAGTCCGCTGCCCGACTACTCGCCGTTGCTGCCGAGCGAAGCGACGCAGCTCCTCAGATAGCTCTCGAGCTTCCGGACGTCCCTGTCGCTCAGACCTTCGAGCATCCTCGCGGTGACGGCTTCGAACACGTCCCGCGAGCGCTCGAGGAGCCGCGCGCCCTTCTCCGTGAGATACCAGCTGTCCGCGCGCAGGCTGTCCGGATGCGGACGCCGCTCGACGTACTTCTTGGCGGCGAGCCGGCGCAGCATGGCGTTCATGGCCTGAGCGGAGACCATGCTCTCGCGCGCGAGCTGCGCACCGTTGATGCCGGGGCGCGCCTTGAGCACCACCATCGGCGAGATCTCTCCGAAGGACACGCCGACGCCGGCTTCCCGCAAGGCCTGATCCATGGCCGTGCGGAAGCTGACGTTGACGCTCCGGAAGAGCAGTCCGATGGCCTGCAGCGTCCGGAAGTCGGGCATCGCGTCGATCAGGCCGGGTACTGATCCTCACGCACCCACCACCCGTGCACCTGCGGCGAGGCCTGCACGGGCAGCTTCACGATGGCGATGGGGCCGTCCTTGAGGTGCTCGGCGTCGAGGATCACGAGGTCGGAACGCATGTTCTCGTTGATGTGATACGCGACGCCCATCAGGTAGCCCTCGCCTTCGCGCGCCTTGGGGTGCTTCGGTGCGAACACCGGCTCGGCGAGCGCGACGTTGGGGCCCGCGTTCCACAGCTCGAACGTGCGGGTCTGGTTGTCGACGCGCGCGTAGCACGCTCCGGCCTTGCGGCGATCCGGCTCGTTCGGATCCGGGCAGGCCATGAACCCGTAGCGGTACGGCATCGTGTTGTAGCGGTCGTCCTGACGCGGCAGCGGCGCGATCAGCGGATACATCTTCTCGAAGCCGTAGCTCTTGTTCCTGCCGTTGACGTTGAGCGACAGGCGATGGATGTAGCTGGTCGCAGCCTCGTAGTCGGGCGGCGAGCCGTCCCGGTTCGGCATGAACGGGAACGGATTGCCCGCGGTGATCTCCGTATCGAAGTAGAGCTTGCCCTTGTCCTCGAAGGCACCCATCGTGTGCGTGCCGCTGCGCGTGGGGCCCTCGACCCACTTGATGTCCTTGCCGTCGCCGTAGCGGCGCATGTAGCCGAGGTAGGTCTTCTTCGTCGGGTCCCAGGACCAGTGGATCCCGCCGCGCTTCATCTGCTCGTGATCGATGGCGAGCGGGATGACGAAGAACATGATGTGGTTCTCGGTCACCGCGAAGTCGTGCAGGAGCCCGACGTAGGGCACCCTGATCTTCGCTTCCCACACCTTCTTGCCCTGCTTGTCGATCTCGAACACGGCGACGACGTCGCTGCCGAAGCCTTCCGCTTCGTAGCCGAAGGCGACGATGTTGCCGGTGACCGAGCACACCTTCGGATGCGCGGTGAAGGGCCGGTCGCGCGGCAGCTCACCGTCGAAGGTGTACACCGGATCGACGGTCTCGAGCGTGTTGAGATCGAGAGCGCACGGCGGGCTGTCCTCCTTGAGCGCGAGGATCAGGTTCTTGTGATTGATGACGTGGGTGTTCGCCGTGCTGCGCGAGAGTCCCTTGACGCTCGGGTCGTCCATCGAGGGATTGCGGTACATCGGCATGAGGCTGCGGCGCGCCTTGTCCTGCGCCACGTAGCGCTCGGTACGCGCGTAGCGCGTGCGGTAGTCCACGCGGCCGTTCTTGATGCGGAACATGCGCACGTGACCCTCGCCGTCGAAGATGATGTTGCCCTTGGCGAGGGGATACTGCGGATCGGGACCCGTGGCGTAGAAGCCGCCGTTGAGGTCGTCCGGAATCTTGCCCTCCACGACGCAGTCGCGGACCTCCACCTCGGCACGCAGCGGCTTGAAGGTCGTACCGCCCGACGCCGGTGCCGGATGATCGAGCGGCATCCAGGCCGGACGGGGTATCGGCTGCGCGTGCACCAGCGGCGGCAGCATGGTCGCCGCGCTGAACGCGCCTGCCGCCCCGATGGCACCGCCGAGGAAGGAGCGGCGGTCGAGTCTGTTCTCGTCGTTCTTCATTGAGAGTCTCCCGTCGAAGATTCGCCGTGACGGTGGTAATGACCGATGGCGGCCGCAGCCGGACAGCGCTGCGCCGCGACTGCGGCCGAGAACCGTTCGCGCCGGATGGTATCAACCAGTTGATATCGTATCAACGTGTTGATATTCGCCGCTCGCGGGCGGCAGCGAGCCGGCTTCGGACGAGCAGGCGCACCGGAGGCCTGCGCGCGCCCGGGAGCCCTTCGGTTTCAGCGGTTCAGGCTCCTGCCCGTGACGGGATGCGCGTAGTGGAAGCGCACGCCGCTGCGCTCCGGCCACGCGAGGCGCTTGACCGGCAGCAGCTCGTCCGGACCTTTCGGATCCTCGGGGTAGGTCTTCGTGAAGGGCTGCAGGTGCGAGACCGTGTGCGCCCAACCCTTCTCGTACTCCGCCTGCCACTCGACGACGTAGTCGAGCCGCTTGATCTTCCACACGCCGTTCTCGCGGACGTACTCGTTCTCGTACACGCCCGCCTCGTAGAACTGATCCGGCAGCCCGGGCGGCTTGTAGCCGCGCGACTCGTGGCTTCCTCCCGCGAGCATCGCACGGAAGCGGCCGCGCGCGGTGCGCCGGTCGTCCGACACCGTGATGATGTCCTGCATCTGGAAGTGATCGAGCAGGAAGCCGTGCTCCGGTCCCTCGCGTCCCTGAGTGAAGAACTGCTGGAACCAGGTCTTGTAGAGCCGCGCGATGCTCGCGTGGCCGCGATAGATACCCGAGAGAAAGACGACCTCTCCGTCCTCCGCGAAGAGCTGCACGACGTCGTCGTAGCGGCAGTAGTCGATGAGATAGCCGTATGCGAAGTGGAGCCTGCGGATGGCGTTGATGTCCTCGAGGATCTCCACGCGATGCGTCAGCTTCTCCACCATCTGCCTGAGCATTTCGATCTCGCTCATCGTCACTCCCCCTTGCAGTCCATGACGGATATCATGCTGGACGCGCAGCCGAGATCACGAGTCTGACACAGCCACCGCGGAGGATTGCAGGCATGGAATTCGCAGGACGTGCGGCACTGATCACCGGCGGCGTTTCGGGCATCGGCCTGGGACTCGCCAAGACCTTCGCACGCGCGGGAATGCGTCTCGCGCTCACCTACCGTAACGAGGCGCATCGCGACGCCGCGCTCGAGTGGTTCCGCGAGAACGGATTCGAGGCTCCGCTGATGCTCAAGCTCGACGTCACCGATCGCGCGGCGTGGGTCGGAGTCGCGGATGCCGTCGAGGAGCGTTACGGACAGCTCGACGTCCTCGTGAACAATGCGGGCGTGAGCGTCTTCGGTCCGACCGACCTCGCGACCTACGACGACTACGACTGGATCATGGGCGTCAACTTCGGCGGCGTCGTCAACGGACTCGTCACCTGCATCCCGCGCATCAAGAAGCACGGCAAGGGCGGGCACATCGTCAACGTCGCCTCGATGGCCGCGTTCATCTCCGGCCCTCAGGCGGGCATCTACACGGCCTCGAAGTTCGCGGTGCGCGGGCTCACCGAGTGCCTGCGCTATAACCTCGCGCCGTACGGCATCGGAGTCTCCCTCATGTGTCCCGGTCTCACGCGCACGAACGCGTGGGACTCCGCGCTCAAGCGTCCGGAGAAGTACGCCAACAGCGGCTTCCCGCCGGTCGACCGCGCGCAGCTCGAGGCCTTCGGCGCCGCGTTCGAGGCCGGCATGGATCCCGAGGAAGTCGGCCGCAAGACGCTGCAGGGCATGCGCGAGAACCGCGGTTTGATCCTGACGCACCCGGAGCACGCCGAGGACTTCAGGGAGATCTACGAGACCTGCATGGCCGCACTGCCGAAGGAAGAGGCGCCCGAGGCGAGGCTGCGCGTCGAGCGGCTGCGCCGAGCCGCGAACAAGGCCGCGCTCGAAGGCCGGGTGATCACGCTCGAGGATCTCAACTGATCCCTGCCGGCGCACGCTGTGCGCCCAGCCGCGGGCCGGCGCGGAATCAGGTGAGCGTCTCTTCCCGGAACACTCGCGTGGCGCGGTAAGGGTCGGTGCGCGCTCGGCTCTCGACGTCGAACAGCATCGTCTCGCGCCGCTCGAGCGTGTACTTCGGCCACGCCAGGCGCCCGGTCGAAGGATCACCCGTGGCCGCGAACGCGACCCACGCCTCGCTCATCGCCTTCGCGACCCGCTCGGCGTCCTCGCCTCCTCCCGTATAGGACTTCCAGCGCTCGCTGCGTGCGAGGTCGAATACGAGCGGCAGATCGAGCGAGTGCGGCGAGCGCAGCACACCGCCGAACGCGGGCGTGTGCCAGCTGAGCTGATAGAGCCACGCGGGCGCCCCGCCCTGCGCCGCCTTCATCGAGGCAAGAAGGATCGTCTGATGGCGGCTGCGATCGCTGAGGATGCTGAAGTACAGATCCGAAGGCGAAGCCTGGGGCATCTCGCGGCGGTAGAGCGCAATGGCGCCGTCTGCCGTGCGCTCGCCCATCTCCTGACGCAGCCGTTTTCTCAGGCCTTCCTCGTCGAGATTGAACAGCGACTCGTCGCGGGCGAGGAAT
The DNA here is from genome assembly GCA_003242685.1 of Pseudomonadota bacterium. Taxonomy (GTDB): domain Bacteria; phylum Pseudomonadota; class Gammaproteobacteria; order Steroidobacterales; family Steroidobacteraceae; genus ZC4RG24. The sequence goes on along the minus strand of QGVD01000025.1, from coordinate 17,083 downwards.
ACGGTCTGCTCGGTGCGCGTCGAGCCCACGATCAGCGGTACGTCGGCGTTGAGCGGACTGGGCACCGGATCGAACGGATTCGCACGCACGACGTGGAAGAGCCCGGGTGCCGAAGGCATTGCCGTCAGTATCGAGACCTTCGCGCCGCCGCCCGACTGGCCGAAGATCATCACGCGACGCGGGTCGCCGCCGAAGCGCTCGATGTTGTCGCGCACCCACTCGAGCGCCGGAACGATGTCCTGGTCGAGCCCCGGCGTATAGATCGTGACGTTGAGACAGTCCTCGGTTTCGACGCTCCCCTCCTCGCTGCCGATCGCCTGCACCGCCGTTCCGATGGCGTTGCGCGGCGCGGGCGGAACGGTCCGGTCGATCTGTGGTGCGATGGCGCGCTGCTTCGGCACGTCGCGCACGCCGGCCCAGGGTTTCACCGGCTGCGGTGGCATGAAGCGGCCGGGCCCGGCCGTCGAGGCGCCGTACGGCACGCAGATGAACGCATACGCGCCGTCCGTGCGCACGCCGCGCACCTTGCCTGCCGTCGTCTCGACCACCGGCTCTCGCGTGGAAACGCGCAGAGGGTCCGCCGATCGCCACTGCCGTGGTCGCGAATGCCGCAAGACTTCGGAGCACCCGGCGCCGATCGATTCGGGCGCCGTCATCGGACCCGCTTTCGCTCATCGCCCGGTCGCTGTCGTTCTCGTTCGAATGCTCAGTGACGGATGGTACACAGCGCGCCGCCGTCTACCGCCCACGCGGCGCCATTGACGAAGCTTGCCGCGGGCGAGAGCAGGAAAGCCACGACCTCGCCGATCTCGCGCGGCTGACCGATGCGCTCCTGCGGCGCCACCTTGCCGAGCGTTCGCTTGCCGAGCTCGATGTCGCCGTTGAACAGCGTACCCAGCATCTTCTCGAGCAGCGGCGTGTCGATGACGCCCGGCATCACCGCATTCACCCGCACTCCGCGTGGACCGACGTCCGCCGCGGCGGTGCGCGTGAGTCCGATCACGCCGTGCTTGGATGCGTTGTAGGCGCATGCACCGGCGAGGCCCCGCTCGCTCGCGATGGAGCCCGTGTTGACGATCGCACCCCCGCCCTGCGCGAGCATCACGGGAATGACGTGGCGCATGCCGAGGAAGATGCTGCGCAGATTGTTCGCGATGATGCGATCGAATTCCGCCTCGTCGTATTCCTCGACGGAAGCGACCTTGCCCTCGCGGCCCGCATTGTTGAAGAGGCCGTCGATGCGACCGAAGGCTCGCTGCGCGGCCGCGACATAGGCTTTCACTTCCTCCGAGCGGCTGACGTCCGCACGAAACGTCTCGACGCGTGTGCCATACGCGGCTACGGCTGCACGGCGCGCCTCGAGACCCTCCCCGTCGATGTCGACCAGCAGGATGTCTGCCCCTCTCTCCGCGAGCACGCAGGCCGTCGCATGACCGATGCTGCCCGCCGCGCCCGTGACGATGATCGCCCTGCCTTCGAAATCCCGGTTCGTCTGCGTCGCCATCGGACCTCCCTTCCCTTTCAGCGGCACTACACCATGCCGAACAGCTTTGCCACGTAGAGGCTGTCCATGTACTCGCGGATCGTGAAGACCTTCCCGTCCCGCACGTCGATGCTCCAGGCGTAGCGGTTGGAATACGTGCGCCCGTCGCGCAGCGTGCCCGATCCCCGCGTCTCGCACATGACGAGATCGCCCGAGGAGGCGATGCGATCGACGACGTTCTTCGGATCGCCGGGCACGAACAGCCCGCGCACCGGTGCGAGGAACTCGTCGACGATCCTGTCGCGCGGACCGTGCGCGCCGGCGCCCGGCACGCCTTCCACCATCGGCACCCACGTTGCCTCCGGATGGAGCGCGGCGCGGATCGCCTCGAGATCCCCCGTGTTCAGCGTCGCGAAGAACTCGAGGACGACCTGTTCCTGAGGCGTCGAGGCTTTCACCATGGCGGTCACCCCTGTTTCGCCTGATCGACTTCCGCGAAGGCTTCGCTGGCAATGCGTACGCTGTCGATGCCCGCCGGTACGCCGCAGTAGACGGCGACCTGGAGGAACACCTCGCGGATCTCCTCGCGTGTGAGCCCATTGCGCAGCGCCGCCTTCACGTGGAGCTTGAGCTCGTGGGGCCGGTTGAGCGCGCTGATCATCGCGAGGTTGATGAGGCTCCGGTCACGCAGTGACAGTCCCGGACGCGTCCACACGTAGCCCCAGCAGTACTCGGTCGAGAGCTCCTGCATCGGCCGGCTGAAGTCATCGGCCGCCGCCAGCGAGCGCTCGACGTACTCGGCCCCCAGCACCTGCTTGCGCAGGGCGAGGCCCTTCTCGAAGAGTTCCTTGGTCATCGTGTCTTCTCCTCGGATTGCCCGCCGCCGATCCGGCAGCCGGCCCAGCTCTCGACGACGCGGACCATCTCCGTGCAATCGGCCTGCGGTCCGCACATGTTGTGAGTGATCGACAGCATCTGCCGCACGGCTGCGCCGACGACCATCGGCACACCGAGCGCTTCGGCCTCGTCGAGGCACAGTCGCACGTCCTTGAACGAGAGCGCGTTCGCGAAGCCGAAATCGAACCGGCGGTTGAGCACGTGCTTCGGGAACTTGTCCTGCGTGGCGCTGTTGCGACCGGACGAGACATTGAGGATGTCGAGCATCACGGCCGGATCGACGCCTGCCTTGACGCCCATGGCGAGCGCCTCACAGGTGATCGCGAGCGCGCACGCCGACATGAGGTTGTTGGCGAGCTTCACCGTCTGACCGAGGCCCGGCTGCTCGCCGACGACGAACACGCGGCCGAGCACCTCGAGCAACGGCTTCACCCGCGCGATCGCTGCGGCCGGCCCAGACGCCATGATCGCGAGCTTTCCATCTCGTGCGCCTTTGACGCCGCCAGAGACCGGCGCATCGATCGCCGCCACGCCGCTCGGCGCAAGCATCGCCGCGATGTCACGGGCCGCCGCGGTTCCCGACGTCGAGAGATCGACGAAGATCTCGACTCCTTCTGCACCGGCGATGGCCCGCGCGGTCGCACGCGCCTCGGCAGGACCCGGAACGCTTGCCATCACGATGGGCGCGGCAGCCGCGAGTTCCGCCGGCGAGCGCGCGGCGCTCGCTCCCTTTGCGGTCACTGCGGCGACGGCTTCAGGGTTCGGGTCGTAGACGGTCACGGCGTGTCCGGCCGCGAGCAGGCGCGTGACCATGTTCGAGCCCATGCGGCCCACACCGACGAATCCGATGCGTTCGGTCACTGCGTTCGCTCCTCGCGTGGCGTGTCGCGGGCGTTCAGACGATCCGGCTTTTCTTTTTTGGCGGGTGAGGTCAACAATTGCGCCTATCGGAAGATAGGGGGGAAGGGGGGACCTCATGGCCGCGAGGGCACCGTCACGTCTGCCTGCCGCACTGCCTGGCGTCGCATCCGATCACATCCCGCGTCCGCGCCTGGAGCGCCGCCTCCCCGATCTCCTCACCCGACGTCTCACGTTCATCGAAGCCCCGGCCGGTTACGGCAAGACAGAGCTCCTCGTCACGGCCGCGCGTCAGCTCAGCGCACGCGGCATCGGTATGCGCTGGCTCTCCGCCCGCGGCTGCAGCTCCGAGGACATCGAGCGCTCCATCCGGCGCTGCGCGATGACGGGCGACGAGCGGCTGGCCCGCAGCCGCTCACCGTCATATCTGTTCCTGGACGACGCAGAGCTGCTGCAGGGAACCCGCGCGCTCACCGTCCTGCGTGAGCTGCTCGAGTCGACGCACGCCCGAACGCGCGTCGTCGTCGGTTCCCGCGTGCATCTCGAGCTCGGACTTGCACGACTGCGGGGCCGCGGAGAGCTTGCGGAGCTCCATGGCGCCGATCTGGCGTTCGACCGCGACGAGACGCGCCGCTTTCTTGCGAATCTGTGGAACCGCGAGCCCGAAGAGGCGGAGATCGACGCGATTCATCAGCGAAGTGTGGGGTTGCCGACGGCGATCCGCCTGCTGGCGGCTCCGGAAGGTCAAGACGGCGTCGACGAGTTTCTGCAGGAGGAAGTGCTCTCCGGGCTCGTACCCACGCAGCGCGAGATTCTGGACGCGCTGGCGATTCCCGACCGCGTATGCGTGTCGCTCGCTTCGGCGCTCGTGGGCAGCGGCCAGGATGGAGCGCTGGTGCTTCGGGATGCGCAGGCGCGCGGGCTGTTCCTCTCGGGGCCTGAAGGCGAGCGGCGCTGGTTCACCGTCCACCCGCTGCTGCGCGAGCAGCTCCGGCGGGTGCTCGCGGAGACGGATCCGGCACGCAGCCGCCGCCTCAACATCGCGGCTTCGGAGTGGTTCGAAGCTCAGGGATTCTTCCGCGAGGCGCTCGATCACGCGATCCGGGCAGACGATCTCGAACGCGCGGCACGCATCTTCGACCGGCACAGCGAAGACTTCTACGCCGCCGGCCTGGAGCAGTCGATCATCCCGTACGCGACCCGTCTGCCCGAGGAACTGAGGGCGCGCTATCCGCGCATCCTCCTCGCCATGAGCTTCCGCCTGCAGGCGGAGCTGCAGCTCGATCGGTCGCGGGAGCTGCTGGAGACGGCGCGTGCGCGCATCGACGAGCTCGCGCAGGACGGCGCCTGCACGCCCGCCGAGCTGCGCAATCTCCAGAACCAGCTCATGCACCGGCGGATCACGCAGGCACAGTGCGAAGGAGACTTCGAGTTCATCGAGCAGCAGGCCACGAGCCTCCTGCGCCGGTACGGCGACGCTTCGCCGTACGTGCGCGGCAGCCTCCACGCCGCACTGATGCACGCGAAGCGCGAGCAGTACGATCTCGGACAGCTCGTGCGTCTCGAGTCGCTGGCCCGCGCGCAGCTCGAGCAGTGTGACAGCCGCTATGTGCTGGTCTTCCTCGAGGGCCTTGCGGCGCCGGGACGGCTCATTCGCGGCCAGATCGACGCGCTGATCGAAGGGCTCGAGCGGGCGCTTGCCCTCGCGACGAGCATTGCGGGTGAGAGCTCGTCGCTCGGCGCCGTGGCCGGTCTGCCGCTTGCCGAAGCCTGGCTCGAGCGCAACGAATGCGCGCGTGCGCGCTCCCTCCTCGACCGGTATCTGCCTCGCGCGACGGAAGTGGGCTTCGAGGAGCAGCTCATCTCCGGCTGGCTCACCGACGCGCGTCTCAAACACGACGCGGGCGACGTGCCCGGCGCCCTCGCCCGCCTCGACGAAGCGATCAGCTTCGCCGATGCGCGCGGACTGCATCGGCTGCGCGTCGCCGCGGTCGGTGCCGCCATCGAGCTGCACTGCCGCCGCGGCGATCGCGATTCGGCGGACGGCCTCGCCACCACCATCGGACTCAAGCGCCTCGCGCCGCCGGAGATGCCGGAGGGCCGCGTGACCCGCACGGATGCTGCGCGCGCGATGGCCTGGACGTGGCTCGCGGCTGCACGCGGACGCCACGTCGAAGCGCTCGCGCTCGCGCGGCGCTGGCGTGCGCGAGTCGGCGCGGCCGGCGCCGTGCGCGACCGCGTGCGGTGGGAAGTGCGCATCGCGACGCTTCAGGCTGCGATCGGCGACGAGCGTGCCGCGCGCCGCACGGTGCATCAGGCGCTCATCGGCGGCGCGCCCGGACGTCTGATCCGGCCCTTCGTCGAGGAAGCCGCGCAGATCGCTCCGCTTCTTCCCGCACCGCTCAACACCCTCGCGGGCGAGGACTTTCAGTCACGTTTTGCGGCCGAAGTGAGCCGCGCCGTCCGGGCTGCCGCGGGAATGTCCGCATCCGGGCCGGGCGAGCCGGTTTCGCCCGCACCCTCCGCTCCGGTCGACGGACTGTCCATGAGAGAAGTCGAGATTCTGCGGCTCGTCGGCGCGGGCATGCTCAACGCCGAGATCGGCGCGCAGCTCGGCCTCACCGAGGGCTCCGTGAAGTGGTACCTGCAGCGCATCTTCGACAAGGTGGGCACGCGACGGCGCATGCTCGCCGTCGAGTACGCGCGCCGCCTGGGCCTGCTCAGCCGATCGGATCCAGATCCAGACGCACTACGTCACTGACGCCGTCGCGCGCGGCCGGATAGTGCGCGAGGACGAGTGGGTCGTGACCCGGAATGACGTGCGCGGGTGAGCTCGCGAGCCGCTCGATCGTATCGAAGGCGGCGAGGTACTGCGACACGCTGTCGACGATGGGAAACGGCCGGCGCTGCTGCCAGTTCGCGTAGAAGTGGGCGGCGTCGGATGCGAGCACGACCCAGCCGCGTCGCGTGTGCACCCGCACGACCTGCAGGCCGCGCGTGTGCCCGCCCACCTTGTGCAGCGTGATGCCGGGCGCGAGCTCGGAGACACCGTCGTGGAACACCACGCGGCCCTCGAAGAGTTTCCCTACCATCGTCTGCACGTCGGCGGCCTCGAACGGCGCGCGCATCACGGCGTGACACATTGCGGGCCCCGTGCAGAACGCCATCTCGTCCGCCTGCACGTGAAAGCGCGCCCGCGGGAACAGATCGAGATTGCCCGCGTGGTCGTAGTGCATGTGGCTGACGATCACGTCGCGCACACTCGCCGGGTCGACTCCGGCGATCGCTAGGCCATCCGCGATCGGGCGAACCAGGGTGCGCCCGCGCCGCGTGCCGGTCGCCGCGTCGAACCCGGTATCGAGCACGAACGTCCGATCGGCGCCGCGGATCACCCACACGTAGTAGTCGAGCGGCATGGGCCCGTCGTGCGGATCGCCGCCGATGAAGTTGTGGGCCGCCGTCCGCTCGAGGTGACCGTAACGGATCGCGAACAGCTCGTAGACGGCTTCCATGCGGATCATGCTCGCGAGGGCTTTCGCGAGGGTCGCCTATCGGAAGATAGGCGCGCGGCGAGTCGGCGTCGCTATGCTGATTGGCCGACCCCCTGGGCTTCCGGGAGTGACGCGCGCAGATGACCACCGCCGACATCATCGCCGTGGGTTCCGGACACAACGGTCTCGTCGCGGCCGCCTATCTCGCCGTGGCCGGGAAGAAGGTCCTGGTGCTCGAGCGCAACGCGTGGTTCGGCGGCGGTGTCGTCACTCGCGAGCTCACCCTTCCCGGCTTCCGCCACGACCAGCACTCGATGAGTCACATCTTCATCCAGGGCAATCCCCTGCTGAAGAACGACGAGCTGGGTCTGAAGTCGCGCTACGGGCTCGAGTACATCTTCCCCGAAGTGCCCATGATGGCCGTATGGGAGGACGGCAGCACCCTCAAGCTCTACCGTGACCCGGAACGTACCGCGGCCGGAATCGCCCGGTACTCGAGGAAGGACGCGGTGAGCTTTCTCAGGATGTCGCGTCAGGCGGCCGCCTGGCTGCCGATGATCGCCGCGACGCTCTATTCACCGCCCGCACCCGTCGGCGCCACTTACGCCATGCTCGACCAGAGCCGCGAGGGCCGCGAGCTGTGGCGCGTGATGCAGATGAGCAGCCACGACGTGCTGTGCGAGCTCTTCGAGAACGACAGGGTGCGCATGCTCTTCGCGCGCGTCGCGGGCGAGAACCTCGTGTCTCCCGACGAGAAGGCGACGGGAATCGGCGCGTATGTGTTCCTCGGCTTCCTCGAGGCCTACGGCTTCGGTGTGGCGCGCGGCGGCAGCGGGCGGCTCACCGATGCGCTGATCGCCTGCATCCGCGATCACGGCGGCGAGGTGCTCGCGAACACCGAGGTCGCGCGCATCAAGGTGTCGAACGGACGCGCCGTCGGCGTCGAGACCGTGGACGGCCGGCAGTTCGCTGCGCGCGATGCAGTGATCGGTGCGATTCACCCTCACCTGCTCGGCAGCATGATCGACGGACTCGATCCGCGCGTGCGTGCAGCCGCGGAAGCCACTCAGATCTCCGATGCCGCGTGCATCACCGTGCACGCCGCGCTCGACGCGCCGCTGCGCTACCGCACGCCTGACGCGGTCGATGCCGTGATGGTGGAGCTCCTTCCCGAGAGCTATGAAACGCTGCGCCGCGGCTTCGACGAGCTGCGCTACGGGAAGTTCGTCCCGACGCCGCTCCTCGGCGTCGGAACGCTGTCGCAGTTCGATCCCTCGCGCGTGCCGCCCGGCAAGGCGATCCTGCACCTGTGGGACTACGTGCCCTACCGCAGACCCGACGGCCGGAGCTGGGACGAAACGAAGTCCGAGTACTCGGACCGCATGCTCGCGCACATGTCCCGCTACGTGGAGAACGTACCCGACGTGATTCTCGAGCGTCACGTCGACAGCCCCGTGGACATGGAGCGCACGTCGCCGAGTTTCCGCCGCGGCGACCTGCACGGAATCGCAACGTTCACCTATCAGTCCGGTGCGCACCGTCCGACGCCGGACCTCGGCCAGTACACGGTTCCAGGCATCGACCGCTTCTTCCTCGTCGGCCCGTTCCAGCATCCGGGAGGCGGCGTGTTCGGCGCCGGGCGTGCGACGGCCATGAAAGTCTTCGAAGCGCTCGGTCTCGATTTCGATCGTCAGGGGCGGGTACGGCTCGCACGCTGAACGTTTGAAGGGGGGGGCATGAAAGGGGCGTCCGACGAGCGGTTCGACTACGTGATCGTCGGAGCGGGCACGGCAGGCTGCGTGCTCGCGAACCGCCTGTCGGAGCATCCGGCGAATCGCGTCTGCCTCATCGAGGCCGGCGGCTGGGACCGGCATCCGTTCATCCACGTGCCGGCGCTGGTCGCCGCAGCCATTGCGGTGCCTTCGCTCAACTGGCGCTTCCTCACCGCGCCACAGCCCAATCTCGACAACCGCCGCATCCCCGTGCCACGCGGCCGCGTGGTCGGCGGCTCGGGATCCATCAACGGCATGGTGTACTTCCGCGGCCAGCCGAAGGACTACGACGACTGGGCCGCGATGGGCAACACGGGCTGGAGCTGGCGCGAGGTCCTGCCCTACTTCATCCGCTCCGAGCACAACGAAGACTACCGCGGCTCGCCGTATCACGGCATCGGCGGACCCATTCACGTCACGCACATCCGCAATCCCAATCCGCTCAACGCCGCGTTCCGCGACGCGTTCGCCTCGATCGGCGGATTCAGCCCCTGCGACGACTTCACCGGACCGAATCCCGAGGGCTACGGACTGCGCCAGGGCACCATCTGCCGGGGAAGGCGCTGCTCCACGGCGTTCGGCTATCTGCGCCCGGCGCTCAGCCGGCCGAACCTCGAGGTGCTGACGAATGCGCTGACGACGCGTGTTCTGCTCGAGAAGGATCGTGCGATCGGCGTCGAGGTACTCGTCGGCAACACGACGCGCCGCGTGTACGCGGAGCGCGAGACCGTGCTGTGCGCGGGCTCCATCCAGTCGCCGCAGATTCTCATGCTCTCGGGCATCGGCGATGCCGATGAGCTGCACCGGCACGGCATCGAAGTGCGCCATCACCTGCCCGGTGTCGGCAGGAACTATCACGACCACCTCGCCGTCGCCGTGCTCATGGAGACCCGCAATACGCAGTCGTATGGCATCTCCGTGCGCACACTGCCGCGCTCCGCACTCGCGCTCCTGCGCTATGCGCTCAACCGCAGCGGACCGCTCGCGAGCAACGTGTTCGAATCCACAGCGTTCATCCGCAGCACTTCGGGTCTCGACCGGCCCGATCTGCAGGTCGTGTTCCAGCCCGCACGTCGCAATCGCGGCACCTTCCCGCTGCCGCTGGGCCATGGTTTCGCGATCAGCACGGTGAGCCTCTATCCGCGCAGCCGCGGCCGCATCACGCTCGCGAACGCCGACCCGCGCACGCCGCCCGTGATCGACCCCAACCTGCTCGGCGAGCCGGAGGACATCGCTCCGCTTCTGCGGGGACTCAGGCTCGCACGCCGGCTGTTCGCAGCACCCGCCTTCGCACCCTATCGCGCGAAGGAAGTGGCACCAGGACCTTCCGTGCAGAGCGACGAAGAGCTCGCCGCGTACATCCGCCGCACGGCAGCCACCGTGCACCATCCCGTCGGCAGCTGCCGCATGGGGATGGACGATCAGGCAGTCGTCGATCCGCAGCTTCGCGTGCGGGGTCTCTCCGGCCTGCGGGTGGTCGATGCGTCGATCTTCCCGAGCATCATCGGCGGCAACACCAACGCGCCGGTGGTGATGGTGGCCGAGAAGGCGGCCGACATGATGCTGGGTCTGCCGCCTCCGCCGCCTTTCGAGCTCGACAGGCAGAGCACTGCGGGACGACCCGCACGCGCTGAGGAGGAAGCCTATGGCCATTGAGCACGTCCGGCACTGGCGCATCGGCGACGTCGAAATTGCCCGGCTCGTGGAGGTGTACGGCTGGGAAGACGACATCGCCATGCTGCTGCCGAACGCCGACGCAGAGTTCGTGAAGCAGTTCGGCTGGCTGCGTCCTCACTTCGCGACTCCCGACGGTCGCATGATCATTTCCTTCCAGGCCTTCGTGCTGCGCTCACGCGGCAAGGTCGTGATGATCGACACCTGCATCGGTGCCGATCGTCAGCGCGAGTTCGAGGTGTTCTGCAATCTGCAGACGACGTTCCTCGAGGACATGGAAGCAGCCGGCTTCCCGCCGAAGGAAGTGAGCGCGGTGCTGTGCACGCACCTGCATTTCGACCACGTCGGCTGGAACACGCGTCTGGTCGACGGCAAGTGGGTGCCCACCTTCCCGCAGGCGCGCTACTTCTTCGGGCGGCGCGAGTGGGAGCACTGGAAGCACCTGCGCGAGACGAACGGCTATCACCACATGGAGCACCTCGGGGACTCCATCGATCCGGTGGTGGAAGCCGGCCTCGTCGAGCTCATCGAACCGGACTTCAGGATCACCGACGAGGTGTCGCTCATTCCCACACCTGGCCACACACCGGGGCACGTGAGCGTGCTGATCCGCTCCCGCGGCGAGGAAGCGGTCATCACGGGCGACATGATGCACCACCCCATTCAGCTTGCCGTGCCGCACATCCCGGGCAACTTCGACATGGACAAGGAACAGGGCGTGCGCACGCGCCTCGAGTTCATCAAGCGCTTCTCCGGCCAGCCGACGCTGGTGATCGGCAGCCATTTTCCCGAGCCGACCGCAGGGTGGATCGTGCCCGACGGCGATGTCTGGAAGCTCGTAACGGAGTGGGACCGCGATGCCGATAAGGCCTGATCTCTCCGATCGTTCGATCCTCGTCACCGGTGCCGGCCGCGGGCTGGGCAAGGCCATGGCCGAGAAGCTCGCCTCGTGCGGTGCGACAGTTGCCGTCGTGGATATCGACGCGGCCGCCTGCGAACGCGTCGCAGAAGGCATCCGTTCGAGCGGCGGTCGCGCTCTGCCCTTCCCCGCGGACGTCGCCGATCGCAGTGCGATGATGGACGTCGCGGCGCGCTTCGCCGCCGAGCGCGGACGGATCGACGCGGTGATCAACAACGCGATGCTCCTGCGCTACGAGCCCATCGAACAGGTGACGGAAGAGACGCTGGAGCGTATGGTGCGTATCGGCATCAACGGCAGCGTATGGGGCGCACAGGCACTTCTCGCTCACTACGACCCGGAGACCGGCGGCGCGATCATCAACATGGCGTCGCCGGTCGCCGAGCGCGGGTACCCGAACACGGCGGTCTACAGTCTCGTGAAGGGAGCGATCGTCACACTCACCAAGGTGCTCGCAGTCGAGCTCGGTCCGCGCGGTATCCGGGTCAATGCGCTGGCGCCAGGGTCCGTGCCGACGCCCGGCGCGCTGGGCCTCAACGACCCGGCGGAGTACGAGCGGCGCAAGCGCACCATTCCCCTGAGAAGGCTCGGCCGCGAAGAGGACAACGCCGAGGCCTGTGCGTTTCTCCTGAGTCCCGAGGCCTCGTTCATCAACGGCGAGATCCTGCACGTGGATGGCGGTATCGCCGCAGCCGGGTGACACCATGGCGAAGAACGTCCCAGAGCTCGACGTCGATCCGTTCTGCCGCGAGTCGGTACGCAACGCACGCGCCGTAGACGATCGCATCAGGGAGCTCGCACCGGTCGTGAAGCTCCCCGGTGAGAACGTGATGCTGCTCGGACGCTTCGAGCACGTTTCCGCCGGGCTCATGGACTGGAAGACCTTCTCCTCGACCTCCCGCCCCTGGCACGACCCGAAGTCGGTGCGCCCCGAGCTGCTGCTCACCGACGATCCGCCGAAACACACCCGCGTGCGTGCAGTGATCGGCGATGCGCTCTCGCGCAAGCGGCTCGCGAGCGCGGCCGAGAGCTTCCGGCGCGACGCGGACGCGATCGTTTCGGGACTCAGGGCTCGTGGCGACGAGCCCTTCGACGCCGTCGCCGATCTCACGCAGGCGTTCGTCTACAAGGTGCTGCCCGACCTCCTCGGCATACCCGAGGAAGGGCGCGAGCACATGTACGCCTTCGGCAACATGGTGTGGGCCACCATGGGGCCGATGAACGAGCTCTTCCACGAGGCCATGAAGGACACCGAAGCGGTGGTTGAGTGGGCGAGCAGAGTCTGCAGGCGCGAGAGTCTCGCGCCGGGCAGCCTCGGCATGGCGATGTACGAAGCCGCGGATCAGGGAGCGATCACGCAGGACGAGGCGTACCTGCTGGTAGGCATTCTCCTGTCGGCGGCCGCGGATACCACCGTGATCACGCTCGCCAACGCGATCCGCGCCTTCTGCGAGTTCCCGGATCAGTACCGGCTGCTGCGGGAGAACCCTTCGCTCATACGAGCGGCCTTCGAGGAGAGCCTGCGCTGGGATTCACCGTCGCGCATGGCGGGCCGCATCGCCACGCGCGACGTGGAGATCGACGGCTATGTCATTCCGGCAGGCACGCGCTGCGGACTGATGTTCGCGGCCGCCAACCGCGATCCGCGCAGGTGGACCGATCCCGACCGTTTCGACATCACACGCGACAACAGCCGGCACCTGGGCTTCGGCTACGGCGTGCATGCCTGCGTCGGCCGCATCCTCGCCCTCCTCGAGGCGGATGCGCTGCTCGGCGCCATCGTGCGCGAGATCGAGCACTTCGAGCTCGCTGGGGAGCCCAGGCCCTGGATGACTACAATCGGCCACGGCCCGGAGAGCGTGCCGGTGCGCGCCCGATTCAAGTGAGCCGGCCGGGCGAACCCCGGCCGTCGAAAATAACGACCAAACCCCGGAGGGAAGAAAAAGTGGACAGTGTGACTCACGCATCGCGCAGGCACTCGTTGCGCAGACACCGCATCCCGTCGCTCGCGACGACCTCTTCGGTCGCCGGGATGCTCACGCTGCTCGCCGTGCCTGCCGTCGCGCAGGACATCGCCGAGATCGTGGTGACCGCGCAGCGGCGCGAGCAGAACGTTCAGGACGTGCCCATCGCGGTGACCGCGTTCACCGCGCAGGACCTGCAGACGCGCGGGCTCAACGACATTCGTGCCCTGTCTCAGCTCACGCCCAACGTCAACCTGGACGCCGGCTCGCCCTTCTCGGGTGACACCTCCGTGCTCTCGGCCTCGATCCGCGGCATCGGTCAGGACGACTTCGCGTTCAACCTCGACCCGGGCGTCGGCGTGTACCTCGACGGCGTCTATCTCGCGCGCACCATCGGTGCCAACCAGAGCCTGCTCGACGTCGAGCGCATCGAGATCCTCAAGGGCCCGCAGGGCACGCTGTTCGGCCGCAATACCATCGGCGGCGCGATCAACATCGTGACACATACGCCGGGCACCGAGCCGCGGCTCATCGCCACGGCGACGGTGGGTGAGTTCAAGCGCCGTGATTTCGCATTCACGGCCGACTTTCCGGTGTCGGAGAAATTCCTCACCTCCATCAGCGCATCGTCCCAGGTGCGGGATGGCTACCAGCGCGTCATTCCGTATCCCGAGACGACCGAGCCGGGCCGCATCGGCTTCGTCGTGGACAAGCAGACCGACTTCCCGAAGGCGGGCTACGCGACGTCCAACCGCCACGGCGGCCAGAATCTGCAGGTCGTCCGCGGCAAGGCACTGTGGCACGCCAGCGATCGCGTGGACGTGACCTTCTCCGCCGACTGGTCGCATCAGGATCAGCCGGCATTCCCGACGACGGTGCTGGCCGTCATCACCGATCCCGACGGCTTCGGCGCGCTCGGTGCCATTTACAACCTGTGCATCAGCACGCCGGCCGAAGTGCTCAACACGGTGCCGGAGCTCGCGCCGTTCCGCACGACGCCCGGCGGCGTGTGCGGACCGCGCAACAACGAGCCGATCACGCCGGGCGGCAAGCCGCTTTCATCCGGCGGTGCTCCCCTCGGCGGCGCCGGTTACGTGGGCGGTCCGATTCCCTACGGCCAGGAAGGCAATCCTTCGGGTCCGGCGCCCCGCCTCTACTGGAACTTCGAGAACACTCAGACCGGCAACATCGATACGACTTATTCGTCGGGCCCGAGCTTCGCGAAGTATGACGCCATCGGCGGGTCCATCACGGTCGACTGGGAGCTGGGCGACAACCTGAGCCTCAAGTCCATCACCGGCTGGCGCCAGATCGACTGGCGCGTGGGCGTCGATCTCGACGGTACGCCCGAGACGATCCAGGAAGTGACCGACCACCAGTACCAGCATCAGTGGTCGCAGGAGTTCCAGCTCTCCGGCGAGGCGTTCGACGGACGGCTCGACTACGTGGCGGGTCTGTACTACTTCCAGGAGTCCGGCTACGTGCACGACTTCGTGCCATTCGGCGGCGCTCTGTACGTCTACGACGTCGCGAACGACATCGACACGAAGTCCTACGCCATCTTCACGCACATGGAGTATGCGCTCACCGATCGCTGGGCGTTCACGCTCGGTGCGCGGTACTCGCGCGACGACAAGGAGTTCGAGGGCGGTCAGTCGGACCTCGACGCCTTCTCGTACAAGATCACCGGCTGCTACCCGCCCGACGGACCTGCGAACGTGCTGCTCGACCCGTCGATCCCGCCCGGCGTGACCTGCCAGCAGGCGCTCGGCTTCGTGACGCCGGGCGAGCCGCTGCGCTACTTCCCCGCAGGGATTCAGAAGCAGAAGTACAACGTGTTCACGCCGACCGTGGGCGTGCAGTTCCACGCCAGCGACGACGTGATGCTGTACGCGCGCTACGCGAAGGGATTCAAGGCGGGCGGCTGGACGACGCGCCTGTCGAACCCCGTGCCCGACGCCTCGCTCACGGCCTTCGGACCGGAGCACAACAAGGCCTACGAGCTCGGCGTCAAGTCGCAGTGGTTCAACAACCACCTGCAGGCGAATGCGGCCGTCTTCTACAGCGAGTACACCGGCATCCAGCTCAACATCCAGGAAGCCGCTTCGCCCGTGCTGCACAACGCCGGCGACGCGGAGCTCAAGGGTGCGGAGCTCGAGATACTCGCGGTGACGGGAACCGGGTTCACCCTGAATCTCGCCGCCGCGTACATCGATGCCAAGTACACGGAGCTCGACCCGCGCGCCACGCTGGCCGATCCGAACATCAATCTCAACACGAAGCTGCCGAAGACGCCGAAGTACAAGTTCAGCATCAGCCCGCAGTACGACTTCTCGCTGCCTAACCAGGGAACGCTGCGCCTGGGGCTGGACTACACACGCACCGCGGGCATGTACAACGACGCGCCGAACACGCCGCTGCTGTATCGGCCCGCCACCGACAACCTGAACGCGGCGATCCACTACTTCTCGCCGGATGACAGGTATCAGGTGACACTGGGCGGCACGAACCTGACGGACGACCGCTACATCACCGTGGGTTCGGTCAACGGCGGTCAGGGTGAGATCGTCGGCACCTACAACCGGCCGCGCGAGTGGTATCTGCAGTTCCGCGCGAACCTCTCGCCGTAAGACACGGAAGCGCTTCCCGCCGCCGGCACATGCGCTGTGCCGGCGGCGCTTTCTTTCCGCGGACCGCCTGCCGCGACTACTCCACGGCGGAGTGGACGATGTCGGAGAGTTTCTGGAAGCGCTCGACGTTCGCGTTGTGCTCCATCACGCCTGCCGTCAGACAGACGAAGGTGACGTCGCGCGCGGGATCGACCCAGAACAGCGTGCTGCCCGCACCGTAGTTCCCGAAGGTGCCCGGCGAGGCGAGCGTGCCGAACATGTGGTGACACATTGCGGTGCCCCGCAGTGAGAAACCGAGCCCGATGTACGCCGGTGCCGGCTCCCATCCGCGCTCGCGCCCGCGCTGTGCATAGAGCTCGTTCGGCTTCTCGCCCGTCCAGTTGCGGCAGGCGAGCTCGAGCATCGCCGGCGACAGAATCCGTGCACCGTCCAGCGTCCCGCCCCGGCGCAGCATTTCCGCGAAGCGGAACAGGTCGGGGACTGTGGACGCGATGCCGACCCAGGGCATCTCCGCGTCTTCTTCCTCGAACGCGCCGTTCGGCCCCAGATTGCTGTGGCCGCGGTGATTGATCGGGTAGTTGCCGCGGAAATCGGGGACGACGTGCCGGGGCTTGAGATCCCGGCGCAGCCCGACGGAGGTATCGGGCATCCGCAGCGGCGTGAGGATCTCCTCCTGCACCATCTCACGATACGAGCGGCGCTTCGGATCGGTCCGCCGCAGCGCCTCCGCGAGCAGCACGTGATTGACGAGCGGCGAGTACGCCACCGTCTGTCCCGGCGGCTCCACCGGTTTCACGACCTCGATGACCGCGGCAACGACCTCGTCGAAGCGGTCGATGTACATGCCGGGCTTCACCTCGAAGATGATCGGAAAGCCCGCCTGATGGCTGAGCAGATGGAAGATCTCGATCTTCTCGCGCCCGTAGCCGCTGAACTCCGGGATCAGATCCGAGATGCGCGTGGTGAGCGCGAACTGCCCGAGCTCGATTGCCCGCAGCACCAGCACGTTGGTGAACGCCTTGGTGATCGAGAAGATGCTGAACACGGAGTCGAGGGCAAGCGGTCGTGTCTGGCCGGCATCGTGCGATCCGATCGCCGCCTCCAGCGCCACCTCTCCGCCGCGCGCGATCTTGATCACCGCGCCGTGATAGAGCCCGGCGGCAATGTCCGCACGGATGACATCCTGCAGATGCTCGAGTCGCTGCCGATTCATGCTCGCTGCTGCCATTCGCTGCTCACTCCCCGGTGACTCACCGATGCCGACGTGAAATTGCAGTATAACCGTGCGCGGATCGGTGCTTCTCACACGAAAAGCGCGCGCCCACAGTCGGACCGCGGGCGCCTCTTGAGGCCAAACCCGCCCACGGGGTGCGGGGGAACACAGCCCACAGCGCA
>QGVD01000096.1 GCA_003242685.1 Pseudomonadota bacterium | reverse complement strand
ATTTCGACGAGGAGGGTATCGATCTCGTTCGGCTCGCCCGTGACCAGATTGCGCGCCACATCGAGAGACACTTCAAGGGTCACGGAATGGCTCGATTGGTGGCGGCAATCCTCGAAGCGCAGCAGTACCAGACGTTTGTGAGCCCGGAGGGACCGGACAAGGGAATCGACATCCTCGCGGCACCGGGTCCGCTTGGTTTCGGTCGCCCTAGAATCTGTGTTCAGGTGAAGTCCGGTAGTACTCCGGTTGACCGCCCAACACTGGATCAGCTGCTTGGCGCGATGTCCAATGTGCAAGCGGATCAGGGTCTCCTGGTGTCATGGGGTGGGTTCAAATCGTCGGTCGACCGGGAAGTCGCGAACCAGTTCTTCCGTATCCGGCTGTGGGATTCGGATGCACTCGTGGAGCAGTTGCTGGCCACCTACGACAGGCTTCCTGGCGAGATCCGGGCCGAGATTCCGTTGCAGCGAGCGTGGGTGCTTGTATCTCCCGATGGAGATGACGAATAGAACCGCTCGCCTCGGCAAAAGCCGAGGCGCATCCTGTGATGCTGGCGCTGCAGGTCAGCGAGTCTTTCTGGATCCCTAAGAAGGATGAAGAAGGCCAACAGATTGATGGGGCGGCATGGCCGAACGGCGGGGTGCACATAAGTCATGGCGGCTGAGGATTCTCGAACGCCCTGGTCGCAAGAAGAAATCGAAGCGACCGTCGAAGACTACTTTCAGATGCTCGCCCTTGAATTGAGCGGGCAGGCATACAGCAAGAGTCGCCACCGGCTGGCACTTCTGCCTCGACTCAACAATCGAACTGAAGGGGCGATAGAGCGTAAGCACCAGAACATCAGCGCAATACTGAAGGAGTTGAACGCGCCTTGGATCATTGGCTACAAGCCGCTCAGCAACTACCAGCAGGCGCTTTACGATGCCGTTGTGGCGCGACTCGCTAAGGACGATGCATTCGATCGCGCTGCTATAGACGCGGTGGAGCGGCCGGCGGTCGCGCCGTCTGTTCCCGACTTTCGCGGTTTGCTTGCGGAGGCGCCGGCGATCCGTGTGGTGGAGGAGACACCGACAGAGCGCTACGGACCAATGCGCACACCGGTACGTCGTGACTATCTGGCGGTCGAAGCGAGGAATCGTTCGCTAGGACAGGCTGGCGAAGAGTTTGTCGTCGCATACGAGCGCTTTCGCCTCCATTCGTTGGGGGCGAAGCGGCTAGCAGACCGTGTTGAGCATGTCTCGCAGACGCGGGGCGATGGCCTGGGTTACGACGTTCTGTCGTTCGACGTGAACGGAGCGGAGCGGTTCATCGAGGTGAAGACGACGGCCTTTGGCCGAGAGGCACCGTTCTACGTGTCGCGGAATGAGTTGCAGCTCTCTAAGGAGGCGCCGGGGCAGTTTCGCTTGTACAGGCTGTTCGAGTTCCGTAAACGCCCTCGCATGTTCGAGTTGAGGGGGCCGCTCAATGAGCGGTGCCGCCTCGATGCCGTCACCTACTTGGCATCGTTTACGTAAGTAAGTCCGAATCGAACAGTGGCCCCAGTAGGGCGCGAGCGCTACATGCGCTCGAACAGCATGACGGCGGAGAGCAGGATGTTGCCGCTCGTTGAAGACGCAGCCACGATCAGCAGCTCGCGGTCCTCGACAGGGTACAAGGTGGCGAGACCCGTGAACTCCAGACCGTTGAGGACGGCGTCGATACCCGTGCAGTTCTGATAGGTGTACTCGACGCGATAGGCGTTGTACTCGGCGTCGATGATGGAGACGGTGCCGTTCACCGTGCATCCGCTGTCCGGATCCTGCAGGAAGGCCACGCCGTCCGAGTTTATGGAAAGTACGTAGTTCGTCTCGTCCTGTCGGAAATTGCCGGCGATCGTCGCGAGGGACGAGTCTCTCTCATAGACCGGGTTGTAGGTCAGGGCGATCGTGCCCGGGATGACCATCCCCTTCTCAGTCGTGAACGCGGTGGTCCCGGTCAGTGAGGCTCTCTGCTGGATCGAGCCGGTCAGGGTTCCAGTACCGCGCGAAGAGCCGTCCCCGAACGCCGTTCCAAAGGCCGTTATTCCGGTATAGGAGGCCGACGCGGTGTTGCCGGAGGTCGTGACCGTTCCGAAGTACTGGACGCCATCGTCGGCGATGAAGTGGAACTCGCCGGACTCGGTTGCCAGTCCGAGAATCAGCTTACCCGTGGAGGTCTGTCCTTCCCAGATTCCACCGGGCGAGGCATTCGTCGGCGTGCCGGGTTCTTCAGAGGAGCCTCCGTCGTCATCGCCGCTTCCACCGTCGCTGCCGCCGTCACTGCCACCGCTGCCGCCGCTTCCGCCGCTGCCGCCGTCACTGCCACCGCTGCCGCCGCTTCCGCCGCTGCCGCCGTCATCGCCACCGCTGCCGCCGCTGTCGCCCGGGCTACCGTTGTCGCCGGGGCCACCACTGCCGCCGCCGATGCTTCCACCGTCGCCGATTCCGCCGGTGCCTCCACCGCCGCCACTTCCACTGTCGCTGCTGCCACCGCCGCCGCAGCCTGCGAGCAGCAGAGTCAATCCCAGGATTCCATGGAGCAGAAGGCTGGATCTCACATGCATGGCGGTTCCTTGGCCAACCGGCAGTCCGAGAGACTGCGAATGCTAGGGATACGCGTGCGCGATCAACTGTGCGGTAGCTAACACTTTGGGTCTTTGAGCGTCCCGGACGGCGCTATCGCAATACACAGCCCCCGCGCGGCCGAGCCTGCGCCTCGACCGCGCGCGCTATCGTCAGGAACCCCCGGCCGCACCGTAGCGTTAATGGTGCTCACGGATCGGAGGAGGGCGAAACGTGGGCATCTTTGACACCATCAAGAATGCGATCTTTCGGCGCGGCGAGCAGGCCGCGAAGCCGTCTGCGGGCACGGCCACTGCAGCGCCAAAGGCTGCGCCGACGTCGACGGGTGGGGCATCGCCGTCAGGAGGGCAGGCCGCTCCTCCCTCGGGCAAGGGAAACGGCGCGGCGGCTTCGCAGCCTCAGCCTTCGGCGGCCCCCGCGATGTCGGAAGTCGACGTCGAGGCGGTGCTGGAAGCCATGGCGGCGAAGAATCCGCAGAAGCTCAACTGGCGCACGTCGATCGTCGACCTGATGAAGCTGCTCGATCTGGACTCGAGTCTCGCCAACCGCAAGGAGCTGGCGAAGGAGCTCGGCTACACGGGCGACATGAACGACTCGGCGTCGATGAACATCTGGCTGCACAAGCAGGTGATGAAGAAGCTCGCAGAGAGCGGCGGCAAGGTGCCCGAGAGCCTGCGCGCCTGAGGCTTGCGCGCAAAGGTGGAACGCGCCGGCGTCAGCCGGCGCGCCGCTGCCGGTTTCCGCTGCACCCACGTGCACCGCGGGTCTGCTCACGGGCCGTGAGCAGACCTCCCCACTGCACGCCGTGCGGAGGAATGCGGTGCGATCCCCATTTTCACAGGGTGGTCATATCGAGAACGTCTCGTGTGTTGCCGGATGGAAAAGTTCCTCCGGCTGGAGCCTGCGCGACGACAGACCCTGAATGAAATGGTGGTGCAGGAACATCTCGAGCGTCTTGCGGTTCGGCTCGAGCCCGTAGGACCAGAAGTCATCTCCCATCAGGCGCCGGGCAGCTGCGAGCTGCTCCTCGACGAAAGGCAGCGTGACCTTGGTTGCGGAAGTGTCGCTCAGCGCTTCCAGCGCCAGCGCCTTGGAGCGCTCCATGGCCTTCAGAACTGCTGCCGGAAGCCATGGGTGTCTTTCGGCGAGCTCGCGGCGTATGCCGACGAGATGCATGATGGGAAATACCCCGGTTCGCCGGTAGAACTCCATGGCGGCCGCAGTGGGGTCGCGGAACAGCCATCCGACGTTGGCGTTGCGGAGCACGGCCGCTGATGGCGGGCGCGGCGCGATGAATCCGTCGATCTCACCCGCATCGAGAAGCTCCGAGATCGTCCTGCCCGGCGGGCCATTCTCGAGTCGTACGCCGGGGGGCAGTTGGAGCGTGATCTTCTCGAGCCTGTGAGGCTGCTCGATTCCTGCCCGTATCCAGTGAATGTCGAACGGCGTGACTCCGTGGTCCTCCTGGAGAATCGCCCGGGCCCACACATTGGCGGTAAGCTGGTACTCGGGAACGCCCACCTTGCGTCCGATGAGATCGCGTGGCTCCTTCACGCGGTCCGTGCGGACGTATATGGACGTGTGCCGGAACGCACGGGAGAGGAACGCGGGTACCCCCACGTAGGGGCACGTTCCCGCGGCTACCTTGACGCAGAAACTCGAAAGCGACAGCTCGCAGATGTCGAAATCCTGCGTGCGGAATGCGCGGAAGAATATCTCCTCCGGCGAAAGAGTCATGTAGATGGGATCGACGCCGTCGATCTGGACGGCACCGGCGACGAGCGGTCGGGTCCGGTCGTAATCGCCGATCGCCACCGACAGTTTGAGCTTCGACATCTGTTCCCAGCCTGGAAGGGCAGCCGGCGGTCCCGGCGATGGTGCATAGACACATATCGTCGGAGCAATGCATTGCATGCATATGCCTCATGGGCAATTTCGATTGGAGAGTGCCTGGAGGCGCGCTAACCTCGCCCGGAGACTGCGGCGGCGGGGCGCCTTCGTGCGAATCTCCCGACGCTCACGCGAACCGGCCTGCGAATAGATGGCTCAGCGCTCTGCGCTTCGCGCGGGGTTGCCGTCGAAGTGAAGAAGGGGGTGGCTTCATGAGCTCGCGCACGCGGTTGGTATCCGGCGCCTTCACAGCACGCCGAATCTGCGGAGTAGCTACGATCCTGGCGAGCACGCTCGTTCCGGCGTTCGCGCAGCAGGAGCCGGCTCGAACCCCCGGTACGCAGGCTGCGGGAGCAGCTTCATCCGAGACGGAGAGCGAACGAGCATCGGTTGGTCTTCAGGAGATCATCATCACGGCGCAGTTCCGCACGGAGAGCGTGCAGGACGCGCCGCTGGCAATCACCGCGGTCTCGGACGAGATGCTGGCCGCACGGAGCCACACGAACGTCATCGATGTCGCCACGCGGGTACCGAACGTCACTCTGACATCCGCGGGTCAGGGCCTCGGAAACTCTGCGACTGCGCATATCCGCGGTGTCGGACAGAGCGACTTCAACTTCGCGCTGGAGCCGGGCGTCGGCATGTACATCGACGACGTCTACCACGGCGTGGTCTTCGGCACGATCTTCGAGCTCGTCGATCTGGACCGTGTCGAGATCCTGCGCGGACCACAGGGCACGCTGGCCGGCAAGAACTCCGTCGGAGGGGCGATCAAGCTGTTCTCGCGAAAGCCGGATGCGACGCCAGACGGCTACATAGAAGCGACCTTCGGCAGCTTCGATCGCATCGACGTCCGCGGCAGCGGCGACTTCGTGATCGTGCCCGACAAGCTCTTCGCGCGCGTATCGGGGCTCGCGCGTCAGCGCGACGGCTATCTCACGCGCCTCGACTACGAATGTGTCACCGGCGGAGCATCGCCCCGATCGGAGCGACTGGGCGTCGGTTGCGAAATCGGTACGGAGGGTGGCCAGCGCGTCTGGGCTGCCCGGGCGGCCTTGCGCTGGCTGCCATCCGACCGTTTCGAGAACAACCTCATAGTCGATGTCATGGACGATGATTCCGAACCGCAGGCGACGAAGCTGTTGCTCCAGGGGCCCTGGGCGGGCGGCAACGACTACATCACTCCCCCGAAGAGTTACACGAACTTCGAAACCTACGTCGCTCAGCCCGGAACTCCGGTGGCCTTCGGGGTTCCGCCGATCAGTACCTCGAAGAGCTGGGGAGTCTCGAATACGGCCGATGTGACGTTCGGTGACAATCTCGCTTTCAAGTCGATCACGGCGTATCGGGAGGTCTCGGGTCAGTTCTCGCAGGCCTCTGACGCATCGCCCGCAGCTGTGCTGACCAACATCTGGGATGTCCTTCACCGGCAGTTCACGCAGGAGCTCCGACTGTCGGGTACCAGTCTCGGAGAGCGCGTGGACTGGACGGTCGGAGCCTTCTACTACACGTCGAGCAGCCGCATGGGAGGACGAATCAGCATCGCCGGCGGGCTCGTGCCCGGAGGCGGCCTGGCGCTGTTGCCCGACGGGAACCGCGCGACGATTACGGAGTTTCTGTTCGACGATCCCGTGGACGCGGAGTCGATCTCAGGGTTCGCACATGCCGCCGTGCGCATCACGCCGGCGCTGAAACTCACGGGCGGTGTACGCTACACGGAAGAATCGAAGGATTACACCTTCGTGCGGCTCGCGACCGACGGCGGCCCACATCCGGTGCTGGGGCCTCTGAACGGCGTGACGGGCAGTTATGAAGGCGATCGAGTGGACTATCGAGTCGCGCTCGACTACGCGTGGACTGACAATCTGCTCACGTACGTCCAGTGGTCGACGGGCTTCAAGGGTGGCGGTATCAACCCGCGGCCCTTCTTCCCGGACCAGGTGCTTCCGCTGAACCCGGAGACTCTGTCGGCGTACGAGATCGGATTCAAGAGCGAGCTCGCGAATCGCCGTGTCCGTCTGAACGCTGCAGCATTTCTCAACGAATATGACGACCTGCAGCTCGGGCTCGTTCAGTGCCCGCCACCGGCGACCCCGACTCCATGCAACATGCCGGCAAACGTCGGGAACGCCGAGATCCGTGGTCTCGAGGTGGAAGCGGAGCTGCACCCCGTTCCGGGGCTGATCCTGGATGCTTCTGCAAGCTATATCGAGTTCGAATACGAGGATGTGGATCCGCTGACGGGCGTAACCCCCGACATGACGACGCCGTTCATGCCGGAACGCAAGTTCGCGTTCGGCGGACAGTACAGCATTCCTCTCGGACAGGCCGGCATTCTGACTCCGCGTGTCGACTACGTTCATCAGTCGGCGATGTACATTGCCGCCGTTAACCTGCCGGTGAACCGGGTTGACGGTTATGGATTGGTGAACGCGCGACTGACGTGGGAGAGCATGGATGCGACGTGGCAGGCCGCACTGGGAGTGACGAACCTGGCCGACAAGTTCTATTACATCAACAAGTACGATCGGGCGGCCGCACCGTATTTCGTCGTGAACGGGCAGCCAGGGCGGCCGCGTGAGTGGTTCATTACGCTGACTCGGAAATTCTGAGAGCTGTCCGGCGTGAGAGCCCCTTGAACGGGCGAGCGGGTCCGCGCTCGCGGCGTTCAGAGGGCTCATGTGACGGGGAGACGGAGCCGATGCGGTCGGCGATGGCAGGTCATGCCGTCTGTCTCCGGCGTTTGCGCTGCCGCCGTGCGGGCAAGGCACGCATCTCGGATGGTATGACCTTTACTTCGCCCTGCGGCGATCTGCTCAGCTTGTTCAGCTCGGTGACCATCTTGGTCATGATGTAGAAGAAGGTCTTCTGCTCTTCCGGAGTGAGAGGTGACAGCAGTGTCTCCCCCACCACGCCGAGACGACTCGCCATGAGCTGATGCAGAGCTCTCCCCGCGCCCGTGACGAAGAGCGCGGTAGTCCGGCGGTCCTTCTGCTGGCGGACGACGAGCCCCTTTTCCTCGAGACGGCGAACCACGGTGCTCGTGGTCTGACGGTCGAGAGCAGCCCCGCGGCCGAGCTGGCGCTGATCGATGCCCGGAAAGGTATCGATCATCGCCAGAGCTACGTACTGAAGTGGCGTAAGGTCGTACTTGCTGCTTTCCCTGAGAAAGATGGCCGTGCTGATCTGATGCAGGCGCCGGATGAGGTGACCGGGCTGTTCGAACAGCTTCTTCCGCAGATTTTCCTGGGTCTGGTCCTCTGTCTCCTGCTGCTCGTCATCGATATCAGGGTTTCGAACTCGCCGCATACGTTTCCTGTCCGTGCTGTCGCCGCGCCCGATGTGCGCACGTCAACAACGACCGGTTTCCGATGCCCGCTTCAGCTCCACGGGCGCCCGACCGGCAGCGCAACTGTGTCGTGCCGCGGGTTTCCTGTCGAGCGGCAAGCATACGCGAAGAGCACGGCGGTGCGGGGATGTCGCCGCTGTCCGGATTGGCGAGCAGGCGGAGAAGGAAGCGTCCCGGGACGGTTGCGCGCGTCGGGAAAGTCAGTATGCTGACAATATCGGATCCCGGGTGGCTTGAACCGGAGGGAAAGTCATGGCGGCCACGTCCCGAACGGCACCGTCCGATGCAGGCCGGCTGAAGCAGCGGTGGAGCAGTCTGCTTCTGGCGCCCCTCTGGGACAGCCCGACTGCCCACAAGCCCACCGACCAGCCTCGGCGTGGGCATTGCTGGCATTGGGAAGACGTGCTGCGTTCCGCCCAGGAAGCCGCGTCGCTGACGTCACCGGAAGTCGTCGAGCGTCGCGTGCTCAGGTTGGTCAATCCGGATCCGGTCTCTCCCCAGGACGAATCCACGGTAGGCAACCTCTCTGCAGCCATCCAGATTCTGCTGCCCGGTGAAGTCGCGCGACCGCACCGGCATTCGATGCACGCGCTGCGGTTCGTTCTGCAGGGCGACGGTGCGACGACATTCGTCAATGGACAGGCGCTTCCGATGCGCCCCGGGGACATGCTGCTGACGCCGGGCAATTGCTGGCACGAACATCGCCATGACGGTTCCGAGCCCGTCATATGGCTGGATGTGCTCGACGTGCCGCTTCACACGGCGCTGGGCACGGTGACATTCCAGCCTGGTCCGGTAATCGACTGCCCTCCGACGTTGCCGACGGAGGCGTGGAGCGCCGCGGGAGTGCTGCCGATCGACGCAGGCGGATCTCAGAGCTATTCCCCGCTGTTTCACTACCCTGCCGAGGCCGTCAACGCGGCGTTGGCCCGCGTGCCCGCTGGACCTGGAGGGATGCGCGCAGTCCGGTACGTCAATCCGTCAACCGGCGGTGCCCCGATGCCCACGATCGACTGCACCATGGTGAGTCTCGAGGCAGGTCAGATGGTGCCGGAAACGCGCAGCACGGCGAACGCCGTCTGCCTGATCGTCGACGGTGAAGGGGAGACCTGGGTCGGCGACCAGCACTTCGAGTGGTCACGCTACGACATTCTCACGTTCCCACAGAAGAACTGGATTCGCCATCGTGCGCGCAGCGCGGCACGGCTGTTCCTCGTCTCCGATCGGGAGGCGCTGCGACGGCTCGACCTGCTCGAGGAAACGCAGCGATGAGGCTCTGCTGGTTCGACGACGGCAGACTCGGAGTGGTCCGGGAAGGCCAGGTATTCGACGTCACCCGGGTGCTCGATGGCCTGCGGACGGATACCTACCCTTTCATCTCGGGTGACCCGGTCATCTCTCACCTCGAGGAGCTTCGGCCCGTAATCGAGGACGTTGCGCGAAGCGCGCCGGCACAGCCGATCTCGCAAACCCGCTTCCTCAGTCCGGTGGCTCGACCGACAAAGATCATCGGCACACCGGCCAACTACCTCAAGCACGTCGAAGAAGCGGAGGCCCAGTCCGAGGTGTTCACCCGCCGATATGTGGGGAGCGTGCTCGAGCAGGGCCTCTTTCTGAAGGCAGTCAGTGCTCTCGTCGGACCCTCGCAGGGGGTGCGGTTGCGCTTTCCGGACCGTCGTACCGACCATGAGATGGAGCTGGGGGTGATCATCGGCAGGAAGGCCTCGCAGATCGACGAGGCCGAGGCGCTGGACCATGTCGCCGGATACGCAATTGCCCTGGACATGGTTGTCCGGGGGCCGGAAGACCGCAGCTTCCGCAAGTCCATCGACACGTATGCCGTGCTCGGACCGTGGCTCGTTACCGCGGACGAGATCCCGGATCCCGGAAACCTCGAGTTCTCGCTCAGCGTCGGCGGCAAGATCCGGCAGCACTCGAACACGCGCTTCATGATCCTCAGCGTCGCACGCCAGATCGCATGGGCATCCCGGTTCTATACCCTCTGGCCAGGCGACATCATCATGACCGGAACCTGTGAAGGCGTCGCGCAGGTCCATCCAGGAGACGTAATGCACTGCTTCATCGAGCGGGTCGGCGAAATGGAGGTCAGGGTCTTCTGATGTTTCCGCAGAACTGGATCGAGGTTGAGGTAGCCGCCAAGCACCTCATCACACCGGACATCGCATTCCTCGAGCTGCGGAACACACGGGAAAATCCTCTGCCGATGTTCACGGCCGGGTCGCACATCGACGTCGAGATCGCGCCCGGCCTGGTGCGGCAGTACTCGCTCATCGACGGGCCGGGCGACCCGGCGCACTACCGGATCGCCGTGTTGCGGCAGCAGGCATCACGCGGCGGTTCCGCCGCCATTCACGAGAGGATTCGGCCCGGAGACAGACTCCGTATCAGCGTCCCCCGCAACAATTTCGCGCTGGCCCATGGTGCAAGGCGCTCGGTTCTGTATGCGGGCGGGATCGGGATCACGCCGATCCTGTGCATGGCCGAGCGCCTGGTGCAGATGAATGCGAGCTTCGATTTCCATTACTTCGCGCGCACGCGCACGCACGCGGCGTTTCTTTCATACATCGAGGCCGGCAGGATTGCGGAGCGGGCCCACATCCACTTCACCCGCGAAGAAGGGGGACGCCGATTCGACCCGGGAAGGGATGTTCCGGCCTTCGAGCCCGGCAGCCATCTCTATGTCTGCGGACCGGCCGCCTTCATCCAGGTGGTGCTCGACGGTGCGAAGCTTGCCGGCTGGCCGGAAGAGTGTCTGCATCGTGAGCTCTTCACCGCGCCGGACGTCTCGCAGAATGCGAAGTCGGAGTCGTTTAGAGTCAGGATCGCGAGCACGGGGCTGACGCTGGAAGTACCTCCGGATCGCACGGTCGCGCAGGTTCTCATGGAAGCGGGGATCGATCTGCCCCTGAGCTGCGAGCAGGGTGTGTGCGGGACCTGTCTCACACGCGTCATCGACGGCGTTCCCGACCATCGCGACGTCTTTCTGACGGAAGAGGAGCACAGGCGGAAC
>QGVD01000024.1 GCA_003242685.1 Pseudomonadota bacterium | reverse complement strand
TTTCCCCTTCCCCTCTCCGCCGCCGCCTAAAGGTGTGTAAAAGAACCGGGGCCCGTCGCCGGACGTCGAAGGGGGAGGGGACGGGGCAAAAGGCGGCGGGTCCCCCCGCCGCAGCCGCTGCGCTCGTGCGGGTCAACGTGCTCGGCGGCTTCCTCGGCGAGAAGTTCTGGCCCGCCGTGTTCAAACGCGCAACGACCGACCCCGAGCCGGCGCTCGCGCCGTTCTCCATGCTGGGACGAGCGCTGCAGCAGCCCGGGCCGCGGGACGCCGCACAGCAATGGCTCGGACGCTCGCTCGCGCGCCGCACCGGTTACGACGACACGCATCCGTGCCTCGCCGATCGGCTGCAGGCACTGGGTATCGGGCCCTTCGTTCCGCCCGCCGTGGAAACGAACGCCGCAGAAGCGTTTCTCGGAAGCGCGGCACGACCGCTGACGCGCGAGCTCGACGAGCGCTGGCGCAGCGAGGTACGGAGCTGGTGGAGCGAGCGCCACAGGCAGGCGTGCGAGTGGCGCGCGCGGCTCGCGGAGCTCGAGCGGACTGCACCCGAAGCGCTCGAGCTCGATGCGCTGTGGGAGCGCGCGTGCCTCACGGAAGAGCTGGGATCGAGCGACGCCGCGCTCGAGCTGCTGACGCTCCTTCTCGAGCACGATCCGTTCCACGCGGGCGCGCACTTCCGCCGCGGCCGCCTGCTTCTCGAGCGCGAGGATGCTCGAGGCATCGAGGACCTGCAGGCGGCAGCGAAGCTCGACGCCTCGGCGGAAGAGGCTGCCTGCGCGCTCATCGCGGAGTATCACCGGCGCCATGGGCGCCACGACCTCGCGGAGCCTCTCGAGCGACGCTGCAGGGAGCTCGAGGAGCGTGCCGCCCTCCTCCGCCGCGAGCGCGAGACTGTCCGTGCCGGGGACGAGTTCGTCGAGCACGATCTCGAGCTCGCGACCGTGTCCGGCATTGCACATCGACTCGGCAAGCTCGGCGGGGTAAGGCGCGCGCTGCTCGTCCGCAAGCGACTCGACGATGGCGGGGAGCCGCTCTACGTGCTCGGCATCCTGTCGCACCGCCCCTGGTGGCGTCTCACGAGCGAATCGCGGGAGCAGGAGCTGATCGAGCGGGTGAGCCGGGAATGCGGAATGCCGGGCGAGACGCTGGTCGTCTCGCTGCGGCTCAACCCCGATCTGGTCGAGCCGCTCGCAGCGGTGCCCTACAGTCGGATCTACCCGCGCGGCTGACTCATCGGCTCTGCGGCCGCGCCGGTCGCAGCCGATGGAAACGCGGTGCCTGCATGTTCCGCCGGAACGCGTGAGTTCGAGCTATCATTCGCTGCCTCGTACGACCTCAGCCAGGCATCGACCGCATTTGTCCGAACGTTCTGATTCCACTGCCGGGCCGTCCGCGCACGCATCCGCGCTCTCGCCTCTGCGGCACCGGATGTTCCTTGCGATGTGGCTCGCAACCCTCGCTTCGCATCTCGGCAATTCGATCCAGGCGGTCGGAGCCTCCTGGCTCATGACCTCGATCGCGCCCTCTCCCGACATGGTCGCGCTGGTGCAGTCGGCGGCGACGCTGCCCATCGGTCTCTTCGCGCTGCTGGCGGGTGCCATCGCCGATCTCTACGACCGCCGGCTCGTGATGCTGGCGGCTCAGTCGGTGATGCTCATCGTGTGCGTCTGCCTCGCGGTTCTCGCATGGCGGTCGCTCGCCGGACCCCGGCTGCTGCTGGGGCTCACGTTCCTGCTCGGAACGGGCTTTTCGGTGTACGGTCCATCCCTGCAGGCGTCCATCGGCGAGCTCGTACCGCGCGCGGATCTTCCCGGAGCGGTGAGCCTCAACGTCCTCGGCCTCAACGTCGCGCGCAGCGTCGGCCCTGCGATCGGC
This sequence comes from Pseudomonadota bacterium, assembly GCA_003242685.1. GTDB lineage: Bacteria > Pseudomonadota > Gammaproteobacteria > Steroidobacterales > Steroidobacteraceae > ZC4RG24. The sequence goes on along the minus strand of QGVD01000024.1, from coordinate 42,895 downwards.
GGCGGAATCGTCGCGCTCGGCGGACCGGCAGCCGCCTTCGCGTTCAGTGCCGTCGCCTATCTCGGCACGACGACAGTGCTCGCCAACTGGCGTCGGCGGCCGCCGCCGCGCGAGAAACCGCCCGAAGGCATCGCACGTGCGGTGCTCACGGGACTCACCTACGCACGCGGCGCGCCGGCGATCCGGACCGTGCTCCTGCGCACGATCGCATTCGGGCTTGGCGGCAGCGCCGCGTGGGCGCTCATGCCGCTCGTCGCGCGCGACCTCATCGGCGCCGGCGCGCTCGCCTTCGGTCTGCTGCTCGGCTCGCTCGGCTTCGGCGCCGTGATCGGCGCACTGCTCAATACGCGCCTGCGGCGGCACTTGAGCAACGAAGCGCTCGTGCGTGCCGCCGGAATCGTCTACGGTGCGGCGTGCATCGTGACGGCGTTCAGTCCCTGGCTGCCGCTCACGATGATCGTGCTCGTGATCGGCGGCGCCGGCTGGGTGCAGGCGCTGTCGACGTTCAACGTGGTCGTGCAGCTCTGGTCGCCGCGCTGGGTCGTGGGTCGCGCGCTGTCGATGTTCCAGACGGCGATCTTCGGCAGCATGGCGCTCGGGAGCTGGCTCTGGGGCCATTTTGCGGAAAGCTTCGGCATCGCGGCCGCGGTCGCGACGTCGGGCGCCGCGATGCTCGCCCTTCCCCTGCTCGGGCTCGTGCTGCGCATGCCGGCCGACGCGGTCGCGCAGCCGGAATCCTGAGAGCCCCGGACGGATGACGGCACTCTGGAACCGGTTGCGCGGGTCCGCTGCCTGCCTCCAGACTCATCTCGAAAGAAGGAGGCACGCGATGAAGAAGGCAGTGCTGGCCGCGCTGGCGGCCTCGTGGCTGGCGAACGCGGTTCATGCGCCGAGCGCGGAGGCGGCATCTGCGGATGCGGAAGATGCCGCGGCGCAGCCCGATCCGGCAGCCCACGCCTGGGCGGAGAAGAACCTGCGAGGCTGGCCGGTCGAAGCGCGCGCCCTGGCAGCGGTGCTGGTCACCCGCTACGGCGAGCCGGACGAACGCTCGTCGGATCGGATCGCCTGGTACGGCAAGGGACCATGGAAGCGCACGGTGCTCCACAGGCAGGGCATTCCGCACGACTTCCCCGGCAAACACCAGGACTTCCTGGAACAGACGATCGACTACCGTTTCCCGATCGATCGCCTGGACGAGCTCGCGGACTACAACGGCAGCATCGTCGCGCACCGCACCGCCGGCGAGCTCACGGTGCGCTGTGAGTCCGAGGAAGCGAACTTCCTCGCGGTCAATCTCGCGCACGAGCTGGCTCAGGGAACGATGAATATTGAACAGGTGAAGGGTCGCCACGCGCAGGTGATGCGCGGCGTGCAGCTCGGTACACGCGATCGCGAGGTCCGCGGGCTGAAGTTCACGGTCGCTCAGGGCGGGACTGCGGACCCGGGCGAGATCTCACCGCTGATGCGACATCTCGAGTACACCGAGATACCCGAGGAAGTACCCACGGTACCGGAGGGGCCGGGCGCGGACGGCGCGCCCGAGCAGCCCGGCACGGGAGTCGAACCCGGATCGCGCTGAGAGGTATAACATCGGGCCATCGGGTGCCATCCGAACGAGGTGCGACATGTCGACCCGATCCCGATGCGCTCTCGCGCTCAGCCTCGTCACCTTCGCCCTGCTCCCCGTCGCGAGCCCCGCCCAGGCGCCGGATCCCGAAAGCCTCGTGCAGGAGTTCGTCCGCGCGTGGAACGTTCACGACACCGACGCGCTCGGACGCCTGTTCACGCAGGACATGGAATGGATCACCGTCAACGGCACGTGGGAGAAAGGCGGTGCGCGGATCCAGGCGGAGATGAAGGAAGCGCACGAGACCTACTTCAAGAACACCACGCTCAAGGCGCTGCGAACGAGCGTCAGGCGGCTCCAGCCCGACGTCGCCGTGATCCACTACGTCTGGGAGCTCACCGGGCGCATCGACAGTCAGGGCAGAACGCGCGGACCGAGCAACGGCATCGTCACGGCGGTGCTGGTGCGGCAGGAGGACGGCTGGAGGATCGCTGCCGCGCAGAACACGTACACCCGGAGAGCCGACAAACCGGTCCGTTCGGCTCGCGCCGACGAGCGTCGGCGGCGCGACTGAAGGGACCGGTCGAACGGAACGGCGTGCTGCGTCGCGTGCCGCGGTTTCACGCCGCGTCCGTGCCGGTTTTCCACAGCTCGAAACAGCGGATGTGGAAATGCAGTGCCCGGGGCTGGCCGTCGACGATGGCCTCGACCTCGTAGTCGACTTCACCCGGTCCGATCTCGTTCCGGCACAGATCACAGGGCGCACCCTGACCCGGACCTCCCCACACCTGGAGCGAGTGAACGTCGCTCGGCGCCGGTACCGCTTCGTGCTTCGAGGAACAGGGTTTCAGATTCTTCGTCGGGCGGGCGGTTTTCCTGCTCATTCATTCTCCCGCAGCAGCAGCTGAGCCTGGACAGACCCCGGATGTCCATCGGCCATTCCAGTGCGCCGAAGCCGACTCACCTCGCTGTCGTGGATCACCGACAGCCCTGCTGTGCACGGCATTCGACCTGCAGCGGCAGGGCTCGAGATTCCGTGCGGTCGAGAACGGAAGCAGGCGTGCGGTGCGAATCATCCGACGAGACATGATCATCGTGTTCTCTCGTGATGTGAGATCCCCCGTTTGGCTGCACCAGCTCAGGCAAGTGTCGTGCCAACCACGGACATCTCCCCTGAACCGCACGAAACCGCTGGATTTGCAGCGCTTTCGGCGCAGCCTGCATCGGCGACGGCAAACGCGCTCGGGCGATCGCGTCGCCGATGAGTGACGCCGCGAGCGCCGTCTCGAGCTAAGTCCCTGGATTACAAGCAGGCCGCTGCGTCGCCCATGGGCAACAGGCGAACGGGGATCGATCGAAAGCAGATGGAGAGGCGCGCCGCGCAGGAACTAGCGCGGCTGCCGCCTCGTGGCCAGCAGATAGTGAACGCCGGCCCAGACAAACAGGACGGTGGAAGCCATGAGCGCGTAGCGCAGTCCCGTTCCCTGGGCCTGCAGGCACAGCGGCTCGACGGGGGAACGGCAATCCACTCCGGCGACTCCCTCGAGGAGCTGCGCGCCGAAAACGTCGCTCAGAAAACCGATGAGCGGCGCCGCGCTTCCCATGGCGACCGCGTTGACGACGAGCATGTACAGCGCGACGGTTGACGCGCGCGTGCGCGGAGTCGCGAGATTCTGGACTATCGCCAGACCCGGACCGTAGTGAAACACCAGACTGATGCCTGCGGCGAGCAGCAGCACGACCGTAGTCCTCAGATCGCCGCTGAGAAAGGCTGCGACATAGAGCGGTGCGGCCAGAAACTGGCCGATCGCGGGAATGAGCGAATACCACCGCAGACTCCGCCGGCCGAGCCGGTCCGCGAGAAAGCCGCCGACGAGGAGCCCGCCACCGACCGAGGCGAACGTGAGGAGCCCGTAGAGCATGCCGGCCGTGCCATAGGACAGCTCGTGCACCCGCGCGAAATAGACGCCGAGGAACTGTCCGAGACCGTGCAGGCCGAAACCGGCCAGTGTACCGCCGGCCAGCACATGCCGGAACGTCGGGTCGGAGAAGCAGTGGCGGGCGACCGCACGAAGGGGCGGCACGGTGTCATCCCCTTTCACGTCATCCGCCTGCCCCCGCGGCGGCTCGCGCAGCGTGAACAGGACGAGCGCCGCGATCAGAATGCCCGGCGCTCCGAGAATGACGAAGGCCCAGCGCCATCCGAGCGACTCGGCGATCCAGCCGCCCGACATCGCGCCGATCATCGCACCGATCGGAACGCCGAGCGTCATGATCGACGTCGCGAAGGCGCGGCGATCCCGCCGGAAGTAGTCGCCGATGAGGGAATTGGCCGGTGCGGCGAATCCCGCCTCTCCCACTCCGACGCCGACCCGCATCAGAAGCATCTGCACGAAGCTCGTCGCCGCTCCGCACAGCACGGTCATCACCGACCAGGCGAAGGTCGCCGCGGCGATGATGCGCACACGGCTCGCCCGTTCGGCGAGCCGTGCGAAGGGGATGCCCATCACCGAGAAGAGCAGCGCGAAACCGAAGCCCTGCAGCAGCCCCAGCTGAAAGTCCGTGAGTCCGAGCTCGCGGCGCAGCGGCTCGGCGACTGCGCCCACGACGGAGCGGTCCGCGTAGTTGATCGCGCAGACCGAGAGCAGCACGAACAGAACCCAGCGGGTGTACCGCGCCGGCACGATGGCCGGCGCGGCTGACCCGGGCACGGCTGCGCCGTGCATCAGAAGCGCATGCTCACGCTGAGTCCGTACGTGCGCGGTGCGCGGATGTTGGCGTAGAACAGCGTCGGATCACCGCCGGCCTCGACCGGACGAGAGAAGGCGTAGCGGCCGCCACCGGTGTAGATGGCCTCGTCGGTGAGATTGCGACCCCAGACGCTCACTTCGAAGCCGTTCCCGAACTCGTAGCTCAGATTCGCGTTGAGCGCGACGTATCCGTCATCCATGGCAGAACGGATGAAGTCCGGGGACAGATACTGCTTGCTCGAGAACTGCGCATCGACCGCGGCGGTGATCCGTGCATTGCCCTGCAGGCGGAAGACGTGCTCGTAGCCCACCATGCCCGTCCACTCCGGCGCTCGCACCAGCGCGAATCCGGTGCAGTCGAGCTCCTGCGTGGAGTCGTTCAGCAGCGACGGAACGAAGTCGTTGCGCGTGTAGGCCACAGGCTCACCGAGCCGGCAACCCGTCGCCTGGGGCGGATAGCTGTTGAGCACCGGACCCGCGATCGACGGGTTGTAGACGTTGTACACGAAGCTGTCGTACTCGCTGTGCAGGTACTCCACCGCGAAGCGCAGCGTGTCGTTCACCGTGGGCCTGTAGAGGAGATCGACGTTCAGTCCGTAGAGCGTCGCCTCACCCGCATTGGTGGTGAGCAGACCCGTCGTGCCCGCAGGCGTCGCACCGAGGTACCGCTCCTGCTTGTCGTCGTATTTCCAGTAGAACGCCTCGAAGTTCGCCTGCAGCGTACGCCCGAAGAAGCGGTTGCGCGATCCCAGCGTGAACGCGGTGAGCTCCTCCTGATCGAAGCTGTTGTCGGGATACGGCACCGACGGGAAGAAACCGCCCGCCTTGAAGCCCGTGGCCACCGTCGCGAACAGCATGTTGTCCGGGCCGACGTCGTACTCGAAGCCCGTACGCCAGCTCAGCTTGTCGAAGCTCCGCTTGCCGTAGTTCGAGGTCTGTGTCTGAGTCGGCAGTATCGCCTGCGAGAGACCGTCCTGGCGCTTGTCGTCTTTCGAGTAGCGCAGACCTCCGATGAGTCGCAGGCGGTCGGTGAGACCGTAGGTCACGTCGCCGAAGACGGCGTAGCTCCGCGTCCACAGCGGAGTGGACGTGATGTTTTCCTGTATCGGGCGCGCCTGCAGGTGGTAGCGCTGGGTCTGATCCTCCTCGAAGTAGAAGAGACCCGCGACCCATTTCCAGACCTCACCGTCGTTCGAGAGCCTGAGCTCGTAAGTCTGCTGCTCGGAGGTCTCCTGCGAGTTGTAGTAGAAGCCCGGCGTGTACGTCAGGGCGGCGAGGTCCGTGTCGCGGAAAGCCGGGATGAACGTCAGCGTGGCCGGACCCAGATCGATGTCGAGCTGCGCGCTGATCGCCGCGATACGGATGTCGTTGAAACCGTCATCGAGGATCGGCGTGCCGCCGGGGATGAACGCGGTCGGCGGCTGCTGGATCATGCCGTCCGAGGGACCGGTCCACGGGTCGTCCGGCAGCGCCGTGAGCGTCGAGCGCTTGATCGTCGCCTCGCCCTGTGAGTCGATCTTCGCGTACTCCGTCGTCACGAACAGCGACACCCGGTCGTTCGGCTCCCACAGGCCGGTGACGCGTGCGGCGACGCTGTCCTCGTCGTTGTAGCCGTCACTCAGGTAGCCGTCGCGCTTGCTGTACTGGGCAGCCGCGCGCAGAGCCAGCGTGTCGGTCACACCCCCGCCGATGGCGGCATTGACCCGCCGCAGGTCATAGTTGCCTACGTTGACGGTGAGCTCGCCCGTCAGCTCCTGCGTCGGCCTGCGCGTGATGAGGTTGATCGCACCGCCCGACGCGTTGCGGCCGTACAGCGTGCCCTGCGGCCCCTTCAGCACCTCGACGCGCTCCAGATCGAAGAAGATCGGACCGACGCCGCTCGGCCGCGAGATGTACACGCCGTTGATGTTGTACGCGATGGCCGACTCGGCGTGCGCGTTCGTCGAGAAGCTGCCGACACCGCGCAGGTAGGTCTGGTTCGTAGCGCCACCGAGGCTGACGGTGAGCCCCGGCACCACCGTCTGGAGATCGGCCGCCTGGACGATGCCGGACTGCGCGAGCGAATCGCCGCTCAGCACGCTGATCGAGAGCGAGGCCGTCTGAACGGACTGCTCACGCCGCGCCGCGGTCACTACGATCTCCTCGAGCGCGACTGCCTCTTCGCTCGTGTTGACCGGTCCCTCCTGTGCGTGAAGTGTCCCGATCGCGAGCGCGAGTGTGCCTGCTGCTGTGAGATAACGCTTCATCTTTCCCCTCCCGAAAAAGCTTCAGCTCTGAGTTCTATGGGTGCCGGGCGGCTCAGGAAGCCGCCCGGCTGTAGGCATACCGTCCGGAGCGCAGCGTCGCTTCCGGCACCCATGTGCCGTGGAACGTCGAGCGCACGCGCACCGGCAGCTTCAGAGTCGCGACGGGGCCGGCGGCGAGATTGCGTGCGTCGAGGATCACGAGATCGCTGCGCATCTTCGATACACGGCACACCGGCACGAGCAGCCAGCCGTCCGCCTCGGGCGAATCGGGGCTGCGCGGCGCGAACACCGCCTCCTGGACGCTGTCGCCAGGCCCCGGCGACCAGACGTCCAGCTTGCCGGTATGCGGCTCGAAACGGCCGATGCTGCTCGAGCCGTCGGGCTTGCGATCGCAGATGATGAAGCCGTGCCGGTACGGTCGGCCCTGATAGCGTTCGTCCGTCCGCGGCATCTCACACGAGTTCTCGAGAATGCGCCGCCGTTCGAAGCTGCTGCTGCCCGACTCGAGATCGAACGTCATGCGCGTCAGGTACGGCAGCACCGGGTCGGTGTGCACGCCTTCCGGCGTGGGGAAGAACGGGAAGCAGTTGCCCTCGTAGAAGCACAGATCGAGATGGATCTTCGACCCCTCGCGGAAGGCGTTCATCATGTGGCCCGCGCTGCCCGAGGGTCCTCTGAACCAGCGGATGTCCTTCGCGGAACCGTAGCGCGGCACGAGCGCGACGTGGATCTCCTTGTCCGGATGCCACTGGAAGTACGGACCGCCCTTCTTCACCACCTCGAGATCCGTGATCAGCGGGAAGAACGGAAAGACCACCCATTCGTCCGTGATCGCGAAGTCGTGAACGCAGGCCGCATAGGGCATCTCGAACCAGACCTTGTTGATGAGCTTGCGGTCGGGTCCGAAGATGAAGAAGCAGATGTCGCGCGTGGCGTCGCCCTTCGCCTGATACGAGAAGGTCAGCAGCTCGTCAGTGACCGGATCGACCTTCGGATGCGCGCTGAGACACACCACGTCCCGCAGCGCTCCGTCGAAATCCGTCTGGCCGCGCGTCTCGAGCGTTTCCGGATCGAGCTCGTACGGCAGATCGTCCTCCTTGAGCGCGTAGAGCCGGCCTGCGTGGAACATCGCGGACGTATTCGCGGTACCCATGGACAGCCCGGCGACGCTCGGGTCGTTGGTGTAGCGATTGCGATAGCGGCCGAACAGTCCCCTCTTCGCCGCGCGCTGACGCTCGAAGCGCACGGTACGCACCCACCGGCAGACATAGTCCACCTGGTTGTCCTTGAAGCGGAACATGTGCATCTGGCCTTCGCCGTCGATGAAGATGTCGTCCGTGCGGCCCGAGGGGTACTGTCGATCCGCACCGACCCGGTAAAGAGCCCCTTCCAGCCCCGCCGGGATCTCGCCCTGTATCAGCTCCAGACCGCGGATCTCGATCTCCGCGCGCATCGGCTCGCCCCAGCCCTGGTAGAGAGGGATGTCAGGGAATCTCACAGGTTCGACCATGGATGTGCTCCTCGAGATTGACGATGCGCCGCGCCGCTTCCCGCCTCAGCGCCCGATGCGCAGGACGGGCTCGATCACGGCGTCGGCAGCGACATCTGCGAACACCCGCTCGATGGTTTCGAACGGGAAGACGAACGATGAAGCGCGCTCGGCAGCCAGCCCGCGGCCATTGACTTTCCCCCCATGCACCATTGCTGTGCGCTCAGCGCCGCGAGCTGGCTTCGTAGACGGGTTTTTCTTTGGAGGCACCGGCGGTCGGTTCGTGACTCGTCGGGACCGCCTTTCGCCACGGGAGCCGCGTGATCGAGTCCGGTGCGGTGCACAGGCCGCGCACGGGCAGCGTCCACATACCCGCACCCGCCATCAGGTACCTTTCACTCGCTGGCTGCCGTGCATCCGTGACGATCGTTTGTACTTGCAATCAATATCGGGACATCTTCCGCAGCGCAGCGCCCGTGTCAAGCTCTTGACCGCGGCGGCGCCGGATGGCGTGGGGAGCGTCATTGCGCACTCGGCGACCGCATCTGGAACCGGCAGGCACGGGAGGCTGCCGCGCTCGATCACGAACGGGCGATGTACGCGTTCTACCAGGCGTACTCGAGGATCAGGCCGAGCAGCGGCAGAGTCTCCTCTTCCTCTTCGAGGAGTTCTCCGGTCAGGACGTTGAACTCGCGCTGCAGGCCGGCGGGGCCGCCGTAGACGTTCAGCACGTCCGCGAACAGCACGAGGTCCACCGGGCCGATGGGACGCCGGTAATCGACGCGCACATCGAGGGAATGGAGCGCGTCGCCGCGATCGACGTTGAGAGCGGTCCTCTCCTGCGAGTAGCGCACGGGCGGATTCGGCGCCAGCACGTCTTCGTGCACGGTAAAGCGGTACGTCGGCAGCCCGGAGCCGTACTTCCAGCGTGCCGCCACCTGCCATCGATCGTTGATCACCCAGCGTCCGCCGACGGAGACGAAGTGCTCGCGGTTGAAGTCCCAGTCGTACCTGCCACGCCCGTCGTTATCGTCCACCCGGAAGCGATTCCAGGAGTACACGAAGTCGGCGGACCAGCCCCGAGCGAACCTGCGCGTCAACACCAGGTCGACGCCGGTATTCGTGCCCTCACCATCGTTGGAAACTCGACCGTTCGTGCGGCCGCTCTCCACGAGCCGGTTGTCGAGATCCTGATAGTACGCTTCCACGAGCAGATGCAGGGTGTCGTACAGCCGGTAGTCGAAGCCGACGCCGAAATGCGTGAGCTTCTCGCTCTCGAGGTCGAAGTTGTCGGGGTCGGCCGCACGCGCGAGGTTGCTCGGCGCCGCATGGAAGATGCCGGCCGTAGCCGAGAATCTCAGCCGGGGTGAAACCGCATAATTGAACCCGAATCGCGGCGACACCAGGTCCTCGTCGCCGAAGCCGTTGTGCTCGTAGCGAATGCCTGCACGCAGACCGGCCTTGCCCCAGTCGAACGACTGCTCGCCGTAAACGGCGTAGCTGGTTTCGCTTGCACGATACACCGAGTTGATCTCATCCGGTCGCAGGACGATGTAGTTCGCGCCCGGCGGGCGCGGATCGTCGGATTCGTAGATGTAGCGAATCCAGCCCTCCCGAAGCTCGGTCGAGTAATCGAGATCGTTGCTCGTAAGGTGCAGCCCGGCACGGAATGTCCCGAAGCCGTTTCCGAACGAGACATCGCTGCGCCAGCCGAATTCCGACTCCTTTTCCCTCACGGTCAGGAGCCTCTCGCGCACCGGCACCTGGTCGGCTGGCGCATCCGGCGGCACGAGGTCCGGGAAGGCCTCGCCTTCGGAGGACACCCTGTCGCGCTCGCGATAGTAGATACGGTTGGTCCATTCGCCGTCGTCGCCGAACATCCGCCGCCAGGTCGCGCCGATGAGCACGAGGTCCTGGTCGTCGTTCTGCACAGTGACGTCCTCGATCTCCTCGCCCTCCTCCCTGGGGGAGAGGATATGGTCGACGTCCCGCGTGTACTTCTCGGGTGCGTATATGGCGAGGAACTCGAGCTCGTCGTCGTCATCCAGACGCGTGTGCGTCTTCAGGATCACGTCCGTGGAAACCGGCGCACCCAGGGCCTCTTCATCGATGGTCTCGAAGAACTGGCCGAAGTCGAAGTGCCGCGCCTGCAGGAACATCGACGTGTCGTCGTGGAAGCCGCTCGGTCCCTCGTAGAGCAGCTCGACGCCGGCGAGATCGAGACGCAGGCTGCCGACAGGCGACGGCGCGCCGTCCACGACCTCGAGCTGCAGCAGCGACGCACTGCGGCCGGCGAACTCCGCGCTCCAGCCGCCGGGTGAGAACTTCGCCCCGGCAACGGCATTGGGTGCAAAGATGGAGTAGCGTCCGCCATTGATGATCTCTTCCTCGTCGCCCAGCGTCTGCTCGAAGTGCACGACCTGCTGTAACGGGAAACCGTCGACATAGATGAGGTTGCTCTTGGGGCCATGACCCCGTACGGAGAAACTCGCAAACTCGCCGTTGGAGATCACCCCTGGCAGGCCGCTCAGCGCACGCATGACGTCGCCGCCGCTGCCGGGCGCGTTACGCAGCTCGTCGCGGCTCAGGAAACTGCTCGAGACGGCACCGAAGGGGTCTGCCTCGCGTGCACGAGCCACGACGACGACCTCTTCCAGAGACTCGGGCACCGGCTGCAGCTCGAAGCGAAGACGCCCTGTCCGACGTTCCAGTACCCGCACCGCCGGCTCTACGGCGGTGACGTATCCCGCCGACTCTGCTCGCAGTACGAAGAAACCGCCTTCGAGGTTGTCGAGCAGCGCCCGGCCTCGGGTCGTCGTCGCCGAGCGCGCCTCGCCGTCACGCGACTCGGCCGTAATCGTCACTCCATCGACCGGTCGGCGCGTCACCGCATCGACGACCTCCACCCATAACGCGCCGACATCGGCAACAACGGGGGTTGCCGCGAGCAGCAGCAGAACGACTGCTGCGATTCGAAAACGGCTCGATGTCTGCTGCGTGACGCGGCGGGGCCTGGCGAGACGTGCCGAATCCGGAATCGATCTCGTCGCGCTCTGCTTCGCGGCAAGACGGTCCCAATGGTTGGAACGTTTGAGCCGCTGGTACATGGAGCCTCGTGACGTTCCAAGGCGACTGCTCGAGCGGCCCGATTCCCGCCCGGTGGTAAGCGCACGTAACAAGAGTCGTACCCGACGGACCGGCGGTGAACGCAAGCTCGGCTGGCTGCGCCCGGTGAGGTGAAACGGGATGCGCCGGTCCCGACATGGCTTTCTTGGTGGGCCGTGCGCGACTCGAACGCGCGACCAACTGGTTAAAAGCCAGCTGCTCTACCGACTGAGCTAACGGCCCGTATCCGGTGTGAAAGGCGTCGAGGCACGATCGCGAGGGAGGCGTCGCCGTGCCGCGAGGGCGGGGATGATACTACATGGTGCGGTACCGCGTCGGATCGGCGACTCCCGCGGCCTCGAAACCCGCCCGCCGCAGCCTGCACGAATCGCAGCGGCCGCACGCACCACCCTCCTCGTCCGCCTGATAGCAGGAGACCGTCATACCGTAGTCCACACCGAGCCGCAGCCCGAGACGGATGATCTCCGCCTTGGTGAGATCGATGAGGGGCGCGTGGATGCGCAGCGGGGTGCCTTCCACCCCTGCGCGCGTGGCGCGCGCCGCGAGCTTCTCGAACGCCGCGATGAACTCCGGCCGGCAGTCGGGGTAACCGGAGTAGTCGACGGCGTTCACGCCGATGAATATGTCTTCCGCGCCCAGCACCTCGGCCCAGGCGAGCGCCAGGGCGAGCATTATCGTGTTGCGCGCGGGAACGTACGTGACGGGAATACCGCTCGTGGGCTCCTCCGGTACGGCGATATCGGGATCCGTCAGCGCGGACCCGCCGATGCCCGCGAGGTCGACGTGCATGACACGGTGCTCGCGCGCGCTCAGCGCACGCGCGACGCGCGCGGCAGCATCGAGCTCCGCGGCGTGCCGCTGCCCGTAGGCGACGGAAAGCGCATAACACTCGAAGCCGCGCGAGCGCGCGACCGCGAGCGTCGTCGCGGAGTCGAGACCTCCCGACAGCAGCACCACCGCACGGCGTACCTGCAGCGCTCCGCTTCTTCCGCTGTCGCCCGGCTCGGCCATGCGTCCTATCTCCCGGGTACGTCGCCCCACAGGTACTTGTGGAGCTGAATCTGAAAGCGCACCGGCAGCTTGTCCTCGAGGATCCAGTCGGCAAGCAATCGCGCGGGAAGCTGCGTGTGGCTCGGCGAGAACAGCACCCCGCAGCGCTCGGCGAGCCGCAGCTCCTCGAGCTTCGCGCGGCTCCACTCGTAGTCCGCGCGGCTGCAGATGACGAATTTCACCTGATCCTTGGCGTCGAGCCGCGCGAGCTCGTCGTAGCGGTTGCGCCGTTCCTCGCCCGAATCCGGTGTCTTCACGTCGACCACGCGCACGACGCGCGGATCGACGTGCTCGAGCGACATCGCCCCGCTCGTCTCGAGGGATACGCGCAGGCCTTCGTCGCACAGCCGCGTGAGGAGCTCGGGACACGCGCGCTGCGCAAGAGGCTCGCCGCCCGTCACACACACGTAGCGCCCGCCGAGCTCGCGCACCTTCGCGAGGATCGCGTCGATCGCCCACCACTCCCCGCCGTGGAAGGCATACGTCGTGTCGCAGTACTGACAGCGCAGCGGACAGCCGGTGAGACGCACGAACACCGTGGGGATCCCCACGCTATCCGCTTCGCCCTGCAGGGAGTAGAAGATCTCGGTGATCTTCAGGCGCGACACGTCGTCAGCGTGCGGCGGTCGGAATGCGGGCCAGCCGCTCCTGCGCGAGCCGCGCCGCCTCGCTGTCGGGATAGCGCTGCAGGACCTGGTTGAGCGTCGAGCGCGCCTCCGCGTAGCGCTTCATCTCGAAGTACGTGTAACCGAGCTTCACGAGCGCGTCGGGCGCCTTGCGCGAATTCGGGTAGCGATCCACCACGGCCTGGAAGGCCGTGAGCGCACTGGGATAGTCGCGCGTGACGTAATAGGTCTCGCCGAGCCAGTACTGCGCGTTCTCCGCAAGCGGGCTCGACGGATAGGCGGAAAGGAACTGGCGGAAACCGGCGATCGCCGCTCCATAGTTGCCGTTCTTGAGCGCATCGAAGGCCTGGTTGTACGCCGCCTCCTCGCCCGCCCCTGCAGCCGTTCCGGCGCCGCCCGGGGCCAGACCGGACACTCCACCTGCCGAGAGCTGTGTGAGTCTCTGGTCGAGATCGGAGTAGAGGTCGCGTTGCTGCTTGCGCAGCGTCTCCAGGCTGTTCTCGAGCTCCTCGATGCGCCCCCGCAGGGACCGCACGTCGGCCTGCAGGGAATCGAGCCGCTGTGCCAGATCGAGCAGGCTCTGGTTCGACATCACGCGCTCGATGCGCTCGAGCCGTCCGTCGTGGTCGTTGAGCTTGATCTGGACCGGGTCTTCCTCCGGCGGCACGGTGGCGCATCCGGCGATTGCCGCCACCAGCAGCGCTGCACCGATCTGGCGCATGGCTCACCTCACTGCCGTGTTCAGTTCAGATAGACGATCTCGACGCGGCGGTTCTGGGCCCACGCCTCCTCGTTGCTGCCCGCCGCGGCCGGGCGTTCCTCGCCGTAGCTCACGGTGGAAAGCTGCGTGTCGGCGGCACCCTGGAGCATCAGCGCACGGCGCACTGCCTGGGCACGGCGCTCGCCGAGGGCGATGTTGTACTCCCGGGAACCGCGCTCGTCCGTATGACCCTCGAGGCGCACGCGAGTGCCCGGCCGGCTGGCCAGATAGCGCGCGTGAGCCGCGATGATTTCCGTGGCTTCACCGCGGATCTCGCTGCTGTCGAAGTCGAAGTAGATCACGCGCCGGGCGAGCAGCCCCTCCTGGGGCCCCGGGACGCCGGCACCGTCGTCCGCTGCGACGCTCCCCGCGGCGGCCGAGTCGTCCACTCCTGCCGTGTCCACGCCGGAGCCGCTTGCGGCGCCCGCATCGGCAGGCGCGTCCTGCTGACGCGGCTTGCTTGCACACGCCGCGACCCCCAGCGACGCAGCGATCAGCAGTACCATCAGAGTCCTTCTCATGTCATCGCTCCACTTCGTTCGTTGGTATGGTGGCGGCCGCTTGCGCGGCAGCGCCTTTTAACACAAGCCGCGGACCGCCCGCATCGGTCGTCATCCGGCGACCGCCGCCACGACCTACTGCTGGAACGGCCCCCAGACGGGCTCGCGCACCTCGCCCCGGTCGGCCTTGAGCCGCTGCCCGGTGAGCCCGTCCACCGACACGGTCGCGAGCACGCTCTGCCCCCGGTCACGCCCGGAATAGATGATCATGGCTCCGTTCGGTGCGAAGCTCGGCGACTCGTCGAGCGTGCCGCGCGAGAGCACCCGCACCGTGCCGTTCGAGAGATCCTGCACCGCGATGCGGTAGTTGCCCTGGTCGATGGTGACGAAGGCGAGCAGTGTGCCGTCCGGTGAAACGCGCGGACGCGCGTTGTAGTGACTGCCGAAGGTGATGCGCTTCGGCTGCTGACCCGGCTGAGCCGCGACGCGATAGATCTGCGGCGCGCCGGCGCGATCCGACGTGAAGAACAGCGTCTTGCCGTCGGGCGCCCATACCGGCTCGGTATCGATCGCCGGATCGTCGGTGATGCGCGTGAGGTTCTGCGAGGCCAGATCGAGCACGTAGACGTCGACGTTGCCGCCGCTTCCACCGAGCGCGAGCGCGAGACGGCGCCCGTCAGGCGACCAGCTCGGTGCGCCGTTGATGCCCGCCCGCGCCGAGACCTGCCGCCGCTCGCCGGTGCGCACGCGCTGCACGTACACGGCGGACTTGCGATTCTCGAAAGAAACGTAAGCGAGCCACTCGCCGTCGGGCGACCACGCCGGCGACATGATCGGCAGACGCGACTCGAGAATGGTCCGCGCGTTCTCGCCGTCCGAGTCTGCGACGATGAGCTGATAGCGCTGCTCGGGCGGCTTGCCGTCCACCGCAACGTACGCGATGCGCGTGGCGAACGCGCCGCGCACGCCGAGGATCTTCTCGTAGATGACGTCGCTCACCCGATGCGCCGCGTTGCGCAGCGCGCTCTGCGGACCGGTGAAGCGGCCGACCGCGAGCTGCTGACCGTTGAGGAGATTGAGCAGCTCGAAGTCGACCGCGAGCTGACCGCCGTCGAGCGCGCTCACGCGGCCGACCACGATGTAGTCGTTGCCGCTCGCGCGCCAGTCCGCGAGCGACACGTCCTGGATGCGCGTGGGCATCGAGATCATCTGCGCGCGCGGCTGGGCGCGGAAGCGCCCGCTGCCCTCGAGATCGTTCTGGATGATCGCCGCGACGTCGACGCCGCCGTCAGCCGGCACCGCGCGGGCGAACGGCACGATGGCGATCGGAATCGGGTCGGTGACGCCGGACGTGATCTCGATGCGAAGCTGCGCGTGCGCAGGTGCCGCCGCCCACAGGGCCGCGATCAGCAGAGCGCCAGCGCTCGCCAGGAAACGGGTGAATCGGTCGCGTGCATTCATGGGCATCAGTCTTGGGGAATGAATCGGATCAGGAGATTGCGTTCGAACAGCGCGGGATCGGGCGGCGGCGGCAGCGGCGAAGCGCGGAACACCGCCGCTTCGATCGACTCGCGCACGGCCTGATCGCCGTTGCATTCGAGGACGCGCGCGCTCACGACCGCGCCTCCGGGGACCTGAGTGACCGCGATCGTACAGTCGAGGCCCGGCCGCGCGGTAGGCGGACGGATCCACGCGCGCTGGATGCGTGCCTGAATCTGCTGGATCCAGCTCGCCGCCTCCGGGCTGCCGCGCAGCGCGCGCAGGCGTTCCTCCGCCTCGAGACTTCGCCTGAGCTCCGCCTCGCGCTCCGCGAGCAGACGCGCCTCTTCGGCCTTGCGCTTCTCTTCCGCGCGCCTGCGCTCTTCCTCGCGCTTCTTCTGCTCGGCGAGGCGTCGCTCCTCCTCGCGCTTGCGTGCCTCCTCGGCCCTGCGCGCCTCTTCGGCCTTGCGCCGCTCTTCCGCCGCCTTCGCTTCCGCAGCGGCGCGCTCCTCCGCGAGACGTTTCTCCTCGGCGCGCCGCCGTTCTTCTTCGAGCCGGCGCTCTTCGGCGAGACGCTCCTCCTCGGCGCGCCTCTGCTCCTCCGCAAGACGCTGCTCCTCGGCGAGCCGCTGCGCTTCGAGCTCCTCCGGGGTCGGCTGCGGCGGCTCCTCCTCGGGCGGAGGTTCTTCCGGCTCGACGACCGGCTCGGGCTCGGGCTCCGGCTCGGACACCGGCGCGCGCGCCACGGGAGGTACATCGGCCGATTCGACGACGGTCGCCTCGATGGCGAGCGAAGGCGTCTGAGGCTGCGGGCGTCGCTGCCAGTTCCACCAGCCGAAGGCGAGCGCGCCGATGATCGCCGCGTGCACCAGCAGCGACAGCAGGATCGAAACCCAGCGATCGCTCGCCCTCTCGTCCATACGCGTGATCTGCCCTTCAGCGCCCCGCGGCGCGGCGCCCTGCTTCCGGCAGCGGATCGGTGATGAAACCGATCTTCGTCGCGCCCGCCTTCTGCAGGATCACCATCGCCTCCACCACGCGACCGTACGCGACGCGGGTGTCGGCCTTGACGTACACGGGCATCTCGGGAGTGTTGCGCAGCGCCGCCGCGGCGCGCGCACCGACCGTCGATTCGTCGATCGCCTGATCGGGCTTACCGCCCACGTTCAGATACAACCGCCCCTCACGATCGACGGACAGCACGAGCGGCTCCGTGTTCTGCGAAGCGATCGGCTGCGCACTGGCCTTGGGCAGATCGACGGTGATGCCCTGCGTGAGGAGCGGCGCCGTGATCATGAAGATGATCAGCAGCACCAGCATGACGTCGATGTACGGGACCACGTTGATCTCGCCCATCAGGCGCCTGCCGCGTGAAAGCTGTGCCATGGAATTAGCCTCCGCTAGAGGTGCGGGTCGCGTGACGCTGCAGGATGGTGGAGAACTCTTCCATGAACGCGTCGTAGCGCACTTCGAGCCTTCCCACCTGATCCGCGTAGCGGTTGTAGGCGATGACGGCGGGAATCGCCGCAAAGAGACCGATGGCGGTGGCGACGAGCGCTTCCGAGATGTGCGGTGCGACCGTTGCGAGCGTCGCCTGCTGTGCGTCACCGAGCGAGGCGAACGCGTACATGATTCCCCAGACGGTACCGAAGAGCCCGACGTAAGGACTCGTCGAGCCGACGGTGGCCAGGGTCGACAGGCTGTGCTCGAGGCGGTCGATCTCCTTGAGCTGCGCGACGCGCATGGCGCGGCGCGAGCCCTCGAGAAGCTGATCCGCCCCGATGCCATCCTGCTGCCTGAGGCGTGCGAACTCGCGGAAGCCGAACTCGAAGATGCTCGCCATGCCGGTGGCGCCGCCGCGCGCTTCGATGCCCCGATAGAGCTGCGCGAGGTCCCCGCCCGACCAGAAGCTGTTCTCGAACTGGTCGGCTTCGATGCGCGCGCGGTGCAGCATCCTTCTCTTACTGAAAATGATCGCCCAGGACACGATCGATGCGAGCACGAGCAGCGCGATGACGATCTGCACCGGAATGCTCGCCTCCATCACCAGCCGGATGATCGACAGTTCCTGTGCCATCGCTAGGAACGCTCCTTGACTGACAATGCATTGACAAGAAACTCGGGCAGACGTTTCGGCCGGAGCGTGCGCGCGTCGAGACAGGCGACGCGCACGTCCGCCTCCACCAGCAGCTCCTCGCCGGCCGCCGCCCGCGGTATGCCGCCGCGATGGATCTGCTGCTCGAAGCGCACGGTGGCCGGTCCCCCGAGGCTGGGATTACACGTGACGACGAGCTCGTCGTCGAGCCGTGCGGGCCTGCGGTACTGCACCGAGATGCTCGTGACGGCGAACAGAACGCCGGCCTCCTGCGCGAGTGCGCGTTGCGAATAGCCCAGCGCGCGCAGCCATTCCGTACGGGCGCGCTCGAGGAAGCGCAGATAGTTCGCGTAGTAGACGATACCGCCCCCGTCCGTGTCCTCCCAGTAGACGCGGGCGGGCCAGCAGAAAACGGTCACCTGTCGTCCTCGAAGAGCTGCAGGTTCGCGCTGATCCGCTCCGGCGCCCTGAGCCCGAAGTGCTGATACGCGCTGCGCGTCGCCATGCGCCCGCGCGCCGTGCGCATGAGGAATCCCTGCTGGATGAGGAACGGCTCGATCACGTCCTCGAGCGTGCCGCGCTCCTCGCCGACCGCGGCGGCGATGCTGTCGATGCCGACGGGCCCGCCGTCGAACTTCTCGATGATCGTGAGCAGGAGCTTGCGGTCGAGCGTGTCGAAGCCTTCCGGGTCCACCTGCAGCAGATCGAGCGCCGCGGTGGCCACGCGCTCGTCGATGCGCCCGTCGGCCTTCACCTGCGCGTAGTCGCGCACCCGGCGCAGCAGACGGTTCGCGATGCGTGGCGTGCCGCGCGAGCGCTGCGCGATGCGCCGCGCCCCTGCCGGATCGATCGGCACGTTCAGAATGGCGGCCGAGCGGGTGACGATGCGCTCGAGCTCGTCGACGCCGTAGAACTCGAGCCGCTGCACGATGCCGAAGCGGTCGCGCAGCGGCGAGGTCAGCAGGCCCGCGCGCGTCGTCGCACCGACCAGCGTGAACGGCGGGAGATTGAGCTTTATCGAGCGTGCGGCCGGCCCCTCGCCGATCATGATGTCGAGCTGATAGTCCTCCATCGCCGGATAGAGGACCTCTTCGACGACGGGCGAGAGGCGATGAATCTCGTCGACGAAGAGGACGTCGCGCGGCTGCAGATTCGTGAGGATCGCCGCGAGATCCCCCGGCCGCTCGAGGACGGGACCGGAGGTCTGACGCAGGTTCACGCCGAGCTCCGCCGCGATGATGTTGGCCAGCGTCGTCTTGCCGAGCCCGGGCGGACCGAAGATCAGCACGTGATCGAGCGCCTCCCCGCGCGCCCGCGCGGCGCTCACGAAGATCTCGAGCTGGGCCTTGACCTGCGTCTGCCCGATGTACTCGTCGAGCCTGCGCGGCCGGATGGCGCGCTCGACGGCCTCGTCCTCGCGCGTCGCCGTGCCGCTGATGATGCGCTCCGCTTCCACGTGGTGTGCGCCTTTCCTTTACTCCCGCACGGCGCCCTGCAGGGCGCGGCGGATCAGCTCCTCGGTCGAGTGTGTACCGGGACCGACGGCCTTGAGCAAGCGCGTGGCCTCGGCGGGCTTGTAACCGAGGGCCACCAGCGCCTCGAAAGCCTCGCTCTCGGCGCTCGGGGTCCCGCCCAGGTTGGCGCCCGCCCCGGGTACCCCTGCGACCGCCGCCAGGCGGTCGCGCATTTCCACGAGCAGGCGCTCGGCGGTCTTGCGCCCGATGCCCGGCACGCGCGTGAGGGCTCCGACGTCCTGGTTCTGGACGCAGAGCGCGAAAGCCTCGACGCTCATTCCCGACAGCAGCGCCAGGGCGATCTTCGGTCCCACGCCAGATACCTTCAGGAGACTGCGGAACAGGCGCCGCTCGTCCTCGGTGGCGAACCCGTAGAGCACGTGTGCGTCCTCGCGCACCACGAGGTGCGTGAGGAGACGCACCTCCTCGCCGACCGCAGGCAGCAGGAAGAAGGTCGACATGGGTGCCTCCAGCTCGTACCCGACCCCGCCGACGTCGACGGTAAGCTGCGGCGGCGACTTGGAGACGATGCGGCCGCGAAGGAAGCCGATCATCCGTGCGCGTCCCCCGCAAGAGGTGCTGCGCCGCCGCCTGCGGCGGCGTACGCGAGCCGGTGCAGCCCGCGCGCGTGCGCGTGGCAGATGGCGATGGCGAGCGCATCGGAGGCGTCCGCGGCGATGCGCCCATCGAGACGCAGCAGTGCCTTCACCATGTGAGCCACCTGCGCTTTCTCCGCCGCACCGAATCCCACCACGGCGAGCTTGATCGCGCGCGGGGCGTACTCGAATACCGATATTTCCGGCGGTACGGCCGAAAGCGCTGCACCGCGCGCCTGTCCGAGCTTCAGCGCGCTGTCCACGTTGCGGCTGACGAAAACCCTTTCGATGGCGATCTCGTCGGGCCGATGCTCCGCGATGAGTGCGTGCACCGCCTCGAAGATCGCACGCAGACGCCTGGCGAGCGTCGCACCGGGCGCCGTTATGCACCCGTGCGCGACGTGGACGTAATCGGTTCCACGACAGTCGATGAGACCGAAACCCGTGCGCTGCGAACCCGGATCGAGGCCCAGGATGCGCAGGTTCGCGGTCGGTGCCGGACGCGCGCCTGCCGCCGCGCCGGGTTCAAACGCGCGCCAGGACCTCGTCCGGTATCGCGGCATTCGAGTAGACGTTCTGCACGTCGTCGAGGTCTTCGAGCGCCTCGAGCAGACGAACCATCGCCTCGGCGGTCTCGCCCGAGAGCTCGGCGGTGGTGGAAGCCCGCTGCGTGACCTCCGCCGAGGCAGGCTCCAGACCTGCGCCGATGAGATGGTTGCGCACGGCTTCGAACTCCGCGGGGTCGGTGAGCACCTCGATGCTCCCGTCGTCGTTCGTGACGACGTCCTCCGCGCCTGCCTCGAGCGCGGCGTCCATCAGACGCGCCTCGTCCGTGCCGGGCGGGTACTGGAGCACGCCCACGGACTTGAAGAGGTACGCCACGGAGTTGTCCGCACCGAGATTGCCTCCATACTTGGCGAACACATGTCGCACCTCGGCAACGGTGCGGTTCCGGTTGTCGGTGAGGCAGTCGACCATGACCGCCGCGCCGCCCGGGCCGTAGCCTTCGTAGCGGACCGACTGATACGCCTCAGTGGCGCCCTCGCCCGAGGCGCGCTTGATCGCGCGGTCGATGTTGTCCTTGGGCATGCTCGCCGCGCGTGCCTTCTCGATGGCGAGCCGAAGCCGCGGGTTGCCCGCGGGATCCGGTCCGCCGATGCGTGCCGCGGCAGTGATCTCGCGGATGAGTTTCGTGAAGATCTTGCCGCGCTTTGCGTCCTGTGCACCTTTGCGGTGCTGGATGTTAGCCCACTTGCTGTGACCTGCCATGACCCGAGAGATCTGCGCGCCGGTGTGCCGCGCGCCTGCGTTATCGGGCTTAAGTCGCCGGGCACGGCGCCTGACGTGCCGGTATTGCTGAACAAGACGCGTATCATAGCCGCAAAAGACCCCCGGAGCACGCTCCGGGAAACCTTCGAATACCGTGGAAACCGCACAGACCTGCCCGCAGCACATCCTCGATTCGATCGCTGCAATCCGTAAGGCGATCCAGGAAGAGAGCTCCTCCAGTCCGCCCGAACTCGAGTTCGGCGCTCAGGTGGCCGAAGTCGTGGGCTCGCTCACCGAGGATGCCGATCTCGCACATGCGGTCATGCTGGCCTCCGTGCTCGGCCGCAGCGGCCTCACGGCGGAAGTGCTGAGCCGCATCGCCGGTCCCGACGCCGTGCGCATCGCGATGGACCTGCTCCGGCTCGGCGAGCTGGGACTCCCGCGCCAGTGGTCGCCCGCACAGGGACTCGACGCACGGCAGGCGGAAACGCTGCGCAAGATGCTGCTCGCGGTGGTGAGCGATCCGCGGCTCGTGCTCGCGCGGCTCGCGCAGCATCTCGTGCGGCTGCGCCGCGCGAAGGATGCCGCTCCCGAGGAACGCGAGCGGCTCGCCGTCGAGGCGCGCGCCATCTTCGCCCCGCTCGCGAACCGGCTCGGAGTGTGGCAGCTCAAGTGGGAGCTCGAGGATCTCGCGTTCCGCTATCTCGAGCCCGAGGAATACCGGCGCATCGCTGCGGCGCTCAACGAGCGCCGCGCGGACCGCGAACGCTACATCCACGATCTGTGCGCCACCCTGCGCGCGGAGCTCGAACGCGCCGGCATCAAGGCGGAAGTCTACGGCCGGCCCAAGCACATCTACAGCATCTACCGCAAGATGCAGCGCAAGCAGCTTGCCTTCGAGCAGCTCTTCGACGTGCGGGCCGTGCGCATCATCGTGGAGACGGTGCCGGAGTGTTATGCGGCGCTCGGCGTGGTGCACGGCCGCTGGCCGTACATTCCGGGCGAGTTCGACGACTACATCGCCACCCCGAAGGACAACTTCTATCGCTCGATCCACACGGCCGTGATCGGGCCCGAAGGCAAGAGCGTCGAGGTGCAGATCCGCACGCGCGAGATGCACGAGCACGCCGAGCTCGGCGTCGCTGCGCACTGGCAGTACAAGGAAGGCGGACCGCGCGACGCGCAGTACCAGCGCAAGATCGAGTGGGTGCGCCGCCTTCTCGACCCGCAGGAGGTCGCCGACACCGATCCGGACTTCCTCGAGCGCGTGCGCGCCGAGCTGTTCGAGGACCGCGTGTACGCCCTCACTCCGAAGGGCGAGGTCGTGGATCTGCCGCGCGGCGCGACGCCGCTCGATTTCGCGTACCACGTGCACACCGATCTCGGGCATCGCTGCCGGGGCGCGAAAGTGAACGGACGGATCGTTCCGCTCACCTATTCTCTGAGCAACGGCGAGATCGTCGAGATCATCACGGGAAGGGAACCCGCGCCGAGCCGCGACTGGATGGCGCCCGAGCAGGGCTATCTCGTCTCCGCGCGCAACCGCGCCAAGGTGCGCGCCTGGTTCCGCAGGCAGGATGCGACCGACAACCGCAGCGCCGGCCGCGCGATGGTCGAGCGGGAGCTCGCGCGCGCGGGTGCGGGACCCGAGCTGCTCTCCGCGCTCGTCCAGGAGCTCAAGGCCGCGGACGCGGACGAGCTCTACCAGCGGCTCGGCGAAGGCGAGATCACGGCGACGCAGCTCTCACAGGCCGTGGAGCGGCTGGTGCGGCCCGCTGCTCCGCCCGCTCCTTCACGCCCGCGCACGCAGGCGAGGCGCGGCGGCACGCCGGTCGAGGTGGAAGGTGTCGGGAATCTCCCGGTCACGCTCGCGCGCTGCTGCGCCCCGATCCGGCCGCAGCCCGTCGCGGGCTACGTGACGCTCGGGCGCGGCGTGACGATCCACCGCAGCGACTGTCCGAGTTTCCTGCGCATGCAGGCCGTGCGGCCCGAGCGCGTGCTGAAGGTGGAATGGACGGCGGACGACGCAGATCTGCTGCCTGTGGAGATCCGCGTAAGCGCCTACGACCGGCGCGGGCTGGTGCGCGACGTCACCGACGTCGTGGCCGTGGAACGGCTCAGCATCGAGGCGATGACGACGACGACGGACGGTGCGTCGGGCATGGCGGAGCTCACGCTGCGCCTCGCGGTGCACGACCTCGACCAGCTCGGGCGGCTCCTGCAGCGCCTCTCGCACGTACCGAACGTCATCGAGGCGCGCAGGGCGCGCTGAGCGCTCCGGCCGGCCAGTGCCGGCCGGCCGAAGCTTCAGCGGCTGGAAGCTCTAGCGGTTGATGGAATCGATCGCGCGCTTGTCCGCGGCGAGCGCCGCCTCGTGCAGCGCCTCGGAAAGGGTGGGATGCGCGTGGATCGTGCGCTGCAGATCCTCGCTGCTCGCAGAGTACTCGAGCGCCAGCACGGCCTCCGCGATGAGCTCGCCGGCCATCGGACCGATGATGTGCAC
Source organism: Pseudomonadota bacterium (assembly GCA_003242685.1). GTDB lineage: Bacteria > Pseudomonadota > Gammaproteobacteria > Steroidobacterales > Steroidobacteraceae > ZC4RG24. The sequence goes on along the minus strand of QGVD01000024.1, from coordinate 19,325 downwards.
GCCGAGGATCTCGTCGTCGTCCTGCGCGGCGATCAGCTTCACGAAACCCTGAGCCTGCTCCATCGCCCGCGCACGGCCGCTCGCGAGGAACGGGAACACGCCCACCTTGTAGGGCCTGCCGCTCGCCTTCACCTGCTCTTCCGTGAGCCCCACCCAGGCGATCTCGGGCGCGGTGTAGATCACCGACGGAATGGTCTTGTAGTTGACCTCCGCGAAGCGTCCCGCGATGAGGTCCGCGACCATCACGCCCTCTTCCTTCGCCTTGTGCGCGAGCATCGGTCCGCGCACGCAGTCGCCGACGGCCCACACGCCGTCTACGCCCGTGCGGCACTGCTCGTCCACCTGGATGAAGCCGCGCTCGTCGAGCTGCACGCCGGTATCGGGCGCAAGGAGATCCTTCGTGTACGGACGGCGACCGATGGCGACGACCAGCTTGTCGACCTCGAGCGTGTGCTCGCCCTTCGCGTCGGTGTACGTCACCTTCACCACGTCGCCGCTCACGACGGCGCCGCTCACCCTCGCGCCGAGGCGGATGTCGAGCTCCTGCTTGCGGAAGTGGCGCAGCGCTTCCTTCGCGAGCTGCTGATCGGCCATCGCGAGGAAGTCGTCGAGCGCCTCGAGAATGACGACCTGGCTGCCGAGACGACGCCAGACGCTTCCGAGCTCGAGACCGATGACACCGGCGCCGATCACGCCGAGACGCTTCGGCACGGCGTCGAAATCGAGCGCGCCCCAGGAATCCACGATGTGCTTGCCGTCGAAGGGCGCGGAGCGCAGCTCGGCCGGCGCCGAGCCGGAAGCGAGAATCACGTTCTTCGCACTGAGCTCGCGCTTCGCTCCGTCGGGCGTCGTGAGCTCGACACGCCGACCCGGCAGGAGCCTGCCGTGGCCGTGAATCGGCGTGACGCCCGCGGCCTTGAAGAGCGCGTTGATGCCGTCCGTGCTCTTCTTGACGATGCCCGCCTTGCGCTTCTGCATCGCGGCCAGATCGAGCGTGACGCCGGACGCCTTGATGCCGTGCACCGCGAACTCCGAGTGCAGGCGATGGAAGAGCTCCGAGGACTCGAGCAGCGCCTTCGACGGAATGCAGCCCGCGTTGAGGCACGTGCCGCCGAAGGCAGGCGTCCCGTCGCGGTTCTTCCATTCGTCGATGCACGCGACGGAGAGTCCGTTCTGCGCGGCGCGGATCGCCGCCGGATAGCCGGCGGGCCCGCCGCCGATCACGATGACGTCGTATGAGTCGGCCATGACTTCAGATCCCGAGCAGCATGCGGCCTGGATCCTCGATGCATTCCTTGATGGTCACGAGGAACTGAACGGCCTCGCGGCCGTCGATGATGCGGTGATCGTAGGTCACGGCGAGGTACATCATGGGCCGGACCACGATCTGACCGTTCACGACCACCGGCCGCTCCTGCACCTTGTGCATGCCCAGGATCGCGCTCTGCGGCGCATTGACGATCGGCGTCGACATGAGCGAGCCGAACACGCCGCCGTTCGTGATGGTGAACGTGCCGCCCGTCAGATCCTCGATGGAGATGGTGCCCTCGCGGGCCTTCTTCGCGTACGCCGCGATCTCCTTCTCGATGTCCGCGAAGCTCTTGGCATCCGCGTCGCGCACGACGGGCACCATGAGACCGCGATCCGTCGAGACCGCGACGCCGATGTCGTAGTACTCGTGGTAGATGATGTCGTTGCCGTCGACGGACGCGTTGAGAATCGGGAACTTCTTCAGTCCCTCGATCGCGGCCTTCACGAAGAACGACATGAAGCCGAGCTTCACGCCGTGCTCCTTCTCGAAACGGTCGCGATAGCGCGCGCGCAGATCCTGGATGGCCGTGAGATCGACCTCGTTGAACGTCGTGAGGAGCGCCTGAGTCGACTGTGCCTCCACCATGCGCTGCGCGATGCGCTGACGGAGACGCGTCATCGCGACGCGCTGCTCCCTGCGTCCCGGCGCGACGGCAGGCGTCGCGGGCTCGGGCGCGGGAGCCCTCGCCTGCGGTGCGGCCGCCGGCGCCGCAGCCGCCGCGCGGCGCTTGTCGAGGTACTCGACGACGTCGGACTTGGTGAGGCGCCCGTCGCGACCGGAAGCGGGAATCTGCGACGGATCGAGCCCGTTCTCCTCGACGAGACGGCGGACGGAAGGACTGAGCTTCGCGGAAGCGCTTTCGGCGCCGGTCGCCTTTGCTGCCACGGCCGCGGTCTTCGCCGCTTCCGCCCGCGCCGGCTCGCTCTTCGCGGCCGGTGCGCTCTGCGCCGGCTGGGCCGCCGCCGCGGCACCTTCCTCGATCACCGCGAGCACCTGGCCGCTCGTGACCGTCGTCCCGCTCGGAACCCTGATCTCGCGAAGCACGCCGTTCGCGGGCGCCGGCACCTCGAGAACGACCTTGTCGGTTTCGAGGTCGGCAAGATTCTCGTCACGGCTGACGGTGTCACCCGCCTGCTTGTGCCAGGCGACGAGCGTCGCGTCGCTGACGGACTCGGGCAGTTGCGGAACCCGTATCTCGATCGTCATGAGCTCTTCTTCCTGAGGGGTGTCGCGGTGAGCCGGGCGGTCTCACGGCCCGTCTCTTCGGTCGTGGTAGCGTGCAGCGCCGCCTCGATGAGGCTCTGCTGCTCGACCTCGTGAATCTTCGGCAGGCCCGTCGCCGGAGCGGCCGCAGGCGCACGACCTGCGTACAGCAGCTCCCTGCGCCCGAGCGGACCCTGCAGGCGATGGCGGATCTGGTACCAGGCGCCCTGGTTCTGCGGCTCCTCCTGGCACCAGACGAACTCGCGCGCGTTCGAGTACTTGCGCACGATCGCCTCGTATTCCTCGGTCGGGAACGGATACAGCTGCTCGATGCGCACCAGCGCCACGTCGCGCAGCCCGTCCTTGCGGCGCGCCTTCAGCAGATCGAAGTACACCTTGCCGCTGCAGAACACGACGCGCCGGACCTGCTGAGGCGGAAGATCGTCGATCTCGTCGATCACGAGCTGGAAGCCGCCGTCAACCAGATCCTCGAGCCTCGACACCGACAGCTCGTGGCGCAGCAGGCTCTTCGGCGTCATCACGATGAGCGGCTTGCGGAAGGAGCGCAGCATCTGCCGGCGCAGCATGTGGAACATCTGCGCGGGCGTCGACGGCACGCACACCTGCATGTTCATTTCTGCACACAACTGCAGGAAGCGCTCGAGGCGCGCCGAGGAATGCTCGGGACCCTGGCCCTCGTATCCGTGCGGCAGGAACAGCACGAGACCGCAGATGCGGCCCCACTTCGCCTCGCCCGAGCTGATGAACTGATCGATGATGACCTGCGCACCGTTCGCGAAATCGCCGAACTGCGCTTCCCAGATGTCGAGGCAGTTGGGCTCGGTGGTGGAGTAACCGTACTCGAAGCCGAGCACCGCTTCCTCGGAGAGCACCGAGTCGATCACCTGGAAGCGCGGCTGGCGCTCGGCGACGTGCTGCAGCGGCACGTAGGGCTCACCGGTCTGCTGGTCGTAGAGCACCGCGTGGCGATGGAAGAACGTGCCGCGGCCGGTGTCCTGACCGGTGATGCGCACGGAGAAGCCGTCCTCGAGCAGCGCCGCGTAGGCCAGCGTCTCCGCGCAGCCCCAGTCGAGCGGCATCTCGCCGGCGATCATGCGCGCGCGGTTCGTCATGACCTGCGCCACGCGCGGGTGGAGCGTCATGCCCTCGGGCACGCGAACGATGCGCTCGCCGAGCGACCTGAGGCGGCGCAGCTCGACGCCGGTCTGCACGCGCTCGCTCCAGTCGACGTTGGCGTACTTGCTCCAGTCGACCGTGTACTTGTTGCCGATGAGGCCGAGAGAAGCGCGCGCCTGGGGGCGTCCCTCGTCGAGCCCCTTGCGGTACTGCTCGATCATCTCGGCGGCTTCGGCCTCGGTGATGACACCGTCGGCGATCAGGCGGTCCGCATAGAGCTTGCGCACCGTCGGATGCTGGCGGATGACGCGGTACATCACCGGCTGCGTCGCGGCGGGCTCGTCGGCCTCGTTGTGGCCGTGACGGCGGTAGCAGACGAGATCGATGACCACGTCCTTGTGGAAGCGCATGCGGTACTCGAGCGCGAGGCGCGTGACGAACACCACGGCCTCGGGATCGTCGCCGTTCACGTGGAAGATCGGCGCCTCGAGCATCTTGGCGACGTCGCTCGGGTACATCGTCGAGCGCATGTCGCGCGGGTCGGACGTCGTGAAGCCGATCTGGTTGTTCACGATGATGTGAATCGTGCCGCCGGTGTAGAAGCCGCGCGCCTGCGAAAGCTGCAGCGTCTCCATCACCACACCCTGGCCGGCGAACGCGGCGTCGCCATGGACGAGCACGGGAACGACGCGATCGCCGCGCTCGTCGCCGCGCCGCTCCTGACGTGCGCGTACCGAGCCCTCGACGACGGGGTTCACCACCTCGAGATGCGATGGATTGAACGCCAGCGCGACGTGCACGTTACCGCCGGGCGTGCGCAGGTCGGCGGAGAAGCCCTTGTGGTACTTCACGTCGCCCGATCCGCCCTTCACGAGCGCGGCGTCGTAGCTGCCCTCGAACTCCGAGTACATGACCGAGGGCGACTTGCCGAGGATGTTCACCAGCACGTTGAGACGCCCGCGGTGGGCCATGCCGATGATCAGCTCCTCGACTCCGGCGATTCCCGCCTGCTGCACCAGATCGTCGAGCAGCGGAATCAGCGAATCGCCGCCTTCGAGCGAGAAGCGCTTCTGACCGACGTACTTCGTGTGGAGGTAGCGCTCGAGGCCCTCGGCCGTGGTGAGCTGCCAGAGAATGTTGCGCCGTTCCTCGGGCGTGAAGCGATGGCGGATGCGGCCGGTCTGGTACTGATCCTGCAGCCACAGCCGCTCTTCCGAGTTCGACACGTGGGCGAACTCGGCGCCGATGGTACCGGCGTACATGTATTCGAGCTGCGCCAGGATGTCGCGCAGCTTCATGCGCTTCGGGATCGCGTCGGTGCGGCTGCCCGTGAAGAACTCGGAATCGAGATCCGCCTCGGACAGTCCGAAGTAATCGAGCTCGAGCACGCGCGGCCGCGGCCGGCGCATGAGTCCCAGAGGATCGAGCTTCGCGATGAGATGACCGCGGTTGGCCCAGATCTGGATCAACCGCGATACCGCAGCCTGCTTGGCGCTCGCGGCGCCTTCCGGCGCGGCCAGCATGCGCGGCTGCTGTGAGCGCGCCGTGATGGCGGACTGTACGGGACCGTGCGCCCGTTCATCCGCCGAACGCGGTGCCAGACCGTCGAAGTACGTCCGCCAGTGCGGTGGCACGCCTTCGGGATCGCGCAGGTACTGCTCGTAAAGGGATTCGAGGAATGCAGCGTTTCCGCCGAATAGAGGTGTTGGCTCGAGCATGAATACCCAACCTTCCGCAGGCCGCAACAAGCCCACAGAAACTCCTGTCGACTCAAGGCCCTGACGGGGAATGGGAGCGGAACAATAGTTTAGCTGATGACGCGTCGGCGCGAAACGCGCAGCCGACGCACGTAGCCGGTTTGCGACGCTCTGCCGGGAACTCGCTCACGGTTCGACGAGCACTCGATCGAGAAGCGACAGCTCGTATGCGATCAGTACGCCGTACCCGGCAGCCACCATGTACAGAATGAGTCCCACCGGGAATCGGCCGAACGCGCGCAGCCGTGCGAGCAGCGTGAGCAGGATCACACCGGCCCCGGTCAGACCGAGCTTGGTGACGGCGAACCCGCCACCGCTGCCCATGACGAGCGGTTTCATGACGGGATTGATCTCTTCGGCGCCGTGGGAGACGAGCATCAGCGTGAGCACGGCGTCGGCGCAGGAAAGCAGCAGAATGACGAGCGCGACGGCGAGCCAGCGCGACTGGTGCCAGTCGACCGATGCGATACCGCCGTCACCCGCACGCCGGGGCCCGCGACGGCGGGGATTGCGGCTGCCGTAGAAGAGCGCTCGCAGGGTCTGCTTACGGCGGTCGGGTCGTGTGCGGCGGTCCGGGATGCCCGATTCAGCGGGCTGCGATCGATCGGGCGGCACGTCTGTCCATGCTGTCGAAGATCTGCGCCGCCGCATTGTAGCCGCCCCTTCCTGGTGCTCGACTGCATCCGCCCGGAATGTGAACTGACGCACGCGGCCGCAGCCGGCTTACGCGCCGGAACGGCGCCCGCTCGTCTCTTTACCTGTGCGCGTGCGTCCCGTGGCATGTGGCTTGCTGATCTGTACTTTTCACGCTCGCTGCACGACCCGCGGGTTGATAGTCTCAGTTCCGGCCTGTCCGGTGACCAGCCGTTATGTGACGTGAACGGTCTGCACCTTGCGCACATCGCGGGCATCGACGTCCGCGTCGACTGGAGCCTGCTGATCGTCTTCCTGCTGATCGTGAGCAGCCTCGCCATGGGGTTGTTCCCCGCGTGGCATCCCGACTGGGGCAGCGGGCTCGCGTGGCTGACGGCGATCGCGGCCGCACTCCTCTTCTTCGGCTCCGTGCTGGCGCACGAGCTGTCCCATGCGCTGATGGGTCGCCGTCAGGGCATCGCCGTCCGTCGCATCACGCTGTTCGTGTTCGGCGGAATGGCACACATGGAACACGAGCCGCATCGCTGGCGCGCGGAGCTGTGGATGGCGATCGTCGGACCGTTCACGAGTCTCGTGATCGGCAGCGTGTGTCTGCTCATCGTCGAGCTGTGGATCGACCCCGCGGATCTCGTCTCGTCACCCGACGGTGCGACCGTGCAGGCGCTGCTCGCGCGGCTGCCGCCTCTTCCCACGCTCCTCCTGTGGCTCGGTCAGGTGAACATCGTGCTCGCCCTCTTCAATCTCGTGCCCGGCTTTCCGCTCGACGGCGGCCGCGTGCTGCGCGCGGTACTGTGGGGCGTGACGGGCGACATGCGCCGTGCGACGCGGTGGGCCTCGGCGGCCGGGCAGGCCTTCGCGTGGGTGCTGATCATCGCGGGCTTCTCGATGATGCTCGGCGTGCGCATCCCCGTGCTGGGCACCGGATTCGCGAGCGGCGTGTGGATCGCGTTCATCGGCTGGTTCCTCAACAACGCGGCGCTCGTGAGCTACCGGCAGCTCCTCACGCGAGAGGCGCTGCAGGACGTGCCCGTTTCACGGCTGATGATGACCCGCTTCGCGTCCGTGACGCCGGACCTGTCGGTCGAGGCGCTCGTCGAAGAGCACGTCGTACGCACGGGTCAGCGTGCATTCCCGGTCGAAAGGAACGGCCGGCTCGCCGGAATCGTTTGCCTGCGCGACATTCAGCAGCTTCCCCGCCAGCAACGCGCGACGAGCACCGTTGCCGACATCATGACGCCCGCCGAGCGGATCGCGGTCGTGCATCCGGAGGACGATGCGCTCGACGCGCTCGAAACGCTCGCACGGCGCAACGTGAATCAGCTCCCCGTGGTCGAGGCGGACGGGACGCTGCGCGGTCTCCTGCGGCGCGAGGACGTTCTGCGCTGGCTCGCCCTGCATCGGGATGAGCAGCATTCCCGGCGCATTCCCTGAGCACCGGGCGCGCGGAACGTGCACGAGGTCTCTTCAGTGCCTGAGACCTGCCGCCGCGTCGTGTGCCGGACGACCGGTTTCGAGGAAGGTCTTGAACCGCAGCAGATCCTGATCGAACTCGGACTTGGGATCCGCACCGAAGAGGCGTGCGACGACGTGACCGAGCGCACCGGCCGGCGGGCGGTAGCTCATCTCGATGTCGAGCCGGGTGCCGCCGTCGCCGGGCCGGAAACGGATCGTGCCGGCATGCTCGACAGTCGAACCGGGCACGGTCTCCCACGAGAGGAGACGGTTCGGCTCCATCCGCGTCGTGACCGCATCCCACTCCACGGGAATCCCCCCCGGACCTGCGACGACCCAGTGCGAGACACCGTCCTCGCGCAACCGCACTTCGCGCACGTTGGTCATGAACTGCGGGAAGCTCTCGTATCGGGCCAGCGTTTCGAACACCTGCTCCACAGGTGCGTTGACGTGGATGGTCTTGTGGACGTCGATGCCGCGCCGGCCCGCCATGCCGGCGAGCCGGGAGAGCGGCACGTTCGTCGTGCTGCGCACGATCAGCGCGGCGCCGATGATGCCGCTCAGCAGCCCCGTCAGCGGATGCTCGTCCTCGCTGAGCGCATTGAGGAGCAGCGCGCTGCCGGCCGCACCCATGACGGCGCGCGTGGCGGGTGACCAGTGCTCCTGCAGGATGTCGAGCCGCTGCCCGGGAGGCCGAGGCGCACCGCCCTGAAGGGCCGGCACCCCGTCGGAGCTCTCGTGGACGGCGGTATGGTCCTCCACCTCACGCACGCCGGGCACCGCGCGCACCGTGCGCAGGAGCTGAGCATGCTCGTCCCGAAGGACGGGGCCGCTCAGGATCACGCGCCCTCCCTCGGCCCGAACCTCGACGGCCCCCGGATGCGACACGACACGCCCCAGCCTCGAGCGCACTCGCTCGACGAGAACCTCGTCGGATGCCCCGCCGGATGAGAAGCGCTGCCGGAGACTCGGCACGAGGCCGCGCGTGCGGTTCGCGAGATCGCGTCCGGCCACGCCCATCGCCTCGTCCAGGCGGTTGATCCGGCTCGACAGCCGGTCGCGCAGCAGAGCGCGCCTGCGCCGCCCTTGCTGAGGATCGAGGAGGTACATCGCGGCCGCGCCGATTGCGAAGGGGATGAGCGGTAGTGCCATGGTGCGGGCTCCCTGTGGTGCCGAACGAGGACGGCTGCACTCCAGCAATCACTGCGCCCGCGGCCCGGGACGGCGAATCCCGTCGCCTGCGTTCCGGAATCGATCGTCCGGCACGGCAACGGTTACACGCGAAGAGAAACGTTCACGGAAGGCCTGTCCGCAGCCTCCCGTCGAGGTGCGATCTCCGGGGAACGGCGGGGACGCTCTGCTCGACGGGCCGGAATGGCGCCCCCGACAGGAGTTGAACCTGTGACCTTTCCCTTAGGAGGGGAACGCTCTATCCAACTGAGCTACGGGGGCGCGGGATAGAGGGAAGGATCTGGTGGAGCGGAAGGGGATCGAACCCTCGACCTTCGCATTGCGAACGCGACGCTCTCCCAGCTGAGCTACCGCCCCACACACCTGACGGCGCCGTGTCACCGTGCGGCGTCTTCCTTCCGACACCCTGATCCGGCGCCCCGACTCAAGTGGCGCGCGATTCTAGCAGCAAGTGCAGGCATGGCCAATGCACCCGGTGCGCGAGCCTGACGCCTGGTGCGTCAGGCGTTAAGATTCGGCCTGCGGTCGTGAACGGAGGCAGACCATGCTCAGCGTCGGATCGCGGGCGCCGGAGTTCACCTTGGCCGACCAGGACGAGCGGGAGGTGTCCCTGACGTCCCTCCTCAACGCCGGTCCGCTGATCCTCTACTTCTACCCTGCCGATTTCACGCCGATCTGCACGCGCCAGGCCTGCCTCGTCCGCGACCTGCACGAGGACATCCGCCGCACCGGACTCACGGTCGCCGGCATCAGCCCGCAGAGCCCCGCCACCCACCGCGAGTTCCGGGCGCGTTACGGCCTCACGTTCCCGCTGCTCTCCGACCCCGACAAGGCCGTCATCCGCATGTACGACGTGAACGGGTTCCTGGGCTTCGGCGTGCGCCGCGTGACCTACCTGATCGACCAGGGACGCATCATCCGCGATGCGGTGGTCGCCGATCTGCGCCTCCGCGAGCACGAGGCTTTCATCCGCACGGCGCTCGCGGTCGGCGACGGCCGCTGAGCCGTCCACGACGGGCGGGCTCGTTCCTCACCAGACGGTGACGAGAACGCGCCGCTCGTGCGCGCTCGTGCGGTGCTCCCAGAGGTACACCCCCTGCCAGGTGCCGAGCGCGAGTCTCGAGTCGCGCACGGGTATCACGAGCGAGCTCTGCGTGAGCACGGTGCGGATGTGCGCCGGCATGTCGTCCGGCCCCTCGGTGTCGTGCTCGTAGGCGGGATCGCCGTCGCGCGCAATGCGCTGCATGAAACGCTCGAGGTCGCGCCTCACGGCCGGATCGGCGTTTTCGCAGATCACGAGCGATGCGCTCGTGTGCGAGAGGAAGACGTTGCACAGACCCTGCCGCACACCGGAATGCCGCACGACCTCGGCGATCCGCGAAGTGAGATCGAGGAACTGCCGGCCGGCCGTTCGAACGCGGAACTCTTCCTGATGCACGGGCACGACTCCGTCAGTACCTGAGCCGGACGAGGCCGGGGTTGCCGAGCGACGGAACGCTCAGGATGTAGAGATCCCCGTACTCGTCCTCGCCGATCGGCGGCACCTCGAGACCGGTGAGCTCCCGGATGAGCTCGGGGACGGTGTTGCCGTGCGCGACGACGAGCACGGTGCCGCCGCGGTGCTGGCGGCGGATCCGGGACACGAGCCCTGCAACGTCACGCGCGGGCACGACCGACGGTTTGATCTTCAGCCGCTCCGCCAGCGGCGCGGCGGTCTGCTGCGTGCGCCGCGCATCGGTCACGTAGATCGCCTGGATGCCGCCCGGGCTCGAGTCGGACCCGAACATGCGTGCGAGCTGCCGGGCACGCTGCTCGCCGGCCGGCGCGAGCGGCGGATCCTCGATGGAGCCGAGCTGCTTCTCGGCGTGGCGCACGATGACGACCGTGGTCGTCGAGAGCGATCGATAGGCCGCGTAGGCGATCGCTACGAGCGCGATGAGGAGCAGCGCGCCGAGCCAGATCGGCGCGAGGAAAGGACGGCGCTGACGTGTGATTCCGGGTGCGTGCATCGCGTCGGATGATACGGTCGCCGCACCGCGCGATGCCACGCTCGGCGCACGCCGCGCGGGAACCACCACGCGGCCGCCGGCGTGACGGCGCTTCGGTCCTACTTCAGCAGGACCACGGTATCGCCGGGGCGCAGCCCGGCCGCGTTGGCCTCGTCGGTGTCGAGATGCAGCTCGAGCCGGAAATCCGGTCGAACGCGCACGACGACGTCGCCGAAGATGAGGTCCCGCCCCTCGCTGTCCACCGCGACGCGCACCACCTGCCGGTCGTGCACACCGAGCCGCGCGGCGTCTTCGGGGCTCATGTGAATGTGGCGCAGCGAGACGATGACCCCGTGGTCGAGGGTGATGCTTCCTCTGGGTCCTTCGATCGTGATGCCGGGCGTATCCGAGAGCTCGCCGGAGAGCCGCACCGGCGCATCGAGACCGAGCACGTGCTCGTCCGTGCGCGAAATCTCCACCTGATCGGTCTCGCGCGGCGGACCGATCAGGCGCACGTTCTCGATCCGGCCGCGCGGACCGACGAGCGTGACGGTCTCCTCCGCCGCGAACTGACCGGTCTGCTTCAGCGGCGCGCGTTCCCGGAGCCGGTAACCGGCACCGAACAGCCGCTCGATGCTTTCCTGCGAGAGATGCGCGTGGCGGGCGGAAATCGCGACGGGAATGAGCGGTCTGTCCTCACTCATGGCCTGCGGGCTCCCGGCACCGTACGCGGATTCGCTCTTCATGGTGTGCCATTGCCGCAGAAAACGCCGCCGGCCGCAATTGCGGCCGGCCGCAGCCCGCGCCCGCGCAAGAGCCGTGCCCGGCTTCAGCTCTCGCCCGGGATCCAGTTCGTGCCGGCGAGCGGCACGCGCGCCATCGCGGCCGCTTCCACGGTGAGCGCGACGAGATCCTCCGGCTCGAGATTGAGCAGGTGCGACTTGCCGCAGGCCCGCGCGATGATCTGCGCCTCCATGGTGAGCACGCGCAGGTAGTTCGCGATCCGCCGCCCGCCCACGACCGGATCGAGCCGCTTCGCGAGCTCGGGGTCCTGCGTGGAAATGCCGGCCGGATCCTGACCCAGGTGATAGTCGTCGTAGAAGCCGGCCGCCGAGCCGAGCTTGCGATACTCCGCATCCCAGCGCGGGTGGTTGCAGCCGAGCGCGATGAGTGCCGCCGTGCCGATCGCGACCGCGTCCGCGCCGAGCGCGAGCGCCTTCGCGACATCCGCGCCCGTGCGGATGCCTCCCGAGACGATGAGCTGCACGCCGTTGCGGTGGACGTTCATCTCCTGCAGCGCCTGCACGGCCTGAGGGATCGCCGCGAGGATCGGAATGCCGACGTGCTCGATGAACACTTCCTGCGTGGCGGCCGTTCCGCCCTGCATGCCGTCGAGCACGACGACGTCGGCGCCCGCCTTCACGGCGAGCTTCACGTCGTAGTACGTGCGCGTCGCACCGATCTTCACGTAGATGGGCTTCTCCCAGTCCGTGATCTCGCGCAGCTCCTCGATCTTGATGGCGAGATCGTCGGGGCCGGTCCAGTCGGGATGCCGGCACGCGCTGCGCTGATCGACGCCGACCGGGAGCGTGCGCATCTTCGCCACACGCTCCGTGATCTTCTGGCCGAGGAGCATGCCGCCGCCGCCGGGCTTCGCGCCCTGCCCCAGCACCACCTCGATGGCGTCCGCCTTGCGCAGATCGTCGGGATTCATGCCGTAGCGCGACGGCAGATACTGGTAGACGAGGATCTTCGAGTGCTCGCGCTCCTCGGGCGTCATGCCGCCATCACCCGTCGTGGTGCTGGTGCCCACGATCGAGGCGCCGCGGCCGAGCGCCTCCTTCGCCTGTGCCGACAGCGCGCCGAAGCTCATGCCGGCGATGGTGATCGGCGTCGAGATCTCGATGGGCTTCTTCGCGTAGCGCGTGCCCAGCACCACGTTCGTGGCGCATTTCTCGCGGTATCCCTCGAGCGGATAGCGCGACATGCTGGCGCCGAGGAACAGGAGATCGTCGAAGTGCGGCACGCGGCGCTTCGCGCCCCATCCGCGGATGTCGTAGATACCCGTCTCCGCGGCGCGCTGGATCTCGTGGATCACCGCGCGATCGAAGGTCGCGGATTCGCGCAGGTGCGGCAGTACGTCTCGTGTCATGACCGGGATCCCTCGTGGGCGGCGCTCAGTACGCCGCCGCGTTGTCCACCTTGAAGTTGTAGAGCTGGCGCGCCGAGCCGTAGCGGCGGAAGTCGCGCGGGTCGGCATCGACGTCCGCTCGGGCGAGGAGCTCGCGCAGCTCCTTGAGATGCTCCTCGCGCATCGGCTTCTCGATGCAGTCGGCGCCGAGCGAACGCACCTTGCCGCGCACGTAGATGCGCACCTCGTAGAGTGAGTCGCCGAGCGCGTCGCCGGCATCTCCGCACACGACGAGCCTGCCCGCCTGTCCCATGAAGGCGCTCATGTGGCCGACGCTGCCCTTGACCACGATGTCGATGCCCTTCATCGCGATACCGCAGCGGGCGGACGCATTGCCCTCGATCACGAGGAGACCACCGTGCGCCGTCGCGCCGGCCGATTGCGAGGCGTCACCGAGCACGCGCACGACGCCGGACATCATGTTCTCCGCGACGCCGACACCCGCGTTGCCGCGGATGGTCACGTGCGCCTTCTTGTTCATGCCCGCGCAGTAGTAGCCGCAGTGACCGTCGATCGTGACCGAGAGCTCCTGGTCGATGCCGCAGGCGATGCTGTGCGCCCCGCCGGGATTGAGCACGAGCCACTCGCGCTCCGTGAGCTGCCGTGCCTGCTCGTGGAGGAGCTGATTGAGCTCGCGTACGGAATGACTTGCCAGATCGAACTTCATCATGAGCCGCGCTCCCACACGTAGATTTCCGCCGGCTCCGGTTCCCACACGCGCGCCGCGGCGATGCCCGGCAGAGACGTGAGCGCGCGATACTCGGATGCCATCGCGACGTAGTCGTCGGTCTCGGCGATCACCGCGGGCTTGCAGGCGATCGGATCGCGCAGCACGGCGAAACCCTCGCGTGTGCCGATGGTGAAGGTGAAGAAGCCGTCGAGATCCCTGAGGGCTGCCTTCAGCGCCTCCGTGAGCGAATCGCCCTTCATGAGGCGCCACGTGAGATAGCCCGCTGCGACTTCCGTGTCGTTCTCCGTCTCGAACTCGATGCCTTCGCGCCGCAGCTTCGCCCGCAGACGGTTGTAGTTCGACAGTGAGCCGTTGTGCACGAGGCAGAGATCGAGACCCGTCGAGAACGGATGACTTCCCTCGAGCGTCACGGCGCTCTCCGTCGCCATGCGCGTGTGGCCGATGGCGTGCGTTCCCTGCATGCGCGCGAGCCCGAAGCGCCGCGAGATGTCCGCCGGCAGCCCGACGTCCTTCAGGATCTCGATGCTGCGGCCGATGCTCATGATCCGCACGTCCGGCACGCTGCGTGCGAGCCACTCGCGTACCGTCGCCTCGTCGGCGGCCAGCTTGAACACGGCGACGATGGCGTTCCGATGCCACGCGAGCTGCGGGTCGAGCTCCCGCGCCGCGAGCGCGAGCGCGTCCCAGTCGTACTTCGGGTCCGGATGCCGCAGCGTCACCTTCACGTGACGCTCGTCGACTTCGTCACCGTAGATCGCGAAGCCTGCGCTGTCGGGACCGCGCGTCGTCATGGAGATCAGCATCGGCTCGAAGAGCTCGCCGAGGCGCGGCTCGAGCGCAGAGTTCTTGAGATAGAGACCGACGATTCCGCACATGTAGCCTCCGGGAAGAAACGCGACGCCGTTCCTGGCGCCGCGTCAGAAGAAATCCGCGTAGCGCCGGCGCTCCCAGTCCGAGACGTGCCGGCTGTACTCCACCCACTCCATCCGCTTGAGCTCGATGAACTCGCGGGCGAGCGGCGCACCGAGCGCGTTCATCACGACCTCGTCCTGCTCGAGCGCATCGAGCGCCTCGGCGAGGTTCTGCGGCAGGAGCCTGATGCCAGCCTCCCGGATGCGTCGCGGACTCCACTCGTAGAGGTTGTCGTTGAGGGGCGGACCGGGATCGAGCTCGCGCTCCACGCCGTCCATGCCGGCCGCGAGGACCGCAGCCGTCACCAGATAGGGATTGCACGACGAATCGGGCAGCCGCAGCTCGATGCGCCCGTACGGGATGCGCACGCACGCCGTGCGGTTGTTGTCACCGTACGCGACGTACGCCGGCGCCCAGGTCGCGCCGGACAGTGAGCGGCCGACGACGAGCCGCTTGTAGGAGTTGACGGTCGGCGCGGCGATCGCGGCGAGCGCCCGCGCGTGCGCGAGGATGCCGCCGACGAAGTGGTAGCCCATCTTCGAAAGGCCGAGCCCGTGGCGATCCGAGTCGTCGTGGAAGAGGTTCTTCGTCCTATCGTCGCCCAGCGAGATGTGGAAGTGAGCTCCCGAGCCGGTGCGGTTCGAGAAGGGCTTGGGCATGAACGAGCACACCATGCCCATGCGCGAGGCGATGTCGCAGGCCGCCATGCGCAGCAGCACGAGGCGATCCGCGGTGGTGAGCGCGTCCGAGTACGTGAAGTTCACCTCGAACTGGCCGTTCGCGTCCTCGTGATCGATCTGGTAGACGTCGAGCCCCGCGGGACGCACGGCCTCGACGAGCCGGTCGAGGAACTCCGCGCTGCGCGCGAGCCCCTTGAAGTCGTAGCAGGGCTTCTCGAGCATGTCGGCCTCGTCCCAGAGCACGAGATCGCCGTTGGTGCCGCGCTTCAGGAGGACGAACTCCGGCTCGATTCCCGTGTACATGGTCATTCCGCGCCGCGCGAGATCGGCGAGCGCTCGCTTCAGCACCACCCGTGAGCACAGCGGGTAAGGCTCGTTGCGCACGAAGCCGTCGCACACCACGCGCGCATACCCGGGCATCCAGGGCAAGACGGTGAGCGTCGAGAGATCCGCGCGCGCCATGTAGTCGGGCCCTTCCGGGCCGATACCGAGGCCCCAGACCGCGAAGGCGGCGAAGCCGGCGCCTTCGTTGACGATCATCTCCAGGTGCTCGGCCGGAACCGATTTCGTCTTGGCCACACCGTGGATGTCGACGAACTGGGCAAGCACGTAGCGCAGGTCACGCTCCGCCAGATATTTCTTCGCCTGCTCGAGATTCATTGTCGTGTACTCCTCGACTCAGATGCAGGGAATGCCGAGCTCCCCCAACCCGGCAGGATCGACTGGCGCACCGCCGAGCTCGCACACGATGGTCGCGAGCGTGCGCCAGAGATTCGGTGCGAACGTCGGGTCGCACCACAGCCGCAGCGCCGGAGCCGGCGCCGCACGAAACGGGATCGCGAGCACGGACACACCGGCGAGCTGCGTGAGCACGAGCTCGCGGTCTTCCGCGAGGCGCGACGTGAACCGGACCGCGCAGACCTGCGCGAGCAGCTCGGGCAGGCGCTCGCCGAAGAGCAGGAGCGATGCGTCACTGCGGATCACGGGCATCGCATCCGCCGCGTCGATCGCGCGGAATTCCCGCGTCCAGTCGTCGTCCGCCGGCGCTTCGAGCAGGAACTCCGTGTTTCCGAGACGCGCGATCAGGCCTCCGCGATACGGCATCCAGCGGTTCGCCGGCGCCGGCAGCGGCAGACCGCGGGCTGCGAGCACTGCCGAGGCTCCCTCGCCCTTGAGCCCGATCTTCGCCCGCAGGGACACGTCGGACAGACCCACGGCGCGCAGAACGAATTCATGCTGACGATCGGCGCCATGCGCTTCCTGCGGAACGACACCCGGCTGCGAAGCACCGACGAGCGGCCGCACCGCTTCGCGGCTGACGTGATGGAAAGCCGAGCGGCGCGGTGTCATGCGGCCTCCGGAAGACGCTGCCGCTCGTTGCGGGCGTCGTAGAAGGGCGTCGGCACGACGACGGCCGGAATCATCTCGCCGCCGTCGCCGCGGATCGTGATGCGGGTCTGCGGCTCGGCGAGAGACGGCGTGAGCATTGCGAGCCCGATGGCGCGACCGAGCGTCGGCGACAGGGCGATGCTCGTGACACGGCCCGCGATCTCACCCTTCTCGACCACCAGATGGCATTCCTTGGGCAGCGGTCCGCTCGAGTCGATGAGCTCGAACCCGGCGAGCCGCTGGCGCAGCGGCCGCCGGCCGATCGCCTCGAGACTGCGCTTCCCGACGAAGAACGGCTTGTCCATCGCGAGCGCCCACTCGCAGCCCGCCTCGTACGGATTCGTGAGACCGTCCGTGTCCTGCCCGACGATCAGGTGCCCCTTCTCGAGCCGCAGCACGCGCTGCGCCTCGACGCCGAAGGGCTGCATTCCGTGCGCACGCCCCGCCTCGAGGATCGCGTTCCAGACGTGAGCCATGCAGTCGGCAGGCGCGTGGACCTCGTAGCCGAGCTCGCCGACGAAACCGACGCGCATGAGCCGGCACTCGACGCCGGCGACCGACGCCACACGGACCGCGAGGTACGGAAAGGCGCGCTCCGAGAGATCTGCGCTCGTCAGCGCGCTCAGCACGGCGCGTGCGCGTGGACCTGCGAGATTCACGGCGCCCATGTGCCCCGTGAGATTCGCGAGCATCACGCGCATCCGCCACACGATGGCGAGCCGCTGCAGCTCGCGGTACACGCTCGCCGAGCCGCTCGTCGTCGTCGTGATATAGAAGTGATCCGGAGCGAGGCGCGCGACGACACCGTCGTCCACGATGACGCCCGCCTCGTCGAGCATCAGACCGTAGCGCGTCGTGCCCGCCTTCTGCTGCACGAAGCGGCCGGTGTAGACGCGCTCGATGAACTCCGCTGCATCCGGACCGCGCACCTCGATCTTGCCGAGCGTGCCGACGTCGATCACGCCGACCGCACGCCGCACGGTGAGGACTTCCTCGCGGATCGCCTCCTCGCGCGACAGACTGCCGCGCGCGTAGTACTCGGGCCTCCGCCACTGACCCGCGAGCATGAAGCGCGCACCGAGTGCCTCGTGCTCGGCATGCAGCGGCGTCTCGCGCTCGACGTGGAAGCCGCGCCCGGCGAGATGCGACATCGGCACGGGGTGGAACATCGGCCGCGACGTCGGCGCACCGATCCGGCCCGGCGACGTGTGCCGCAGCCGCGCGAGGATGCGGATCGCATTCATGTTCGAATGCTTGCCCTGGCTCGGGCCCATCCCGACCGTGGTGTAGCGCTTGAGCAGCTCGATGCTGTCGAAGCCTTCCTGGACCGCATTGCGGAAGTCGTCGAGGCGCAGATCCTCGTCGAAGTCGACGAAGTTCCAGCCGCGCGCGTGCTCGAAGATCGGATAGGAATGAGAGGGCCGCGAAGCCTCGCACAGCGTGAGCGCACGCGCGCGCGCGAGAAGTCCCGGATCGACGGGAACACCCGCGCCTTCGGCGGCGAGCAGCCCCGCGCGTCGTCCGTCCTCGAGCTTCAGGGCGTAGTGGTGGATGCCGTTGACCCGGCCACACGCGTAGACGCCTTCGGGCAGCTCCTCGGGCACGAACTGCGACAGGTGCTCGTCGAAGCGCGCGCGCATGCCCGCCTGGTTGAGGAGCGATGCCGCCGGCGCCCACCCGACGCTCATCACGATGAGATCGCACTCGATGCGTCTGGCGCACGTCGCGTCGAGGCGGCCGATGTCGACGACCGGAGCGATGCGCGCGGCCGTGACTCTCTCTCGTCCGACCGCCTCGTACACGCCGAAGCCGTCGAAGACCGGGATACCGAGCTCGCGAACCTCCGTTCCAAACGGCGATGTCTCGCCCTCCTCGCGCAGGTCAGCGATGGCCGCGACGGTTACACCGTGCGTGTGCAGATCGAGCGCGACCCGGTACGCATCCGTGTTTCCGGCGAGCACGACGGCGCGCGTGCCCGGAGCCACCGCATAGCGATAGATGAGCCGCTGCGCGGCGGAGCCGAGCATGACGCCCGGCAGATCGTTGTGACCGAACACGGCGGGCTGCTCGAACGCGCCCGTCGCGCAGACCACGGCACCGGCGCGCACCTTCGTGATGAACTCCGGACCGACGAGGGGCACCCAGTGATCGGCGTAGTAACCGGCCGCGTACGTTCCGAGATACACGCGGATGCGCTCGTGCGCGTGAACGGCCGCGGCGAGCTGAGCGACGTGCCGCCGCTGATCCTGGTCGGCGCCCAGGTTGTACTGACCGCTGCCGCCGAGACGCGCGTTCTCGTCGACGAGCACGACCTCTGCACCTGCGTCGGCCGCCGCAAGTGCCGCCGCGAGACCCGACGGTCCGCCGCCGATCACCAGCACGTCGCACCAGTCGTAGCGCTTGGCCGTGCGGACGCGCCTGGCCGTGAGATCGACGGTCCCGAGGCCCGCCATCCCGCGGATCATGCGTTCCCAGAACGGGAACAGCGTCTTCGAGTGGAACGCCTTGTAGTAGAACCCGACGGGCAGGAAAGGCGCGAGCCACTCGATGAACCGCCCGCGATCGCGCTCGAGCCCGCCCCGCGTATTGACGGCACGGAGGTTGAGCCCCTCCTCGAGCGGCGTGACGTCGGCACGGACGTTCGGCTCCGAGCCCGCCTGCACCATGACGTTCACGTCGTGGTTCGCGAACGAGAGCACGCCGCGCGGCCGGTGATACTTGAAGCTCCGCCCGAGGAGATGCACGCCGTTCGCGAGCAGCGCGCTCGT
>QGVD01000023.1 GCA_003242685.1 Pseudomonadota bacterium | reverse complement strand
CCTGGAGGATGGCCTCGTTCTCCACTGCGCGCAGATCGGCCGCGCTGATCTCCCCGGCCTTGAACTTCTCGCGCGCCTCGAGCAGCGGCTTCGGGCGCAGGAAGCTCCCCACGTGCTCGGCACGGAAAGGAGGTCTGGTGCGGCTTTCGCTGGTGACCCTGACGGCAGTTGTATGAGTCATTGAATGTCCTTCGATCGGACCGCGCCGGGCACGGTCCGATCCGGCGTGGTTTCTCGTTGCAGATTTCGGCGCTCAACGATTGCCCGGCGCGCCGAGGAGGCCGGCGTGGTGGCGCAGGTGATCCTCGATGAACGTCGAGATGAAATAGTAACCGTGATCGTAGCCTTCGTGGCGCCTGAGCGTGAGCGGATATTTCACACTCCGGCACGCCTCCTCGAAGATGTGCGGATGGAGCTGCTGCTCGAGGAACTGGTCGGCGAGCCCCTGATCGACGAGGATCGGCGGCCGGCTCGGACCGTCCTTCACGCGCGAGACGAGCTCGCTCGCATCGTATTCGGTCCAGCGCGAGCGGTCGGGGCCAAGGTATCCCGTGAACGCCTTCTCGCCCCAGGGGCAGCGCATCGGCGCCGCGATCGGCGCGAATGCCGACACGGAGCGATACCGGTCGGGATTCTTGAGATAGATGGTGAGCGCGCCGTGACCGCCCATCGAATGACCGAAGATGCCCTGGCGCTCCATGTCCGCCGGGAAGTGGCGCTCGATGAGCGCCGGCAGCTCGCGCGTGACGTAGGAATACATGCGGTAGTGACGTGACCAGGGCTCCTGGGTGGCGTCGAGATAGAAGCCTGCCCCGACGCCGAAATCCCAGGAGTCGCTGTCGCCCGGCAGCGGCACGCCGCGCGGACTCGTATCCGGAGCGACGAGCATGAGTCCCAGTTCCGCGGCCACGCGCTGTGCACCGGCCTTGATCATGAAGGTCTCTTCGGTGCACGTCAGACCGGCGAGGTAATAGAGAACGGGAACGCGCTGCTTCTCGGCCTGCGGCGGTGTGAACACCGCGAAGCGCATCGAGCAGCGCGTCTCGGCGGATTCGTGGCGATGGAAGCTCACGAACCCGCCGAAGCACCTGTGCCGGCTGATCGTCTCGAGTGGGGCGTCCATGCTGCAGCCTCCTTCAGGAGAACGTCACGACGGAGCGGATCGACTCGCCCTTGTGCATGAGGTCGAAGGCGTCGTTGATCTTCTCGATCGGCATGACGTGCGTGATGAGCGGATCGATCTGGATCTTGCCGTCCATGTACCAGTCGACGATCTTCGGCACGTCGGTGCGGCCGCGCGCGCCGCCGAACGCGGTGCCCTTCCACACGCGACCCGTCACGAGCTGGAACGGACGGGTGCGGATCTCCTGCCCTGCTCCCGCGACGCCGATGATCACCGAGACACCCCAGCCGCGATGGCAGCATTCGAGCGCCTGCCGCATCAGATCGACGTTGCCCACGCACTCGAAGCTGTAGTCGGCACCGCCATCGGTGAGCTCGATGAGGTGCGCGACGAGATCGCCCTTGACCTCCTTCGGATTCACGAAGTGCGTCATGCCGAACTTCTCTGCGAGCTCCTTGCGCTTCGGATTGATGTCGACGCCGATGATCTTGTTCGCGCCGACCATGCGGGCGCCCTGGATGACGTTGAGACCGATGCCGCCGAGCCCGAACACCACGACGTTGGCGCCCGGTTCCACCTTGGCCGTATTGATGACCGCTCCGATTCCGGTCGTGACGCCGCAGCCGATGTAGCACACCTTGTCGAACGGCGCGTCTTCCCGGATCTTCGCCACCGCGATCTCGGGCAGTACGGTGAAGTTCGAGAAAGTGGAGCAGCCCATGTAGTGGTGGATCATCTGCTTGCCGATGGAGAACCGGCTCGTGCCGTCCGGCATCACGCCCTTGCCCTGCGTGGCGCGGATCGCCGTGCAGAGGTTCGTCTTGCGGGACAGACACGACTTGCACTGGCGGCATTCGGGCGTGTAGAGCGGAATGACGTGATCCCCCTTCTTCACGGACGTGACGCCGGGCCCCACGTCCACGACCACGCCGGCTCCCTCGTGGCCGAGGATCACCGGGAAGAGTCCCTCAGGGTCGGCGCCGGAACGCGTGAACTCGTCCGTGTGGCATACGCCACTTGCCTTGATCTCGATCAGTACCTCTCCGGCCTTCGGTCCTTCGAGATCGACTTCCACCACTTCGAGCGGCTTGCCCGCCGCATAGCAGACTGCTGCCTTCGTCTTCATGGTGCCCTCGACTTTCCTGTTGCGAGGCTCCGCCTCCCGGAGCCGCCAATATAAATCCGCCCCGCGGACCGCGATACTGGTCACAGGAGAAGTCCGTATACCGCACTGCGATTTCGGTAATATCGTCCATTCGTTCGACGAATAGCCGGAACGCCCAGGGCCACGATGTCCCGCCGCCTCGATCTCAATCTGCTGCCGATAGTGGTGGCGCTCTATGAGCGCCGCAGCGTCAGCCAGGCCGCTCTGTCGCTCGGCATGAGCCAGCCCGCCGTGAGCGCGGCGCTCGCCAAGCTTCGCGCGCACTTCGACGACCCGCTCTTCGTTCGAACGCCGCACGGCATGGAGCCGACGCCGCGCGCGGCCGCGATCGCGCGCTCGGCCCGCGGGGTGCTCGACCGCATCGAGCAGGAGATCGTAGCCGACGTCAAATTCGACCCGGCAACGACGAAGCGGCGCTTCACCTTCGCCTTGTCCGATGCGGGCGAGATGATCTTCCTGCCCAAGGTTCTCGAGCGCATCAGACGGCTCGCGCCGGAAGCCACGGTGCGCTCCGTCAGCCTGCCGGCGCCCGAGATCGAGCGCGGCCTCGAGAGCGGCGAGATCGATCTTGCCGTGGGCTACTTCCCCGACATCAAGAAGAGCAACTTCTTCCAGCAGCGGCTGTACACGGACACGTTCGCGAGCATCCTGCGTGCCGACCATCCGATCCGCAGCAGCAAGCTCACGATGGCGCAGTTCCTCTCTCTCGGACACGCGGTCGTGCACGCGGAGAGCCGGAGCCAGGAGGTCGTCGATCGCTACCTCGCGCGCAAGCGCATCCAGAGGCGCGTCGTGCTCGACACGCCGCACTTCACGAGCATTCCGATGATCATCGCGCAGTCCGATCTCATCGTGATCGTCCCCCAGCCGCTCGCGGAGTACTTCTGCAGCATCATGGCGAATCTCCGGATGGTCTCCCTCCCGATCGAGATGCCGCGCATCGACGTGAAGCAGCACTGGCACCGCAAATTCCACTACGATGCGGCCTCGCGGTGGCTCCGCAGCGTAGTTTCCAGCCTCTTCCAGGATCACGGACGCACCCCCTGAACCCGAGGCGGGGTGCACGAAAGACGATGACGACGACTTACGAAGCCCCTCTGCACCTCATGCGTCTTGCACTGCATCAAGCGGCGGACGCGACAGGACTTTCGACCCTCGACGGAATGGCCGACGTGTTCGGCGAGCTCGCCGACACCGTGCTCGAGAGCGCCGCGCGCTTCGCCGGCGAGGTGCTCTCCCCTCTCAATCCGGCGGGTGATCGCTCACCGGCGCGGTGCACCGCGGAGGGTGTCGTGACGACACCGGGCTTCGCGGACGCCTATCGCCGCTTCAGAGAAGACGGCTGGACCTCGCTCGGCGCACCCGAGGAGTTCGGCGGCCAGGGCCTGCCGCTCCTGCTCTCGGCGGCAGTGACGGAGATGTGGGGAGGCGCGAATCTCGCCTTCGCCATGTGCCCGGAGGTGGCGGTCGGTGCGATCGAGGCGCTTCGCGCCCATGCGCCGCAGGAGCTGCGGGAAACGTATCTGCCGAGGCTTGTGAGCGGCGAGTGGACCGCCTCGATGGCGCTCACCGAGCCGCAGGCGGGATCGGACCTGTCGACGCTGCGCACGCGGGCCGAGCCGGACGGCACGGCATGGCGGCTGTTCGGCCGCAAGATCTACATCTCCTGGGGCGACCACGACATGGCCGAGAACATCGTGCATCTCGTGCTCGCCCGCGCCCCGGATGCGCCCGCGGGAACGAAGGGTCTCTCGCTCTTCCTGGTGCCGAAATTCGTGCCCGCGGCGGACGGCACGCTCGTTCGCAACGACGTCCACGCCGTGTCGCTCGAGCACAAGATGGGCATCCGCGCGAGCCCGACCTGCGTGCTGGCGCTGGGTGACGCGGAGGGCGCACGCGGCTGGCTCGTGGGCCGGCTGCACGAGGGTCTCGCGTGCATGTTCACGATGATGAACCACATGCGCCTCGGCGTGGGCCTGCATTCGACCGGTCTCGCCGAGCGTGCGTGTCAGCTCGCACTCTCGCACGCGCGCGAGCGGCTGCAGGGCCGCGACGCGCGCGGAGAGCAGCGACCGATCATCGAGCACGCGGACGTGCGCCGCATGCTGCTCACCATGCGCGCGCTCACGCATGCGGCGCGGTGTCTCGCCTACACGGCCGC
Organism: Pseudomonadota bacterium; assembly: GCA_003242685.1. Lineage (GTDB taxonomy): Bacteria > Pseudomonadota > Gammaproteobacteria > Steroidobacterales > Steroidobacteraceae > ZC4RG24. Next base: position 40,737 of record QGVD01000023.1, on the reverse strand, counting down.
GGCCGCGATCGACGTGGCGCACGGTGCACCCGATGAAGCGGTGCGCGCCGCGGCCGAACGGCGCGCGAGCCTTCTCACTCCCGTCGTGAAAGCCTGGTGCTCGGAGACCGCCGTCGAAGTGGCGTCGCTCGGCGTGCAGGTTCACGGCGGCGCCGGTTTCATCGACGATGCGGAGATCTCTCAGGTCTACCGCGACGCGCGCATCGGGCCGATCTTCGAGGGTACCAACTACATCCAGGCCCAGGACCTGCTCGGCCGCAAGATCGTGCGGGACGGCGGCAGAGAGCTCGAAGCGCTGATCACCGAGATGGAAGCTGCCGCTCAGGCGCTGTCCGCCGAGGAGCATGCGCTCGCCAGGCTCCGCGACGGTCTGCTCGATGGATGTGCCCGTCTGCGCGCGGCCGCAACGGAGCTCGTTTCACGTGCAGCGAAGGATACCGAGCTCGTCGGTGCGACCGCCTATCACTTCCTGCACTGGCTCGGCGTGCTCGCGGGCGGGTGGCAGTGGGCGCTCGCCGCGCGACGTGCCGTGGAGGACGCGGACACGCATTCACGCTCCGTCGTTCAGCTCGCCGCGTTCTACGCCGCGCACGTGCTGCCGCGCGCAGCCGTGCACGAGGCCATCGTGCTCGGTGGCGCGGAAGCGATCGCGCAGGCAGAGCTCGCCTGAGCGCGTCCGCGGCCCCGCCGCGTGCAGGCACGCGGCGCCTGCATCGGGTGCCCTGCGTCGCTCAGTCCGTCCGGGAAAGCCGGTGCAGGAGCTCGATGAGCTTCTCGCGCCCGCGCTTGCCGACTCTCGCCGTGAGCCGTTCCTCGAGCGCCGCGTGCAGCGTCATCGCCCGCTCGAGGAGCGCCTCGCCTTCCGGCGTCAGATGGAGCGCGTGTGAACGACGATCGGAGGCCGCAGGGCGTCGCTCGGCGAGCCCGCGCCGCACGAGCTCGTTGAGGAGCGGCACGAAGTTCGTCTTCTGGATGCCGAGTGCCGAGCAGACCTCGGACTGACTCAGCCCCACGTTGCGGCCGATGATGAGCAGCACCGTGAACTGCGTGGGCTTGAGATCGACTTCCCTGAGCGCTGCCTGGAAGTCGGCGGACACGCGCAGCCACGCACGGCGCAGGACGTAACCGATGAAATCGTCGAGCGGCCCGAGATCGACGGCGTGTTCGTCGTCGGGGACCGGCTGTGCGTCACGCCGTCCGTCACACACAGACCGGTCCCGGGCGGATCTCATGGCTCTTGCGGCGCTCAGGTGCGCGACCGCTCCCAGTCCGCGATCGACTTGCCCTCTTTCACGAGCTTCACGAGGAGCGGTGCAGGCTCCCAGTGCATCGGGCCGAAGATCTCACGGTACTTCAGCATGCCGTCGAGCAGCGTCTTCAGGCCGATGGTCTCGGCATAGAACATCGGACCGCCGCGGTAGCGCGGGAAGCCGTAGCCGGACGTCCACACCACGTCGATGTCGCTCGCGCGCAGGGCGACGCCTTCCTCGAGGATCTTGAAGCCCTCGTTCATGAGTGGATAGAGGCAGCGCTCGAGAATCTCCTCCTCGGTGTGCTCGCGCGGCTCGACGCCGAGCTTCTTCGCGCGGGCGCGAATGAGCTCGATCGCCTCCGGATCGTCGTAACGCGTGCGGTCGCCCGGCTCGTAGCGGTAGTACCCCTTGCCGGTCTTCTGCCCGAGGCGTCCGGCTTCGTAGAGCGCGAGATCGGCCTGGTAGTACGTCGGATCGGGCGGGTACTTGTCGGCGTTCGCCTTGTGCACGTTCACGCCGACGTCGACGCCCGCCATGTCGAAGACCGCGAGAATGCCCATCGCCATGCCGAAGCGCTCGAGCGCGCTGTCGACCTGACGCGGCGTGGCGCCTTCGAGCACCATGCGCTGCGCCTCGCGCGCATAGCCTTCCATCATGCGGTTGCCGATGAAGCCGTAGCAGACCTTCGCGAGCACGGGCGTCTTGCGCAGCGGCTTCGCGAGATCCATCACCGTGCGCAGCGTCTCGGGGCCGGTGCGGTCGGTGCGCACGACCTCGAGCAGCGGCATGACGTTGGCCGGCGAGAAGAAGTGCATGCCGATCACGTCCTGAGGACGGCTCACCGAGCTCGCGATCTCGTCGATGTCGAGCGTCGAGGTGTTCGTGGCGAGCACGGCGCCGGGCTTCGCGACGCGATCGAGCTCGGCGAACACCTTCTTCTTGAGGTTCATGTCCTCGAACACCGCCTCGATGATCACGTCCGCATCGGCGAAATCGGCGTAGTCCAGCGTGCCGCGGATCAGGCTCATGCGCTTCGCCTTGTCCTCCGCCGTGATGCGCCCGCGCTTGACCATCGAGTCGAAGGTCTCCTCGACGCGCTTGAGGCCGCGGTCGAGCGCTTCACGGGTCGCATCGAGCACGGTAACGGGGATGCCGGCATTCGCGAAGCAGATCGCGATGCCGCCGCCCATCGTGCCCGCTCCCACGACGCCCGCCTTCTGCACGGGCCGCGCCTTCACGTCGGCGGGCAGTCCCGGAATCTTGCGCGTCTCGCGCTCGGCGAAGAACACGTGGATGAGCGCCTTCGCCTCGGTCGTCGCCTTGCTGCGGTTGGCGAGCTCCTCTTCGTACTTCAGACCTTCCTCGAGCGGCAGACGCAGCGAGGCACGTACCGCGTCGATCGCGAAGAACGGCGCCTGACGGTTCGGATACTGCTTCTTCGCCTGCTCGGTGAGGCGCGCGATGATCTCGTCGGTCGCGGTCGCCGGGTCGACGTTCCGCTCGCTCGTGCGGCGCGGTCCCTTGCCCTCCGCGACGAGCCGCTTTGCGAACTCGATCGTGCCCTGCGCGAGATCTCCCTCGATCACCGCATCGACGAAACCGAGCTCGACGGCCTTCGCCGCATCCACCGGACGTCCGCTCAGGATCAGCTCGAGCGTTTTCTCGACGCCGATGAGGCGCGGCATACGCTGGGTGCCGCCCGCGCCCGGGATGATGCCGAGGGTCACTTCGGGAAGTCCGAGTCGCGTCCCGGGAGCCGCGACGCGGTAGTGGCAGGCCAGCGAGAGCTCGAGCCCGCCGCCGAGCACGGTGCCGTGCATGCCGGCGACGACCGGAACGGACATGCCCTCCCACTGGGCGAACAGCCGGCGGTACTCCTCCTCTTTGGGCGGGCCGGAGAATTCGTTGATGTCGGCGCCGGAGAAGAAGGTGCTGCCCTTGCAGAGGAGCACCACGGCCTTCACCCCGGGCTGCGCGCGGATCTGGTCGGCCGCCTGGAACAAGCCCTCGCGCACCGCGGCGGTGATCGTGTTGACCGGCGGGTTATCGACGGTCACGACCGCCACGTTGTCCTGAAATTCGACCGAAACCACGCGTGTACTCATCGAGGATCCCCTTGTCGTCGTCCAGTCATGAAGGCATCGCACGTCGCGGGCCCGCTCCCGCTGCTGCGGGGAATGCGCTGCCTTGACGTGTTTCGCGCGCAACAGGGTGCGGCGCCGATCGTGCCGATATCGTTATTGTATATAACCAATCCCTCCCGCGTGTAGCCGATCCGCGGCCGGAGCTTCCGGCTCATTCAAAGGGTCTGTCCGGTCGGAAGGTGTGCCGGACCTGCAACGGAGGCATATTCAGATGCCCGAAATCAGCGCATACTGAGTAGCGATCGCCGCCGCCACGGCTGTTGCGCGACGGCCACGGGCACCGCCCCGGTGAGCGTGAAGAACGAGACTGCGGAGGGCTTTTCATGGCTCATCTGGAGACGTTCTCGACGGCTGGACTGGAACCGCGTCGCAAGATCGAGTTCTGGAACGACATGGCGTGCGAGAGCTTCACGCCGATCGTCGCGGATCCGGTCGATCTCGACAGCTTCACGGGCTGGCTCGCCCGCACCCGCGTCGGAGACATCCGCCTCGCCGAGGTGTACTCCGACTCGCAATGGGTCCGTCATTCGCATCAGCACGTCGCGCGCACGCGCGAGGCGATGTTCTTCCTGCACATGCAGCTCGAAGGCGAGAGCATCAACCGCCAGGACGGGCGCGAAGCGCGTCTCGGACGCGGCGACTTCACGATCTGCGACAGCACGCGGCCCTACGAGATCATCTTCGAGAAGCCGAACAACATGTTCGTGCTCGGCATCCCGCACGAGATCATGCGCCGCCATCTGGCCTCGCCCGAGAGCATCGTGGCGCTGCCGATGTCCGGCACGAACGGCCTGTCGGGGCTCCTCTCGGGCTTCCTGCGTCAGTTCTGGCGGCAGTGCTGCGAGGGCTTCGATCCGGCGACTGCGCCGCGCGTCACGCACGCCATCCTGGACCTGATCGCGAGCGCCTATTCGACCGTGCCGCGCGCACGCGCCGAGCGCTCATCGCTCGCCACCGCGCATCGCACGCGCATCATCAACTACATCGAAGCGCATCTCGGCGATCCGGACCTCACGCCGTCGCGCATCGCCTCCGCGTGCCGCATCACGACGCGCTACCTGCACCACCTGTTCTCACAGGAGAACGAGACGGTCGCGCGCTACATCCTGCGCCGCCGGCTCGAGGAGTGCTCGCGCGCGCTGCTGCTGCCGGCGCAGCGCGGACGCACCGTGACGTCGATCGCGTTCGACTACGGCTTCAACAGCGCGACGCATTTCGGGCGCGTATTCCGCGCCCGCTACGGGATGACGCCGCGCGAGTTCCGCAGACACTACCAGTCGCAGGAAGTGTTCTGCGTCACGGGCAGGAATTCGGCCCGCATCACGACCGTGACGGCATGAGGCGCGGAGCGACTCCGCGCCCCGCCGCCCTCATGCCTCGGTGACGAACTTCGTCACCAGGCACGCCTCGAGGCCTTCGATGCCCTCCTCCGAGCCGTGCCCGCTCTCCTTCACACCGCCGAACGGCGACTCGGGCACCGAGATCTGATAGCTGTTGATGCCGATCATGCCCGCCTCGATCTGCTCGCCGAGCAGGTTGACCGTGCGCGCCGAGCGCGTGAAGGCGTACGCGGCGAGCCCGTAGGGCAGGCGGTTCGCCTGCTCGATTGCCTCTTCGAAGCTCGAGAACGGATTGATGATCGCCACGGGCCCGAAGGGCTCTTCGTTCATGATCCGCGCCTCGTTGGGCACGTCCGCGAGCACCGTGGGCTGCCAGAAGTAACCCTTGCCGGCGATGCGCTCGCCGCCTGCGAGGAAGCGCGCGCCGTGACGCCGCGCGTCGTCGAGCAGCCGCTCCATCGCCTCGAGCCGGCGCGGATGCGCGAGCGGTCCCATCTGCGTGCCGTTCTCGAGGCCGTTGCCCACCTTCAGCGCGCGGGCGCGCGCGGCGAACCCTTCGGCGAACTTCCGGCACAGCGACTCGTGCACGTAGAAGCGCGTCGGCGAGACGCAGACCTGGCCGGCGTTGCGGTACTTCGCGGGCACCGACAGGTCGAGCACCTGCTCGAGATCGACGTCGTCGAACACCAGCACCGGACCGTGGCCGCCGAGCTCCATGGTCGTGCGTTTCATGCCTTCGGCGGCGAGCTTCATGAGCTGCTTGCCCACCGGGATCGAGCCCGTGAACGAGATGGCGCGGATGACCGGAGAGGCGAGCAGATGCGCGGAGACTTCGGCCGGCACGCCGAACACGATCGAGAGCACGCCCTGCGGCAGACCTGCATCGACCAGCGCACGCGCGACCTCGAGCGCCGTGGCAGGCGTCTCTTCCGCAGGCTTCAGGATGCAGGGACATCCGGCAGCGAGCGCGGCGCCGATCTTGCGCGCGGGATTGCCGATCGGGAAGTTCCAGGGCGCGAACGCCGCGACGGGTCCCACGGGTTCCTTGAGCACCGTCATGCGCACGCCGGTCGCCCGCTGCGGCAGCACGCGGCCGTAGGCACGCCGGCCCTCCTCGGCGTACCACTCGAAGATCTCCGCCGACATCTCCACCTCGCGGCGCGACTCGGCGAGCGGCTTGCCCTCTTCCATCGTCGCGATGCGCGCGACGTGCTCGCTGCGCTCGCGCAGCAGCTCCGCCGCACGCCTCAGGATGCGGCCGCGCTCGTGCGGCGGCACTGCGCGCCAGCTCGGGAAGCTCCTGCGCGCCGCCTCGAGCGCGCGATCGAGATCGGCCGTCGTCGCGTGCGGAAGCTCACCGAGCACCTCCTCGGTCGCGGGATTGACGACCGGCTGCGTGCGGCGTCCGCCTCCGGAAACCCATTCGCCGGCGATGAAGAGCCTGGGTTCTGGATAGTTCACAGTCACTGGATCACTCCTCGGCACGGACCGCACCGCGGTCCGCACATGCATTCCACTTCGCGTCAGGTGACGCGATACATCCACAGGCGCACCGCGCGCCCGAAGCGTGCGCCGGTGCACACGTACACACTGCGGTTGAGCCATTCGTAGCGCCCTGCGGGCGCCTCGAACGTCGGCGTCGCGCGGAAGTAGTACGAGGCCGGATCGACGTCCTCGCCCGCGTAGATCCGCCGCATCACCTCTTCGGGTCCGTGGCGGACGCCGCGGTTGTGCACCTTGATGAGCACACCGTCGTCGGTCCGCAGCAGGTAGAGCGCCTCGACCTCCGTGACGCCGTCCGCGCGCACGAACTGCCAGTCGGCGCCACCCGGTACGACCGTCCCGCGCAGCTGCGGGCCTTCGAACGTTCCGCCGGTGATCGGCACCACGCGCCGCAGCCCGCGCGGCGTCGGCCCGACTTCCACCGCGGGATCGAGCGAGGCGTTCACTTCGAAGAGCAGCTCGAGCTCCGGTTTCATACGCACTCCCGACACACGCGATCCGCGCATGATACGCGGGGCGGGCCGCGAGGTGCATGCCCGCGCGTGCGTGCGGAGCGCACGATTTCCGCCGTCGCGCGCGCTGTGCCATGATCGCGCGCCCATCCGTTCTCCTTCAGGGCTGCAAGGGCTGCACACGATGAGCGACACACAGAACCCGGTGAATCCGAGCACTCCCGTCGGTCCCGCGAAGGGTTACCGGCGCATCGCGACCGAGGAGGCATGGGCCCCGCCCGAGCTGTTCCGGCAGTACCGGAAGCTCCTCGAATCGCGCGTCGTCGACGATCCGGGCTTCAACACGATGTGGAGCTTCTATCTCGGCAGCCCGAGCGATCGCGCACGGTCGATCATCGAGAAGATCCAGGACCTCGGCGAGCAGCGCATCCGCGACATGGATGCGGCGGGCATCGACGTGCAGCTCCTCATGCTCACGTCGCCCGGCGTGCAGGTGTTCGACGCGCCGACGGCCGTCTCTCTCGCACGCGACAGCAACGACCAGCTCGCCGAGGCCGTCCGCCGCCATCCGACGCGGTATGCGGGCATGGCCGCGGTCGCGCCGCAGGATCCGCAGGCGGCGGCGAAGGAGCTCGAGCGCGGAGTGCGCCAGCTCGGCTTCAAGGGCGGGGTGATCAACGATCACACGCTCGGCGAGTACCTCGACGACCCGAAGTTCTGGCCGATCTTCGAAGCCGCCGAGGCGCTCGACGTGCCGATCTACATCCATCCGAACACGCCGCCGAAGTCCATGATCGGCCCCTTCCTCGAGAGCGGGCTCGACGGCGCGATCTACGGATTCGCGGTGGAGACCGGGCTGCACGCGCTGCGACTCATCGTGAAGGGAGTATTCGACCGGTTCCCGAAGCTGCAGATCGTCCTCGGGCACACCGGCGAGGCGCTGCCGTTCTGGCTCTACCGCATCGACTACATGCACCGCGCGACGGTGCTCTCGAAGCGCTACGAATCGGTGAAGCCGCTCAGGAGAAAGCCGAGCGAGTACCTGCGCGAGAACTTCTACGTGACGAACAGCGGTGTCGCGTGGGAGCCCGCGATCAGGTTCTGCCAGTCCGTGCTCGGTGTCGATCGCGTGCTCTACGCGATGGACTATCCCTATCAGTTCGTCGCCGACGAGGTGCGCACGCTCGACGCGATGGACATGCCGGACGAGGACAAGAAGAAGTTCTTCCAGCTCAACGCTGAGCGCGTCTTCCGTCTCTGAGCGGGTGAGGCGCCGCCGCGCCGCGCGGCGGCTCCCCTTCAGCCCGGCGTCAGCCGCGCGTCGATGACCGCGCAGCGGCCTTCTTCGCGGATCGCGCGCAGGGCACGCTCCAGCGCCGGCTCGACCTGCTCCGGCCGCTCGATCGTCTCGGCGTGCGCGCCGCCTGCCGCGGCCGCGATGCCGGCGTGATCCGGCGAGGGCTCGAAGCTCACGCCGATGTCGTCGCCCTGGCTCGCGTACCCTTCGGGATGCACGCCGATCGCCGAGAAGCGCGGCGCGCGCCAGCCTCCGTTGTTGTAGACCACCTGCAGGAAGGGCGTGCGATAGCGCCGCGCCATCCAGTGCACGGTGGACGGGATCGAGAACAGATACGAACCGTCGCCCGTGAGAGCGGCGACGAGCGCATCGGGACGCGCGAGCTTGACGCCGACCGCGGCACCGCCGGTCCAGCCGAGCGAGCCGCCGCCGCTCGTGAAGTACGTTCCCGGGCGCGTGCGGCGGGCGTGCTCGGAGATCACACCGAAGTTCGTTACGCCTTCGCTGAGCACGATCGCCTCGGGACCGATGGCGCGGCGGACGCAGGCCGTCAGGTACTCCGGCGTGAGCGCGTCGCCTTTCGGCTGCTCACGCCGGCTCAGCTCTTCCATCCGCGCCGCGTGGCGCTGCTCGTAGTGCCTGCGGCGCTCCGTCACCGCAGCCTCGTCGATGGTAAGCCGCTCGAGCTGCTCGTTGATCTGGCGCAGCGCGAGCGCCGCGTCCGCGCGGAAGACGTGCTGCGCGTGGATGTACCACAGCGGCATCTGCACCTTCAGCGGATCGACATCGATGTGGAAGATCCGCGCATCGGGGCACGGCCGATGGATCGTGGGAATCCACGGCACGTCGCTGTCGATCACCAGCACGACGTCGGCCTCGACGAGACCCGGGTGCTGGCGCTTCTCGTTCCACTGCACGCCCTGGTGCATCGGGTCGTCGCCCGGATAGTTCATGTAGCTCGGCACGGACTCGAACACGCCGACGCCGAGCCGGCGGCACAGTCGAAGCAGCTCCTCGACGGCTTTCGGGTTGCGGCCCAGGTAGGACGTGACGACGAGCGGCCGCCGGGCCTTCGCCAGCGCATCGGCGATCATCGCCGGCGCATCGGGCGGCAGAGGGGACGGTGCGACGGGAACCCACCTGCTGGTGTCCAGCGCGACGGGCGGCACTTCCGATTCGAGCACCTCGCGCGAGGCCATCAGGTAGACGGGACCCTTCGGATCGCTGTACGCGAACTGCATCGCGCGATGGACGAGCTGCTTGACGTTCTCGCCGCGGCGGATCTCGTTGTCGTAGCGCACGTAGCCTCGCACGATGCCGCGCTGGTCGAACACGTCCTGGATCCACTGGATGAACTCGTTGCGGCTGCCGCGAGCCTCACCCTCCTGCGTCACCGGCGAGGTGCCGGCGAAGATGAGCACCGGCACGCGGCCCTTCGCGGCGTTGTGAATCGCGCCGGCGAGCGACTGCGTGCCGCAGTCCACGTGCACGACCACCGCCTGCGCCCGGCCCGAAACCTGAGCGAAGCCGTGCGCCGCCGTCAGCGCGACCATCTCGTGCGGGCAGGTGACGATCTGCGGGAGCTTCTTCCCTGCTCTGCGCCCCGCCGCGAGCGCCTCCACGAGAGCGGTGTGATCGCTGCCGAGATTGGCGAACAGGTACTCGATCCCCGTCTCGTACATCGCTTCGAGAAGTGCGGCGCCAGTGGTCTGCATCGGAATCTCATCCTCGGTCGACGAATTGCCTGAGTATGTCACGTCCCGTGGGCGCGGGCGCACGGTCGAGGGCGAGCTCCCGCTACTGCTCCACTCCCAGCGCGCGCAGCGTCTCCGGCACGCGATTCGGCATGGCGAGCGCCGCCTTGACCGCCGGGCGCTCGTTCATCCTCGCGAGCCACTCGAAGCTGCGCGGCGCGGTCCGCTCGTTGAGGAGATCGGGGAATATCCGCGCGATACCGGCGACCATGGAGTAGGAGTTCACGTCCGCGAGGGAATACGTCGAGCCGGCGAGCCATTTCGACTCGCCGAGAATCTTCTCCATGCGCTCGACCGAGACCGCGAGCCGGCGCCTCGAGTCCTCCAGCTGCTCAGGCGTGAACGACTCGCCCGCGACCGTCGCCCACTTGTCGCGCTGCTCCTCGAGCGGAATCCGCGCGAGCGCCTTCTCGAGCTCGTCCTTGTTCAGGGCCTTCGCCACGCGCCGGACGAGGATGTGCCAGCCCCACATGCTGAGGGCCGGGCAGAGATACTCGTCGACGAACTTGCTCCAGATGCGCATGCGTGCGCGCTCGAGGGGGTTGGCGGGCCGCAGGGGTGTGTCAGGGAATACCTCGTCGAGGTACTCGTTGATGACGGTGGACTCCGTGATGATCGCCCCGTCGTGCACGAGCACGGGCACCTGGCCGTTGGGATTGATCTTCAGGAACTCGGGCTGGTGCTGCTCGAACATGAGCAGATTGACGTAGTGACTCACGAAGTCGAGGTTCTTCTCCTTGAGGCAGAGGAGAACCTTCATCGAATTGGCCGCTGGTTCGGCGTGGTACAGCTCCAGCATGACGCTCCGGTCACCTCGCACGGGAATCGGACGACCGCGCCATTACGCCGCAGCGCGGCGAGCCCCGCTCGACTGGCGGCGCAGGCGGGTCCACCGCCGGGGAAATCCCGACCTCGTGCCTGGCCCCGGCCGCCCTGCTGCCCAGTCAGGCCGAAGCTGATTATGATTGCCCGACCAGTGGATGCTGCGGTGCGTAGGGGGCGCCACCATGCCTCACCTGGAAACCTTTTCGACGGAGGGCATAGCGCCGCAGCGGCGTGTGGACTACTGGAACGAGCTGACCGGCAGCGTGATGACCCAGCTCGCCGTGGACCCCGCCGACTGGAACGCCTTCAGTGGACGCCTCACGCTCGCGGATCTCGGGCGGGTGACGATCGCCGACGTGACCTCCGATCCGGCCGCAGTCCAGCACTCGCGCCAGCACGTGGCGCGCTCCCGCGAGCCCCGCTTCCTGCTCTGTCTCCAGCTCGAGGGTACCTGCGTTCACCGGCAGGAGGGCCGCGAGACGCGCGTGGAATACGGCGACTTCACGCTGTTCGACAGCACGCGGCCCTACGACGTGCACATCGATGAGCGGAACCGGTCGCTCGTGTTCTGCATCCCGCACCAGGAGCTTGCCCGCCGGCTCGGCGATACAGACGCCGTCGCAGGTGTCACGCTACGCGGGTCGGGCACCGTGAGCGGCCTCACCTCGCGCTTCCTGCAGAATCTGTGGCAGCACTGCCTGGCGAGCCCGGATACTCTCCTGCCGCCGCGGCTCAACGACGCGCTCCTCGACCTCGTCGCGAGCGCCTACTCGGAGATCCAGGGGATCTCGCCCTCCCCTGCTACGCTCGCGGCCCGCCGGCGGCAGCAGATCCGGGAGTACATCGAGACGCACCTCTTCGATCCCGATCTCACGCCCGCGCGCGTCGCGAAGGGCGTGCGCGTGTCCGTGCGCTATCTGCACCAGCTCTTCGAGGAGGGTGAGGAGACCGCGGCGCGCTACATCCTGCGCCGCCGGCTCGAGGAAGCCTCCCGCGCCCTCGCCGATCCCGCGCAGCGTGGACGGAGCATCACGGACATCGCATTGAACCACGGCTTCAACGACGTGTCCCATTTCGGACGGGTGTTCCGCGAGCGCTTCGGCCTCACGCCGGGAGAGTTCCGCCGGCAGTCGCAGCGCACTACCGGAGGATGATTTGCGCACGCGCAGTCGAGACTGGGGCGCTTCGAGCAACGATCCTTCGCCGGCGGCGCCTGGCGGCGTCCGCCTCCTGCAACGAGTTTCGATCGGGGAGAATGGCGTATGACGGGTAACCCTCCGAAGAAGATCACCTTCCCCCTCCCTTCACAGATCGCCGACGTGCCCGGCACGGAGGGGTGGCAGGACATGTACGCCTACTTCACGCGGTTCCGGCCCGAGGATGACCAGCGCTTCTGGTTCTACAACTCGATGCACTTTCCGGAGCCGATGCCTGCTTTCGACGCCATCACGACGGAGATCCCGTACATCGCGATGGGGGCGAACACGACGCGCATGTTCGCCTTCCCGGCCGCGCTCGGCATCGACTACCGCATCATCAACGGGCGCGTGTACATCACCGCGAACGCCGTGTCGGATCCGGCGGAGATCGAGAAGCGCGCGAAGGTGTTCCAGGAGCGCGCGAGCTACTACTACGAGAACTGGACGCGCCTCAACGAGGAGTGGCGCAAGCGCATGCTCAAGCTCATCGAGGACCTCGAGGCGGTGAAGATCCCCGAGCTCCCCGAGTTCGAGGACGAGGCGGTCATCAGGGAAGCGCGCGGTATCGCCCAGAACCACTACCTGCGCGAATCCTTCCACCGCTGCATCGACAGCCTCTCGGTGATGTGGCAGCACCACTTCGAGTTCCTGATGCTCGGGTACGGTGCGTATCTCGTCTTCTTCCAGTTCTGCAAGAAGGCCTTCCCCGAGATCTCCGATCAGACGGTCGCGCGCATGGTGGCCGGCATCGACGTGCTGATGTTCCGGCCGGACGACGAGATCAAGCGCCTCGCCCGTCTCGCCGTCGAGCTCGGCGTGGACGGCCACTTCGCGGAAGGGCGCGATCCCAACGAGATCCTCGAGGCGATGCGCGCGAGCGGCGAGGCGGGTGAGAAGTGGCTGGCGGAGCTCGAGAAGTCACGTCAACCGTGGTTCAACGTCACGCCCGGCGACGGCTTCTACCACCACCACCGGAGCTGGAACGACGATCTCACCCTGCCCTTCTCGGCGCTCTACTCGTACATCGGACAGATCAAGGCGGGGAAGAGTCTCGACCGGCCGATCGAGGAGCTGCGCCGCGAGCGCGCGCGCATCATCGCCGAGTACCGCGAGCTGCTCACGACCGAGGAGGACCGCAAGGCCTTCGATCAGATGCTCGAGCTGTGCCACCTCGTGTTCCCGTACGTGGAGAACCACAAGTTCTACTGCGAGCAGTGGCACACGACGGTGTTCTTCAACAAGATCCGCGAGTTCGGCCGGCTGCTGGCGCGGCAGGGTCTCATCGACGATCCGGAAGACATCTTCCACCTGCGCCATACGGAGGTCGAGGACGCGCTCACCGACGTGGCACTCGGCTGGGCTTCGGGCACGGGACCGGTCGGAAAGAACCACTGGAAGCCGATCGTCGCGCGGCGCAAGGAGATCATCGAGAAGCTGCGCGAGTGGAACGCGCCGCCCGCGCTCGGTCCGATGCCGGAGCGCATCGAGGATCCCGCCGTGCAGATGCTCTGGGGCATCACCTCCGAGACGCTGCAGGAGTGGGCACGCACGCCGGGCGAGGTGAACGAGAACGAGCTGCACGGCTATGCGGCATCACCTGGAGTCGTCGAAGGCATCGCGCGCGTGCTGAAGAACGTCAACGAGTTCGGCGAGGTGCGCGAGGGCGACATCCTCGTCTGCCCCGTGACCGCGCCGAGCTGGGCGCCGCTCTTCAACAAGATCAAGGCGGCCGTCTCGGACATCGGCGGTGCGATGTCGCACGCGGCGATCGTGGCGCGCGAGTACGGCATGCCGGCGGTGGTCGGCACGGGCCAGGCGACGAAGCGCATCCGCTCCGGACAGCGCATCCGCGTCGACGGCAATCGGGGCGTCGTGACGATCCTGGAGTGAACGCGCGACGATGACCTCCGGAAGCACACCGTTCGTCAGCTGGTTCGCCGACATCGGCATGCGCGACCGCGCATCCGTCGGCGGCAAGGGCGCGAGCCTCGGCGAGATGACCCGCGCGGGCATCCGCGTTCCGCCCGGCTTCGTGATCACGACCGCCGCGTTCGACCGGTTCCTCGCCTCGGTAGACGGCGACGGATCGATCCGCAGGACCATCGCCGCGCTCGATCCCGCTGACATGGCGGCGGTCAACGCCGCGACGTCGATGATCCGCGAGCGGCTGGTGAGCGCGGCGCTGCCCCCCGAGCTGGAATCGGAGATCACCGCAGCGTATCGCCGTCTCGGCGACGGCATGCCGGTCGCCGTGCGCTCGAGCGCAACCAGCGAGGACAGCGAGGATGCGAGCTTCGCAGGGCTGCAGGACACCGAGCTCTGGGTGCGCGGCGAGGCGCACGTCGCCGCCGCGGTGCGCCGCTGCTGGGCGAGTCTCTACAGTGCCGAGTCGGTGACGTACCGCCTGCGCCTCAAGCTTCCCGAGGAGAACGTCGCGATGGGCGTCGTGGTCCAGCGCATGGTCAATGCGCGCTCCTCCGGGGTGATGTTCACGCGCAGCCCGGTGACGGGCGACCGCTCGGTGATCGCGATCGAAGGAAGCTGGGGTCTCGGCTCCGCGATCGTGAGCGGTGAGGTCACGCCGGACAAATTCGTCGTCAGCAAGGTGACGGGCGAGATCCTGCAGCGGAAGGTCGCGGAGAAGCTCGCGCAGCACGTTCCCGACGAGCGCGCGGGCGGCGTCCGTTCGATCGAAGTGCCCGACGAGAAGCGCTCGGCGCCGTGCATCGACGATGCGGAGATCGCGGCGCTCGCCGACATCGCCCGCAGAATCGAGCGGCATTACGGCATGCCGCAGGACATCGAGTGGGCGATCGAGGGACAGGGGGCCGACGGCGTGTTCCTGCTCCAGAGCCGTCCCGAGACCGTCTGGCGCAATCGTGAGCGCGAGCCGATCGCGAAGCCCAAGGCGCGTCCCTTCGACCACGTGTTCGCAGTGCTCGGCCACAAAGACCGCTAGCCGTGAATCTCACCGACGAAGACGTGCAGGAGATCCTGCGCCTGCTCGATGCCTCGTCCTTCGACGAGCTGCGCCTCGAAACCGATCGTTTCCGCCTCGTCCTGCGCCGCTCGAAGACCGACCAGGGCGGCTGGACTCAGGAGAAACAGACCCTCTCCGCGCCGAATCCCATCGATGTCGGGGACTCTGCCGGCGCGGAATCTGAATCATCCGCCCCCGGGAAACCGGCCGCTCAGGCCGAGGCGCGCGAAGGCACGCTGGAAGTGCGCGCGCCGCTCGTCGGCACGTTCTACCGCGCGCCGAAGCCGGGCGCTCCGCCCTTCGTCGAGGTCGGCACACGCGTGGCGCCGGATACGGTGGTGGGCATCGTCGAGACGATGAAGCTCATGAACTCGGTGTACGCCGGCGCGCACGGGACGGTCATCGAGATCTGCGCGGCCGATGCCGAGTTCGTCGAGCAGGGTCACGTGCTCATGCGGCTCGCGCCGGTACGGGAATGATCATCCGCCGTCTGCTGATCGCGAACCGCGGCGAGATCGCCGCCCGCATCATCCGCACCTGCCGCCGGCTCGGCATCGAGACGGTGCTCGCCGCTTCCGACGCGGATCTCGAGTCGGTGCCTGCGCGTCTCGCGGACCGCACCATTCGCATCGGCCCGGCACCATCGGCACGAAGCTATCTGGACATCGCTGCCGTGGTGCGTGCGGCAAAGGCCGCTCGGGTGGATGCCGTTCACCCCGGATACGGCTTCCTGTCGGAGAACGCGCAGTTCGCCCGCGCCTGCGACGAGGCGGGAATCGTGTTCATCGGTCCGACGGCGGAGCAGCTCGAGGCGGTGGGAGACAAGCTGCGCGCGCGCGAGCACGCGATCGCCGCGGGAATCCCGGTCGTGCCCGGCGGGGCCGTCGCCTCGGTGAGCGAGGCGCAGAAGCTCGCGGAACGCATCGGCTGGCCGCTCCTCATCAAGGCCGTGGGCGGCGGCGGCGGTCGCGGCATGCGGCCGGTCCGGGAGCCGGCGCACCTCGCCGAGGCGATCGAGCTCGCGATGGCGGAAGCGAACACCGCGTTCGGAGACTCCCGCGTTTATCTCGAGCGGCTCGTGCTCTCCGGCCGCCACGTCGAGGTACAGATCCTCGGCGACGGCAGGGACGTCATTCATCTCGGCGACCGGGACTGCTCGATCCAGCGGCGCTATCAGAAGCTGATCGAGGAAGCCCCTGCCCCGGAGCTGCCGGACGGTCTGCGGCAGGCGATGCATGCCGCCGCCGTCGCCTTCGGCCGGCGTCTCGCCTACCGCGGGCTCGGCACCGTCGAGTTCCTCGTCGACCGCGAGCGCGAGGAGTTCTATTTCCTCGAGATGAATGCGCGCATCCAGGTCGAGCATCCGGTCACCGAGATGGTGACGGGGCTCGATCTCGTCGCCGAGCAGATCGCCGTGGCGCAGGGACAGCGGCTGCGGCTGCGCCAGAGCGACGTCGTGCTCTCGGGCCACGCCATCGAGTGCCGCATCAATGCCGAAGACGCTGCGCTCGACTTCCGTCCGAGCCCCGGAACCGTCACGCGCGCGGTGTTTCCCGCCGGGGCCGGCATTCGCATCGACACGCATATCGAGGTCGGTGCGAAGGTTCCGCCGTTCTACGATTCACTGCTCGCGAAGCTGATCGTCCACGGCGCGGACCGGACGCAGTGCCTCGAACGGCTGCGCCGCGCGCTGGCCAACTGCCGCATCGAGGGCGTGACGACGAATCTCGCGATGCACGCTGCCGTGGCGGGCAGCGAGGAGTTCGCGCGCGGCGGCGTCGATACCCAGTGGTTCGCCCGCTTCTGGCAACATGTCGCAGGAGGCGGCGGAAAGGCGGAGGCCGAAGCGTCGCGCGCAGGAGGGAACCATGGCTGAGATCAGGCTGGTCGACGTATCCGTCCGCGACGGCAATCAGAGCCTGTGGGGCGCCACGGGACTCAATACGGCGCAGCAGCTCGAGATCGCGCCGGTTCTCGACCGCATCGGTCTGCAGGCTCTCGACTTCACTTCGAGCACGCACATGGGCATCGCGGTGCGCACGCACCGGGAGAATCCCTGGGAGCTCATCCGCCTGATGCGTGCGGCGATGCCGAACACGCCGCTGCAGTTCATCACGACCGGCTTCCGCTTCATCTCGTGGGAGACGGCGGACCGCGATCTGATGCAGCTGGTGTACTGCAAGCTCGTCGAGCACGGCATCTCGCGCTTCGCGCTGGTCGATGCCATGCACGACATCCCCGCGGTGCTCGATGCGGCGCGCATGATCCACTCGGCCGGCGGCGAGGTGCTCGTCGGTCTCACGTACACCGTGAGCGAGGTGCACGACGACGCCTTCTATGCGCACTTCGTCTCGGAGGTCGCGAAGTCGCCGCACGTCGCGCGCGTGTACATCAAGGACCCGACGGGCCTGCTGACGCCCGAGCGGGCCCGCACGCTCATCCCTGCCCTGCGCCAGGTGCTCCGCGGAAAGCCGCTCGAGCTGCATTCTCACACCACCATCGGACTCGCACCGCTCACGTACATGACCGCCGCGGAGCTCGGCATCGACGTGCTGCACGTCGCGGCAGGGCCGCTCGCGAACGGCACGTCGCTGCCTTCGGCGACGCGCATCGTCGCGAACCTGCGCGAGCTCGGGCACAGGGTCGACATCGACGATCGCGCGCTCGCGCAGGTGGTCGACTACTTCACGCGCCTCGCACGCGCCGAAGGGCTTCCCGCAGGCACGCCTCAGGAATACGACGCGGCGTTCCTCCATCACCAGATTCCCGGTGGCGTGATGACGACCATGAAACGTCAGCTCAGGGAGCTGCGCCTCGAGAGTCGCCTGCCCGCGGTGATCGAGGAAGTGCAGCGCGTGCGCGCCGAGCTCGGCTATCCGATCATGGTCACGCCGTTCCCGCAGATCGTGTGCGCGCAGGCGCTGCTCAACGTGATCGGCACCGAGCGCTACGGGCAGGTGCCCGATCAGGTGATCCGCTATGTGATCGGCCGCTTCGGCCGGCCGACCATGCCCGTCGACCCCAACGTGCGCGACCGGATCCTTTCGCTTCCGCGCACGAAGGAGCTGATGGAGGAGCGGACGCCGACGCTGAAAGAGCTGCGCGAACGCTTCGCACCGGGCATGCCCGACGAGGAGTTCCTGCTCCGCGCCGTGATGCCGGGCGATCAGGTCGACGCGATGCTTGCCGCAGGACCCGCGCGACGGCGCTACAATCCGGACAGCCGACCGCTGCTGAAGCTCCTCGGCGAGATCGCCCGTCGCGCCGATACGGCGCGGATCGTCGTCGAGAAGCCGAACTTCCGGCTCGAGCTCTCGTGAACTGAAGGTTGATCGTGGATACGTCTTTCGATGCGCGGGCGCGCCTGGCGTCCGTGCGGGGCTTCGTGTTCGACCTCGACGGCACGCTCGTACTGGGCGATGCCCGTCATCAGGGTCTGCGTGTGCTGCCCGGCGCGCTCGAGCTGACGCGTCACCTGGCCGACCGCGGCATACCGTTCGTGGTGCTCACGAACGGCACCGTGCGTCCGCCGCACGAGTACGTCGTCAAGCTGCGCGACGCGGGCCTTCCTTTGTCCGACAACTCGGTCCTCACGCCGGCGAGCGTCGCCGCGGAGTACTTCGTGCGGCGGCGGATCCGGCGCGTGATGGCGCTCGGCACCGAAGGCGTGCGCCAGCCGCTGGAAGCTGCGGGCATCGAGATCGTGCCGCCCACGGGACGGCAGGAAGCCGATGCGGTGTTCGTCGGCTGGTTCCGCGAATTCGGCATGGAGCACGTCGAGGCGGCCTGCCATGCGGTGGAGAACGGCGCGAAGCTGTTCGTCGCGTCGCTCGTGCCCTACTTCGCCGGCGCACACGGCAAGATGCTGAGCACCTCGCGCGTGATCGCCGCGGCCGTGACGAGCGTGACCGGCCGGCGCGCGCACGTGCTCGGCAAACCCTCGCCCGATGCGCTGCGCATCGCCTCCCGCCACCTCGGCGTCGATCCCGCGCACATCGCGGTCGTCGGCGACGATCCTGCGCTCGAGGTGCTGATGGCAAAGCGCGCCGGTGCGCTCGGCATCGCCGTGAGCTCCGGTGTGGGCAACGCGGCGGAGTTCGCGGAACTGCCGCCCGAGCAGCAACCCGATCTCGCCGTGCACGACGTGAGCGAGCTCTTCAGGATCTACACGGCTGCAGAACCCGTCGCCGGCTGAAGCCCCACTCCACCGGTACGTCGAGATGAACCGACCGAAAGTCCTCCTCACCCGCCGCTGGCCCGACGAAGTCGAGCAGTATCTCGCCGAGCGCTACGAGCTCACGCGCAACGTGGAGGACCGGCCGCTCACCGCCGATGAGCTGCGGGAGGCGATGGCGACGCACGACGCGGTGTGTCCCACGGTTTCGGATCGCCTCGACGCATCCATCGTCGATGCCGGCCGCGGACGGCTCAGGATCCTCGGCAACTTCGGCGTCGGCGTGAGCCACATCGATCTCGAGGCCTGCCGCCGTGCCGGCATCGTGGTGACGAACACGCCGGACGTGCTCACCGAGTGCACGGCGGACATCGCGATCACTCTCATGCTCATGGTCGCGAGGCGTGCCGGCGAAGGCGAGCGTCACGTCCGAGCGCGCGCCTGGACCGGCTGGCGGCCCACGCACATGATGGGTACGCGGCTCTCGGGGAAGACGCTGGGGCTCATCGGCTTCGGCCGCATCGGCCAGGCGACGGCGCGCAAGGCGCATCTCGGCTTCGGCATGCAGATCCTCTACTACTCGCGCCGCCGCGCCGCACCCGAGATCGAAGCCGCACTCGGCGCGCGGTTCTGCCCGACGGTGGAGGAGCTGCTCGGCGCGTCCGACTTCGTCTCGCTGCACTGCCCTGGCGGCGCCGAGACGCGCCATCTGCTCGACGCGAAACGTCTGGCACTCATGAAGCCCACCGCGTTCCTCATCAACACCGCGCGCGGAGAGGTCGTCGACGAGCAGGCGCTCGCGGCGGCGCTCCGCTCGGGCTCGATCGCGGGCGCGGGGCTCGACGTCTATGAGCACGAGCCGAGGATCACCGAAGCGCTCTTCGAGCTCGAGAACGTCGTCCTGCTGCCGCATCTCGGCAGCGCCACGCGCGAGACGCGGGTGGCGATGGGCATGCGCGTCGCGGAGAATCTCGACCTGTTCTTTTCCGGTCGCGCGCCGCGCGACCGGGTCTGCTGACCGATCGACCTGCAGGGAGTCCCGATGAAGCTGAGCACCGACCGGATCCTGACGACCCACGTGGGCAGCCTGCCGCGCGAGAAGGCGGTCGTGGATTTCCTCTTCAAGCGCGAGTTCGGCGAGGAGTACGACCAGGCGGAGTTCGACCGCACGATGCGGGAGGCGGTGGATGCGATCGTCGCGAAGCAGGTCGAGATCGGCATCGACGTCGTGAGCGACGGCGAGACGTCGAAGATCGGCTACGCCACGTACATCAAGGACCGCCTCTCGGGCTTCGGCGGCGACAACGAGCGGCTGATCGCCCTCGATCTGCAGCCGTACCCCGAGTTCCGCGAGAAGATGGCGATCTTCGCCGGCAAGCAGACCTTCAAGCGCTGCTCGTGCATCGGCCCCATCGAGGTGATCGAGCGCGACAGCCTGCGCAAGGATCTCGAGAATCTGCGCGCCGCTGTCGAGAAGCACCGTCCCGTGGAGGCGTTCATGAACGCCGCTTCACCGGGCGTGATCTCCGCCTTCCAGCCGAACGCGTACTACCCGACGCACGAGGCGTACGTCGAAGCGATCGGCAACGCGATGCGGGAAGAGTACGAGGCCATCCACGCCGCGGGCTTCGTGCTGCAGATCGACTGCCCGGACCTCGCGATGGCGCGCCACACCGGATTCCAGAAGCTCACCGAGAAGGAATTCCTCGCCCGGGCGGAGCATCAGGTCGAGGTGCTGAACGACGCCCTGCGCAACGTTCCGGCGGAAGCGCTCCGCATGCACGTGTGCTGGGGCAACTACGAAGGACCCCACGACCACGACATCCCGCTCGAGAAGATCCTGCACATCGTGCTGAAGGCCAAGCCCTCGGCGATCCTCTTCGAGGCCTCCAATCCCCGCCACGCGCACGAGTGGACCGTCTGGCGCGACGCGAAGATCCCCGAGGACAAGGTGCTCGTGCCGGGCCTCCTCACCTCGACGTCGAACTACGTCGAGCATCCCGAGCTCGTCGCGCAGCGCATCTGCCTCTTCGCCGACATCGTCGGCCGCGAGCGCGTGCTCGCGGGAACGGACTGCGGCTTCGGCACGTTCGCCGGCATCGGCAAGATGGACGCGGGAATCTCGTTCAAGAAACTCCGCGCCCTCGTCGAGGGCGCGGAGCTCGCTACGAAGCGACTCTGGAAGAGATGAGACCTGACCGGTCCCACGCCCCGCGGGAGCGGGGCGTGGGAAGCGGGGATCGGCTCTTCAGAAGTTGTAGCCGATCGTCAGGCCGTACGTACGCGGCGGCAGCCAGGTGACGCCGATCGTACGCGCCGTCGCGAGCGCGAACGTGCTCGCCTCGACCAGCTCGTCCGACAGGTTCTTGCCCCACAGCTCGGCGAAGAACTTGCCGTCATCCGTGCTGTAGCGCAGGCTCGCGTCGAACATCGTGTACGCCTCCGAGCCCTCGAGCAGGCGGTGGAACTCCGTGAAGAACACGTCGTCGCGGTAGTTCACGTCCGCCGACAGCGTGAGCTTCCCGCCTGCGCGCAGCGCCGGCACCGGAATGTCGTACTCCAGGTGCAGGTTCGCAGCCCACTCCGGCGAGTTGCGCGTCGGGTTGCCGGCGAGCTGGATCGGCTGCAGCGTGATCGGCGGCGGATTGCTGCCGCCCGGCGGCGTCGGCACGTTCGCCGGGTTGAGCGGATCGGCCGTCTCGAAGTCGTCGAACTGCGAGTCGAGCCAGGCGACCGAGCCGTTCAGGCGGAAGCGGGTGGACGGCGTTGCCGCGAACTCGACCTCGACGCCCTTGCCCGACGTGTCGGCCGCGTTCTCGAACACCGTGATCCAGCCGGCCGGCGGACCGCTGATCGTCTTGTTGATCTGCAGGCCCTTCAGGTCGTACTTGAACGCGGCGACGTTGAGGAGCAGCCGCCCGTCGAGCCACGTGCTCTTGAGGCCCAGCTCGTGGTGCTTCACCTCCTCCGGATTCACGATGGTCGTGCTGCCGGCGGCGTTCTCACCCGAGCCGCTCTTGAAGCCTTCCGAGTACGTGTAATAGAGCATCGCGTCGCTGGTCGCCCGCCACTCGATGCCGGCTTCGGGCGTGAAGTCCGAGAAGTCGCGCTCCCGGTAGGTGTCCTCGTAGGTGTAGCGGATCACCGGGCCGGCACCGTTGGCGGCAATGACGTAGCCCGGGTTGGCCGAGGTGCGCTCCTCGCGGCTGTAGCGGCCGCCGATCTTGAGCGCGAGATTGTCGAGGCTCTCCGTGAAGCGGCCGAGCTGGATGCGCGCCTGACCGAAGATCGCCCAGGCCTCGGTGCCCAGCGACGTGTCGATGCAGACACGCTTCGGCGCCATGGGCAGTCCGTCGACGATCGATCCGAGCCGTTCGCGCCGGTTGCACATCCGCCAGGCCTCTTCGAGGCTGATGCCCGCGTTCAGAAGCTGCTGGATGTTCGACGGCATGCCGAAGTCGGGCGTCAGACCGATGCTGTCCGTCGGCTGCTGATCCTCCTCGAAGTAGAAGAGACCGAGCACGCCGTCGATGCCGTCACCCTGGTACTGCAGCTGGAACTCCGTGCTGCGCTGGATGCTGTCGACGTCGCGGCGCTGGATGGTCGTGGCCTGGCCGTTGAGGTGCAGCGCGTTGACGACCGCCGACACGTCCAGGTCCTGCACGATGCTGGTCTCGAAGTCGCGCCAGTTCGTGATGTTCACGAAGGTGAGCGTGTCGCTGAGATTCCAGGTGAGCGTGCTCGTGAACGACCACGTCTCCGTGACGTTGCGCGGGTCGTACTCCGAGGCGAGGTCGCGCGGCCTGGTGGCGTAACCGCCGATACCCGTCGCGAAGCGCTCGGGATCGCCCGGGAAGGTCTCGCGGCGGAACTTCACGGCGCTCGACGCATCGTCCTGCTTGTACCACTCGGCGGTGAGCAGCAGGTCCGCGGAGTCCGAGAGCAGGAACTGCAGGTGACCGCGCGCCATGCGGCGGTTGAGATCGTCGACGTCGCTGCCGGTGACGGGGTTGATGCCGAAGCCGCCCCGCTCCTCGCTCTTGCCGGCGATGCGGCCGCGGATGCGATCCGTGATGGGACCGCCGACCGCCGCCTCCATGAACAGCGCGTCGTAGTTGCCCACCGACAGACGCGCATAGCCGTCGAGCTCCGCGGTCGGCTTCGCGGTGATGAGGTTGATGGAGCCGCCCACGGCATTGCGGCCGTACAGCGTACCCTGCGGTCCGCGGAGCACCTCCACCCGCTCGATGTCGAACAGCGACGTGCGCTGTGCCTCCGCACGCGAGATCACGACGCCGTCCACGTGTACCGCCACGCCCGGCTCACTGCCGGTGGTCGACGTGTTGGCGCCGATGCCGCGGATGAAGATCTTCGCCATGTTGAAGTCGTTGCCGAAGGTGATCGTCGGCACGATCTGCTGCAGATCCTCGAGGTTGTTAATCTGCGCGGATTCGAGTCTGTCGGCGCTCACGGCGGTGACCGCGGCACTCACGTCCTGGAGCGACTGCTCGCGCTTCTGCGCCGTGACGATGATTTCCTCGATCTCCTGAGCCTGCACGGCGGGCGTCGCGATCACGGCGAGCGACGACACCGCCACGATCGGCCGGAGCTTTCTCGCGTATTGCTCGTACTTCTTCGGAAACAACTTGAATCTCCTCCGAGGCTAGCGTCATGAGACTTCTGTCAGGGTTGTACAGATTCTATAGCGATGCAAATTTGCGACGACCCTCCGTACAAATGCGGACTGAAAAAGAGCGTGAAATCTAGGTAATGTCGCGCAGATTTCAAGATGCGGCGCAGCAGGCGTTGTATCCGCGCAACGCCTCTTTGCGGCTGCTGCAACGCACAGGGGAAGCGCGCACGGTGGCGCCCCTCCCTCTCCCGCTTCGATCGCGAGAGAGCGCGAGGCGCCGCGTGCCCTGCCGTCAGAAGTTGTAACCCACGGTGAGTCCGTAGGTGCGCGGCGGCAGCCAGGTGACACCGATGGTGCGTGCCGTCGCCAGCGCGAACGTACTCGACTCGACGAGTTCATCCGACAGGTTCTTGCCCCACAGCTCGGCGAAGAATCCGCCGCCCCCCGACGTGTAGCGCACGCTCGCGTCGAACATCGTGTACGACCCCGAGCCCTCGAGCAGACGATGGAACTCGGTGAAGAACACGTCGTCGCGATAGGAAATGTCCGCCGCGAGCGTCAGGCGCCCCTCTCCGCGCAGCATCGGCGCGGGAATGTCGTATTCGAGATGCAGGTTGGCCGCCCATTCCGGAGCGTTGCGCGTCGGGTTGCCGGCGAGCTGGATCTCCTGCGGGCAGAATCCCGCCACCGGATCGATGTCGCACGTCGGCGCCCCCGGCGTCGACACGTTTCTCGGATCGAGCGGATCCGATGTCACGAAATCGTCGTACTCGGACTTGAGATACGCCACCGAGCCGCTCATGCGGAACCGATCGGTGATGCTGCCGAAGAACTCGAGTTCGGCACCGTATGCGGAGGTTTCGGCCGCGTTCTCGAAGACGGTCTGCCAGCCGGCCGGCCCGCCCGGCAGGGTCTTGTTGATCTGCTGGCCCGTGAGCTCGTAGTAGAACGCCGCGAAGTTCACGGCGAGACGGTTGTCGAGCCAGTTGCTCTTGAAGCCGATCTCGTGGCTCTCGATCTCTTCCGGATCGACGATCACACGGCTTCCGCCCGCGTTCTCGCCGGCACCCGCCTTGAAGCCTTCGGAGTACGTGTAGTAGAGGAGTTTGCGGCCGCCCGCGCCGCCCCCCCGACGCCATTCGAGCCCCACTTCCGGCGTGAAATCGCTGAAATCGCGCTCGACGTGAGTGCCGTCCGGTGTCTCCGGCGTGAAGGGCTCCGAGGTGAAGACCACCACGGGTCCGAGCCCGCCTCGCGCGATGAGCACCGCGGGGTTCTCCGACGAACGCTCCTCGTGGCTGTACCGTCCCCCGACCTTGACTGAAAACTCCTCCTGCGCTCCGAAGGTGTAGACGGCCTGTCCGAAGACCGCCCACACGTCCGTGTCCAGATCCGTCTTGATGCACGCGCGCTTCGGAACGGGCGTCTGACCGGCGATACCTCGACCCACGAAGCGGAACGTGCTGCACATGTCGTGCGCGAACTCGAGATCCACGCCCGCCTCGGCGAGCACGTCGAGATTCGACGCCTGGCCGAATACGGGCGTGAGGCCGATCGTGTCGACCGGCCGCTGATTCTCGCGGAAATAGAACAGTCCGAATACGCCGTTCAGCCGGTCGCGCGTGAAGTTGAGCTGGAACTCCGTGCTCGCCTGGTGACTGTTCACGTCCCTGCGCTGCACCGTCGTGCTCTGTCCGTTCGTCGCCAGGCTGTTGACGACCGCCGAGACGTCGAGGTCCTGGACGATGTAGCTGAAGAAGTCGCGGTAGTTGGTGATGTTGGTGAGCGAGAACGTGTCGTTGATCTGCCAGCGCAGCGTGCTCGTGACCGAATAGGTCTCGGTCTCGTTGCGCGGATCGGCTTCGGAAGCCAGATCGCGCGGATCTGCCGCGTATCCGCTGATGCCGAGCGCCTGCAGCCGCGGCACGTCGGGATAGGTCTCGCGGCGGAACTTGAGAGCGCTGGAAGCGTCGTCCTGACTGAAGTACTCACCGGTGAGCAACAGGTCGACGCTGTCGCTCAGCAGGAAGTTGAGGTGCAGGCGCGCCATGCGCCGGTTGAGATCGTCGATCTCGCTGCCCGTTACGGGATTGCGGCCGAAACCGCCGCGCTGGTCCGCCTTCACGGCGAAGCGTCCGAGAATGCGGTCGGTGATCGGACCGCCGAGAGCACCTTCCGCGCCGATCGCCTCGTAGTTGCCGATCGTGAGCCGGACGTAGCCTTCCGGCTCGACCGTCGGTTTGGCGGTGATGAGATTGATGGAGCCGCCTACCGCATTGCGTCCGTACAGGCTCCCCTGAGGACCGCGCAGAACCTCGACACGCTCCAGATCGAAGAGCGACGTGCGCTGCGCTTCCGCGCGCGCGACGACGGCGCCGTCGACGTGCAGTGCCACGCCCGTCTCGCTGCCCGTGGTGGACGTGTTCGCGCCCACCCCGCGGATGAACAGCTTCGCCATGTTGAAATCGTTGCCGAACGTGATGCTCGGAACGATGAGCTGCATGTCCTCGATGGTGTCGATCTGCGCCGACTGCAGCCGGTCCGCGCCGATCGCGGTCACCGCGGCGCTCACGTCCTGCAGGGACTGCTCGCGCTTCTGTGCGGTGACGATGATCTCCTGGATCTCCTGTGCGCTCGCGGCGGTCGCCGCGAACATCGCCGCCGAGCACACTGCGGCGCCGCAACGCCGCACCCGTCCTCTCATCCCGCATCCGTGCAGCATGGAAGCACCTCGTCGCGTCAGCCGGGAACACTTCGCGCTGCGGGCGGTCCGCGCGTCCACCTGCCCGGCCTGCCGCCAGATGCAGCGCCCCGAGCTTGAAGTATGCGGATCGGTCGCGCGCCGGTTCTCGATCATGGGAGAACCGCGTATCGTCCATGAAGGTAGTGCGAAACACGGGGGAGGACGAGCTCATGCGTTTTCTGAGCGACGAGGATCTGCGGAAGACCGAGCCCGCGGAGCAGGTTGGCGCTCCGCTGCCGATACCGACCCGGATCGTCTCGAACGGCGAATACGATCCGTTGCCGCAGACGCCGCAGCAGCGTGCCGTCGAGGCACGGATCGAGGCGCTCGCCGGGAAGCTCGCACCGCGTCATGGCATGAGCCGGCGCCGGTTCCTTTCCTCGAGCGCAGGCATGGCCGCCGCCTTCATGGCGATGAACGAGATCTTCGGGCCGCTGTTCGAAGTGAGCCGCGCAGAGGCGGCGACGCCCGGGGTGGCGGACGAACGCGCACGCGCCCTCGCCTCGCAGCTCGTGATCGACGTGCAGACGCACTTCGTGCGCGACGACTACGCCCAGCCGCTGCTCATGGACCTGGCGAAGTTCGCCAAGGAGCACTGGAATCCGCAGCTCGAGGGCGAGAACGGGCTCGTTCGCTTCAAGTTCCAGAACTACGTGAAGGAGATCTTCCTCGACAGCGACACGAAGATCGCGCTGATCTCCGGTGCCCCGACCGACGACCCCGAGACGCTGTTCCTCACCAACGAGCAGATCGCGGCGGCGCGCGACGTGATCAACCGCGTCGCAGGCACCAAGCGCGTGCTCTCGCATTTCATCATCACTCCCGGCTCGCCGGGCTGGCTCGACGAGGTCGACCGCACGCTCGAGACGCTGAAACCCGAGAGCTTCAAGGGCTACACCATCGGCGATCCGCTGTACCAGACGAAGAAGGCGTCGAACTGGCGGATGGACGACGAGAAGAACGTCTATCCGTTCTACGAGCGCATGGTGAAGTCCGGCATCACGACCCTGTGCGTGCACAAGGGTCTCATGCCTGCCGACTACGCCACGTCGTGGGGCGATCTGTGGCGCTACGCCACGGTCTGGGACGTCGGCAAGGCGGCGAAGGACTGGCCGCAGATCAACTTCGTCATCTATCACTCGGCAATGCGGCCGTTCATCGAGCTGCCCGAGCGCGAGCTCGCGCAGTTCGAGAAGACCGGACGCATCGACTGGGTGACCGATCTCGCGGAGATCCCCGAGAAGTACGGCGTGAAGAACGTGTACGCCGAGCTCGGCACCTGCTTCGCGAACACCTGCGTGACGCACCCGAGACTCGCCGCGGCGATGCTGGGCCAGCTCATCAAGGGGCTCGGCGTGGACCACGTGCTGTGGGGAACGGACTCGGTGTGGTACGGCTCTCCGCAGTGGCAGATCGAGGCGATGCGGCGTCTCGAGATCCCCGAGGACATGCAGAAGAAGCACGGCTTCGCGCCGCTCGGGCCCGCGGACGGACCGGTCAAGACCGCGATCTTCTCCGGCAACGCGATCCGCATGTACCGCATCGATCCGCGCGGCGCACAGACGGCGCTGAGCGCCGATCAGATCGCGGCGATGAAGGACGAGTACCTGGCGATGGGCGGGCTGCGCAGCAATCTGCGCTACGGCTACGTGGCGCGCGCCTGACTCACTTCCGTCCTCTCCCCGGCAGCATGCGGGGAGAGGACGGCATCGCGCCTCGACGACGAGGACGCTCAGGTGTGGAAGAGCAGCCGGCCGCGGCGCTCCGAGAAGCGCCATCCGGCCTCCGTGCGCCTGAAGCGGTCCTCGTAGATGCCGACGAGCTGGCTCGACATCGCCTTGCGTCCCTTGCCCGGCATCACCGGTTCCGCCGCATCCGCGGAGTAGAGCAGCACGTAGCACTTTCCTTCCGCGGTGTCGCGGCCGGTCAGCCGGATCTGGACGTTCGTGCACATGTGCACCGAGAGCCGGTTGCGCGGCCGCATGTGGAACGCCTGCACGATAGCGTCAGCGCCGCGGATCGCATTGTCGGGGTCCGTCGGACGCGCGAACACCGCATCGTCCGTCAGCAGATCGCGCAGCCTGTCGTACTCCTGCATGTCGACCGCGTCGGCGAAGGCGACCACCAGCCTGTAGCACTCGTACTCCGCGAGCAGATCCGTCGTCCCGCTCATATCGCGATCACCACCTTTCCGAACAGCGCCCCGCTCTGCTGATACTCGTACGCCGCGCGGGCCTCGGCGAACGGGAAGACCCGGTCGATCACGGGCCGGATGCCGTTGATCTCGATCGCCCGGTTCATGCGCTCGAACATTGCGCGATTGCCGACGACGACGCCGTGCATGCTTCCGCCCTTCATCACGAGAGGATGCGGATTCGTGTCTCCCTGGTGCCCGGAGAGCACGCCGATGAGCGCGATACGGCCGCCGAACGCGAGCGCCTGCATCGAGCGCGCGAGCGTGCCCGCGCCGCCGACCTCGATCACGTGATCGACGCCGCGACCGCCGGTCAGCTTCTGCACTTCGTCGCCCCACTCCGGCGTGCGCCGGTAGTTGATTCCGGTCTCGAGCCCGAGCCTGCGGGCGCGCTCGAGCTTTTCATCGCTCGAGGAGATACCGATCACGCGCGCCCCCGAGGCTCGCGCGAACTGCAGCGCGAAGAGCGACACCCCTCCGGTTCCCTGGATCAGCACCGTGTCGCCCGGACGTACGCGGCAGGCTTCCACGACCGCGTGCCATGCGGTGAGACCCGCACACGGCAGACAGGCGCCCTCCTCGAACGAAAGGTGCGGCGGCAGCGCCACCGCATCGATCTCGTCGAGCACGACGAGCTCCGCGAGGACGCCGTCCGCCGGCGCGCCGCGCGCCGTCCTGCGCCCGACCGGCGGACCATCCACCCAGCCGAGAAAGAAGGTTCCTGCGACGCGGTCGCCGACCTTGAAGCGTGAGACGCCGGGACCGACCGCGACGACTTCGCCGGCACCGTCGGACAGCGGGATCGTGTCGCGCTTGACACGGCCGCCGAAGTAGCCACCGGTGACGATCGCCTGGTCGCGATAGTTGATGGACGCCGCGCGCATGCGCACGAGGAGCTGCCCCGGCCCCGGCACAGGATCGGGCCGCTCGATGAGACACAGATTGTCGAGACTCTGACTGTCCTTCTGCAGGATGTACGCCTTCATGATCCACCGTCCGCGTGTTCCGCCGACAGGCGGGCGATGATGGCACAGCCGCGCGCTCGACGGACGACCCGAAGCGCGGTGGACGCACGACGCGGGCAGCCGGCGCATCGCGGCCATTTCGCTTTCAGTCTAGTCTCCGGTCACTGACAGTCGAGCCTTCCGCCCGATCCTCGGCGCCATATTGGTCCGAACGCGCACCAGAAGGGAGGTCACCGTATGCAGATTCGCTCGAGGCGCCGAAGCGGCGCCGCGCTTTCGATCATCGGTGGTACGGCGGCGCTGCTCGTCGGCGGAACGTCACCCGCCCAGGAGCGCGAGATCCAGGAAATCACCGTGACGGCTCAGCGCCGCGCGGAGAACATCCAGGACGTGCCCATCGCAGTGACCGCGCTCACCTCGCAGGTGCTCGAACAGAAGGGGGTCAACGACGTCTCGCAGATCACGAACTACATTCCCAACGTCGTCATCGACAACAACGCGCCGTTCGCCGGCTCGACGTCGGTGCTGAGCGCGTACATCCGCGGCATCGGTCAGAACGATTTCGCCTTCAACTTCGATCCGGGCGTCGGCGTGTACGTCGACGGCGTCTTCTACGCGCGCACCGTGGGCGCCAACGTCGATCTGCTCGACGTGGAGCGCATCGAGGTTCTGAAAGGGCCGCAGGGCACGCTGTTCGGACGCAACACCATCGGCGGCGCGATCAGCATCGTCACGCGGCGTCCGGCGGACGAGTTCACGTGGCGCGGTGAGGTGACCGCGGGTGATTACAAGCGCTTCGACGTGCGCGGCGCCATCGACGTCCCGCTGGTCGCCAATCGGCTGCTCTCGAACATCGCCTTCTCCTCGAAGCGGCGCGACGGCTATCAGCGGCGCATTCCCTTCCCCGGCGACGTGGGAGACATCGACGGCTTCACGAACTTCAGGGCTGCCGGTTACAGCACGAGCGACCGCGAGGGCGGTCAGAACGAGCAGAACGTGCGCGGCAAGCTCCTCTGGATCGCGAACGATGACGTCGAGGTGACTTTCGCGGCGGACTACACGAACGTGGATCAGCCCGCATCGGCTTCGACGCTCCTTCGCACCGTCACGGACGGCCCCACGTCGGCCTTCGGCCAGTTCTACAACCTCTGCATCGGTACGCCGGCCGACGTGCTGAACGGCGTGATCAACACGAGCCCCGATCCGAACGGACCGCCCGTCTTCGGCTTCAACACCGTCAACGGCGTGTGCGGACCGCGCGGCATCGCGGGCCTCGACCGGGGAACGCCGGCGACCGCGCTGGGTGCCGTCAATGCCGACGGCACGACGGCAAACGACCGCGCTCCCTATTCGGACGTGTTCGTCACCGGGAACATCGACACCTCGTACGCGACGGGCAACAGCTTCTCGCGCATCGAGAACTACGGCATCTCGGCGACGATCGACTGGGATCTCGGCGGCGGGACCAACCTGAAGTCGATCACGGCCTATCGCGATCTCGAGTGGTCGGTGGGCATGGACCTCGACGGCTCACCGCTCGAGATGCTGCACACCTCGTTCTTCATGACCCAGCACCAGGCCTCGCAGGAGGTGCAGCTCTCGGGCGTCGCACTCAACGATCGCCTGAACTGGCTCGTGGGCGCGTACTACTTCACCGAGGGCGGCTGGCTCGTCGACCACGTGACGTTCCCTGCGGGCCTGCTGCAGATCTACGGACCGAATCTGCTCAACACCGACGCCTATGCCGCGTTCACCCACCTCAACTACCGCCTGACCGACCGCTGGGGACTCACCCTCGGCCTGCGCTACACGCGTGAGGAGAAGGAGTTCGAAGGCTTCCAGCACGACCTCAACGGCTTCAACTACAAGATCGCGGGCTGCCCCGATCCTTCGGGGCCGAGCCCCGTGCCGGGCCTCACGTGTCAGCAGCTCCTCGGATTCCCCGATCCGAACGACCCGCTGCGCTACTTCCCGCCGGGACTGCAGAAGCGCAACTTCAGCGACACCTCGCCGCGCGTCGGCTTCGAGTTCCACGCCTCGGATGACGTGATGCTCTACGCGTCGTACTCCGAGGGCTTCAAGTCCGGAAGCTGGACCACGCGACTCTCCAATCCGCTCGACACCGCGCCGAGCTTCGACCCCGAGGAGGCCACGAGCTACGAGATCGGCGTGAAGTCGCAGCTCTGGGGACGCCGCATCGTCCTCAATGCGGCGCTCTTCTGGACGGACTACGAGGGCATCCAGCTCAACTTCCAGGAAGGCGTCTCGCCGACGTTCCGTAACGCCGGCGACGCGGAGCTCAAGGGCGGCGAGATCGAGTTCCAGGGCCTGCTCACCGACCGCTTCACGCTGACGGCGGCCGCCGGCTACGTCGACGCGAAGTACACGCGCGTCGAGCCGCAGACGGGCCTGACGACCGACTTCGATCTGCCCAAGACGCCGGACCTCACGTTCACGATCGGACCGCGCTACACGATGCCGCTCGGCAACGGCGGAAGGCTCACGCTCGACGCGGACTACTCGTACACCGCGGCGCTCTTCAACGACACGGCGAACACGCCGCTGCTGCGCCGCCCGGCTACCGATATCGTGAACGCGTCCATCACGTACACGGCGCCGACCGGCAACTGGGACCTCGTGCTGGGCGGAACGAATCTGACCGACGAACGTTTCCTGATCACCGGTCAGGACCAGAGCGCAGGCGGTCAGATCTACGGCACGTACAACCCGCCGCGGCAGTGGTTCGTGACGTTCCGCGTCAGGCAGTGACGGATGACGTGAGCGACGTCGAGCTCATCGCCTCGTACTGGACGCTCTCAGGCGGCGCGCTCCCGCACTCGGACCGCGAGTACAGCACGTTCGAGTTCCGGGAGCGCGTGGAAGCCTGCGCGCGCGCCGGTTTCCGGGGGATGGGATTCTGGCACGCCGACCTCGAGCACACGCTCGAGCGGCGGAGCCTGAAGGAAATGCGGCAGATCCTCGACGACAACGGCATCCGGCACGTCGAGCTCGAGTTCCTCACGGACTGGTTCCTCGATGGAGAGCGCAGGCGGCGCTCCGACGAGCGCCGCCGTCTCCTGCTCGAGGCGGCCGAAGCGCTCGGCGCGCGCCACATCAAGGTCGGGGATTTCTTCCGCGAGCAGGTGCCGATGGACCGGCTCATCGAGGAATTCTCACGCCTCTGTGCCGACGCCGCCCGGCACGGCACGAGGATCCTCTACGAGATGATGCCGTTCTCGATGATCGATTCGCTCGAGCTCGCACGCCGGCTCGTCGAAGGCGCGGGAGCGAGGAACGGCGGGATCATGTTCGACCTGTGGCACATCGTGAAGCTCGGTATTCCGTACGAGGCCGTATGGAGCTTCCCGCCACAGTACTTCCTCGGTCTCGAGATCAACGACGGCTACCGGACGACGCCGCCCGGAATGGATCTGGTCGAGGAGACCACCGCGCACCGCAAGCTCTGCGGCGACGGTGAGTTCGACGTCAGAGGCTTTCTCGCGGGGCTGCAGTACCGCGGTCCCGTCGGAATCGAGGTGCTCTCGCAGGAGCTGCGCTCCTGGCCGCTCGAGAAGACGGTCGAGACGGCCTGGCGCACCACGCTCGAGCAGTTTCCCGCAGCGAGCGGTGCGCCGGCCTGAATCGCCGGCGCACCGCCCTATTGCACGCGGTCAGATCGGATAGTGGCGCTCGCCGGTCTGGATGGTGATCCAGCGCAGCTCCGTGAACTCAGCGATGCCCGCCTTGCCGCCGAAGCGGCCGTAGCCCGAGGCCTTCACGCCGCCGAACGGCATCTGCGCCTCGTCCTGCACCGTCGGGCTGTTGATGTGGCAGATGCCCGAGTCGATGCGCCTGGCCACCTCGAGCGCCCGCACGACGTCCCGGCCGAATACCGCCGCCGAGAGTCCGTACTCGGTGTCGTTCGCGAGCTTGATGGCCTCCTCCACCGTCTTGAAGCGCGTGATCGACACCTGCGGCCCGAACGACTCCTCGCGCCACAGCTCCATCGCGGGCGTCACGTGGTCGACCACGATGCCCTTCATGATCGTGCCGTCGGTCTTTTCCCCGCCGCAGAGCACCTTCGCGCCCTTCGAGACGGCGTCCTTGATGAGGCGCTCGACACGCTCGACCGTCGGCCGGCCCACGACCGCACCGAGCGCCACGTTGGGCTGCGTGGGATCGCCCACCGGGAGCGCAGCCACACGCTTCGCGAGCTTCTGCGCGAACTCGTCGGCGATCTTCTCGTCGACGATCACCCGCTCGGTGGACATGCAGATCTGCCCCTGGTGCATGAAGGCGCCGAACACCGTGGCGTTCACCGCCGCGTCGATGTCCGCATCGTCGAGCACCACGAGCGGCGCCTTGCCGCCGAGCTCGAGCAGCACGGGCTTCAAGTACTTGGCCGCCGTCTGCGCAATGAGCCGCCCCACGCGCGACGAGCCCGTGAAGTTCACGCGCCGCACCGCCGGGTGGGCGATCATCGCCTCGACCACCTCGCTCGCGTCCTTCGGGTCGTGGCTGACGACGTTCACCACGCCCTCTCCGAGGCCCGCTTCCTTGAACACGCTCCCGATCAGCCGGTGCGTGGCCGGGCAGACCTCCGAGGACTTGAGGATCACGGTGTTACCGCAGGCGAGCGGCATCGCGATCGCCCGCACGCCGAGAATCACCGGCGCGTTCCACGGCGCAATGCCGAGCACCACCCCGACGGGCTGGCGGATCGCCATGGAGAAAAGTCCCGGCACGTCGGAAGGGATGACCTCGCCCATGATCTGCGTGGTCATCGCCGCCGCCTCGCGCAGGAGGGTCGCCGCGAAGTGCACGTTGAAGTGACCCCAGCCGATCGTCGCCCCCGTCTCGGCCGTCACCAGCGTGGCGAACTGCGCCGCGCGCGATTCGAGCAGGTCCGCCGCCTTCAGGAGCTTGGCGCGCCGGGCGTTCGGACCGAGCGCGGACCAGGCCGGAAAGGCCTTCTCGGCCGCTTCCACCGCAGCGATCGCGTCCTCGACGGACGCCGCCGCGGCACGCGAGACGACTTCCCCCGTCACCGGGTTGCGGCGTTCGAAGGTGGCGGACTTCTTCGCCGGCGTGTCCCGGTCCCCAATCAACAGTTGAACTTCTTCCATCGTCTTCTCCATCAGGCAGGCGGGGCACTGTGCGCCCGCCCGGATCGTTGCAG
The DNA here is from genome assembly GCA_003242685.1 of Pseudomonadota bacterium. Taxonomy (GTDB): domain Bacteria; phylum Pseudomonadota; class Gammaproteobacteria; order Steroidobacterales; family Steroidobacteraceae; genus ZC4RG24. Next base: position 6,102 of record QGVD01000023.1, on the reverse strand, counting down.
AGGTCAACCAACATGCGAGTGTCGGCGGAGTCCGCGTCGGAAGTCCAGCCTCCGGCGGCGGGCGGGAGGGTCACCGCCGCCGGGGCCTCCTGCAGGGAGCCGGAGACGGATCAGGTGAGGAAGTCGAGCACCGTCGCGGTGAAATCCGCTTCGGCCTCGACGTTTGCGAGGTGGGCGGCTTCGAGGGCGACGACCGGCGCACCGGTCGCCCGGGCAATGAGCTCGGCGTGCTCCGCGCCCGTGGACGGATCGTGCCGGCCGTACAGGACGAGCGTCGGAGCCCGGATGCGCGCGAGCGAGTCGCGCAGGTCCATGTCGCGCACCGCTGCAGCGCAGCCCGCGTAGCCTTCACGCGGGCACGAGAGGAGCATCGCGCGGATCCGCTCCACCTCCTCCGGGTGCGCCGTGCGGAAACCGGGCGTGAACCAGCGCTCCAGAATGCCCTCCGTCAGGGCCGGCATCCCGTCGCGCAGCACCGTCTCGATCCGCTGGTTCCACTGTGGCACGCCGCCCATGTGCGCGGACGTGCTGGCGAGAACGAGCCGCTCCAGGCGCTCCGGCGCGTTCGCGGCGACCCACATGCCGATCATGCCGCCCATGGAAAGTCCCACGAAGCTCGCCCGGCTCACGCCGAGCCCATCGAGCAGCCCGAGCACGTCGCGCCCGAGCGTGGCGAGGTCATAAGGACCGGCAGGCACGTCCGAAGCGCCGTGCCCTCGCGCGTCGAAGCGCAGCACCCGGAAATGCGCGGCGAGCTCCGGAATCTGCGGGTCCCACATCCCGTGATGCGTACCGAGCGCATGAGCGAGCACGAGCACCGGGGCGGACGCGTCGCCGTCCCAGCGACAGGCAATCCGTGTGCCGTCTGCGACCTCGAGACGATCCATTTCCACCTTCTGCCCCTCCGCGCCGACGTCGGCGCGGCGTCTTCATACCGCTAGAACCACGCTCCGAGCACCCCGTCGCGCTCGAGCCGCGCCAGGATCATCTCGGCCGCCTCGTCGGGGCTCGTGCGCGTGGTGTCGATGTGGATCTCGGGATGCTCCGGACGCTCGTAAGGTGAATCGATGCCCGTGAAGTTCCTGAGCTCGCCGCGGCGCGCCTTGCGGTAGAGACCCTTCGGGTCGCGCTTCTCGGCCAGCTCGATCGGCGTATCGACGAAGATCTCGAAGAACTCGCCCTCTTCGACGAGGCTGCGCGCCATGCGTCGCTCGGCGCGGAACGGCGAAATGAAGGACACGAGCACGATGAGCCCCGCATCGACCATGAGCTTGGCGACCTCGGCCACGCGCCGGATGTTCTCGACGCGGTCCGCGTCGGTGAAGCCGAGATCGCGGTTGAGGCCGTGGCGCACGTTGTCGCCGTCCAGCAGATAGGTGTGACGGCCGAGCGCGTGCAGGCGCTTCTCGACGAGGTTCGCGATCGTCGACTTGCCCGCGCCCGAGAGACCCGTGAACCACAGAATGCAGGCCTTCTGTCCCTTGATCGAGGAACGCGCGGCCTTGTTCACGTCGAGCGCCTGCCAGTGGATGTTCTGCGCGCGGCGCAGCGCGAAGTGCAGCAGCCCCGCGCCGACCGTGTCGTTCGACAGCTTGTCGATGAGCACGAAGCCGCCCATCTCTCGGATCTCGTTGTAGGGATCGAAGGGGACGGGCCGGTCGAGGCTCACGTTGCACACGCCGATCTCGTTGAGCTCGAGCTGGCGCGCCGCGAGGTGCTCGAGCGTGTTGACGTTCACCTTGTAGCGCGGAGCCGTGATCGTGCCCGTGACCGTGCAGGGGCCGAGCTTGATGAGATACGGGCGCCCGGGGAGCATCGGCTCCTCGTGCATCCAGATGATGGTGGCCTGGAACTGGTCCGCCACGCCCGGAGGCGAGTCGGCCGCCGCGAGAACGTCGCCGCGGCTCACGTCGATCTCGTCGGTGAGCGTGACGATCACCGACTGGCCGGCTACCGCGACGTCCAGATCGCCGTCGCGCGTGACGATGCGCGCGACGCGGCTCTCGCGCCCCGATGGCAGCGCGCGCACGCGATCGCCCGGCCGGACGATTCCGCTCGCGATCATGCCCGCGAAACCGCGGAAGTCCTGATTGGGCCGGTTCACCCACTGCACCGGAAGACGGAACGGACGATGCTGCAGGTCGTCCTCGATCTCGACCGTCTCCAGGTACTGCATGAGCGTCGGACCCCGATACCAGGGCATGTTGGCGCTCGGCTCGAGGACGTTGTCGCCACGCAGAGCCGAGAGCGGGATGGGCGTGACGTCGGTGAGGCCGATCTGCGCCGCGAAGTCGCGGTACTCCTGCACGATGGTGCGGTAGATGTCCTCGGAGTAGCCGACGAGGTCCATCTTGTTGATCGCGAGCACCAGGTGCCGGATGCCGAGGAGCGAGACGATGTAGCTGTGCCGGCGTGTCTGAGTGAGCACGCCCTTGCGCGCGTCGACGAGGATCACCGCGGCGTCCGCCGTCGAGGCGCCCGTCACCATGTTGCGCGTGTACTGCTCGTGGCCCGGCGTGTCGGCGACGATGAACTTGCGCCGGTCCGTCGAGAAGAAACGGTACGCGACGTCGATGGTGATGCCCTGCTCGCGCTCGGCCGCGAGGCCGTCGACGAGCAGCGCGAAATCGAGCTCGCCGTTCTGCGTGCCGATGCGCTTCGAGTCCGCCTCGAGCGCGGCGAGGTGGTCCTCGAACAGGAGCTTGGATTCGTACAGGAGCCGGCCGATGAGCGTCGACTTGCCGTCGTCCACGGAGCCGCAGGTGATGAAGCGCAGCAGGCCCTTGTGCTCGTGGGCGCGCAGGTACGCGTCGATGTCGGTGGCGATGAGCTCGGACTTGTGCGCCATCAGAAGTACCCTTCCTGCTTCTTCTTCTCCATGGAGGCCGCGGCGTCGTGATCGATGACGCGGCCCTGGCGCTCGGAGCTCGTCGTGAGCAGCATCTCCTGGATGATGGCCGGGAGCGTATCCGCGCGGCTCTCGATCGCACCCGTGAGCGGATAGCAGCCGAGCGTGCGGAAGCGCACCCACTTCATCTCGGGGCGCTCGCCGGGCCGCAGCGGCAGGCGCTCGTCGTCCACCATGATGAGCACGCCGTCGCGCCGCACGACCGGGCGGGGCTTCGCGAAGTAGAGCGGCACGATGGGAATCTTCTCGAGATAGATGTACTGCCAGATGTCGAGCTCGGTCCAGTTCGAGAGCGGGAAGACACGGATGCTCTCGCCGCGGTTCTTGCGCGCGTTGTAGATGCGCCAGAGCTCGGGCCGCTGGCGCTTCGGATCCCACCGATGCTGAGCGCTGCGGAACGAGAACACGCGCTCCTTGGCGCGAGACTTCTCCTCGTCGCGCCGGGCGCCGCCGAAGGCGGCGTCGAAGCCGTACTTGTCGAGCGCCTGCTTGAGCGCCTGCGTCTTCATCACGTCCGTATATACGGCGGAGCCGTGATCGAAGGGATTGATGCCGCGCTCCAGACCTTCACGATTGACGTGCACGATGAGCTCCATGCCGAGCTCGGCGGCCATGCGGTCGCGGAACTCGATCATTTCGCGGAACTTCCACGTCGTATCGACGTGCAGCAGCGGGAATGGCGGCCTGGCCGGATAGAAGGCCTTCATCGCCAGGTGCAGCATCACGGAGCTGTCCTTGCCGATGGAATAGAGCATCACCGGTCGCTCACATTCGGCCACGACCTCCCGCATGATGTGGATGCTCTCGGCCTCCAGCCGCTGCAGGTGCGTCAGTCTTATCGTGTCAATGGTCATAGGTGGCCGCGAATGTTCCCCGAACGGGAAAGTGCCGGCTATAGCCTTTCGTTTGCGATCCAGCACGGTTCGTTCTATCGAGCCGCCGCGCTCCTCCGAGGCTGCGGCAAGCTGGAGCAGCGCAGCAGCACGTTTCGTGCCAGAGATTCCGGGGCAGGTGTGGTCTATGCGCCGGCGCGCTGCGCCTGCGCCCAGGCTGCCTCTGCGACGGTGTCCGCGAGGCGCGCGTACTCGCGGGCCTGAGCGCTCACGGCGTTGCCCCGCGCGACGCGCCCGCGGATGCCGTGAAAGATGCCGGCGAGCCGGAACATGCAGAACGCCAGGTAGTAATCGAGATCGGGTATGCCATCGCGCCCCGTGCGGCGGCAGTATTGCGCGACATATTCCGACTCGGATGGAATTCCGAGCGTCGCGAGATCGCGGTCGCGCAGCGTGGGCCTGGTGAGCGTCGGCAGGCGGTACATGAGGAGGTGGTAGGCAAAATCGGCGAGCGGATCGCCGAGCGTGGAAAGCTCCCAGTCGAGAATCGCGCGGACGCGCGGTTCCCGGGGATCGAAGATGACGTTGTCGAAGCGGAAATCGCCGTGCGTGATCGTCACGGCCTGCTCGCGCGGCAGATGCACCGGTAGCCACTCGATGAGCCGCTCCATCGCCGGGATCCGTCCGGCAGCCTCGTCCTCGGCGTACTGTTTCGACCAGCGTGCGATCTGCCGCGCGAGATAGCCGCCCGAAGGTCCGAAGTCCGAAAGCCCCGCTCGTTCGGGATCGACCCGGTGGAGGGCGGCGAGCGCCGAATTCAGCGCATCGAAATACAGCGCCCGTTCGGCGGCAGGAACGTCGGGCAGCGAAGGGTCCCAGAAGATCCGTCCCTCGACGTGCTCCATCACGTAGAACCACGTGCCGAGCACCGAGTCGTCCGTGCAGAGCGCGAGCGTTCGCGCCACCGGCACTTCGGTGTGCGCGGCGAGCGCCGTCATCACGCGGTATTCGCGATCCACCGCGTGCGCCGAGGCCAGCAGGCGCCCCGGCGGCTTGCGCCGCAGTACGTAGCGGCGCTCCGGCGTCAGGAGCAGGTACGTGGGATTCGACTGTCCGCCCTTGAACTGCCGCACTTCGAGCGGACCACGGTAACCCGCGACGTGCTCGCGAAGGAACGCGTCGAGGCGGCCGACGTCGAGCTCCATGCCGGGCCGCATCGGCGTCGTGGAGGATTCGCCCGTGGTGTCGGTGCTCATGACCTCGCGCGAAGGGTAACGCAGATGTCGGGCGCGCGTGCGGTTCGAGCCGTGCGCGGCGCGGCCCGCCCCCGCGCGACGGGCGGAAATCGGCCGGGAGCGGATTTGGCGCTACACTCTGTCCGATGTTCGCCTTGCTCCCGCCCGTCACCCGGGCGCTCATCCTTGCCAACGCCGCGGTCTTCCTGCTGCAGTCGTTCCTGCCGGGACTGCTGATCCCTTTCGCGCTGTGGCCGCTCGGGCCCTACTTCGCGCCCTGGCAGGTCGTGACCTACGCGTTCCTGCACGGCAGCCTCGTGCACCTGTTCTTCAACATGCTCGCGCTCTTCATGTTCGGGCGGGAGCTCGAGGACTACTGGGGCAGCCGGCGCTTCATCGTCTACTACATGGCTTCCGTGCTCGCCGCAGCCGCTGCGCAGCTCGCGGTGACCGCCGCGACGCATTCGATCTACCCGACCGTGGGCGCATCGGGAGGTGTGTTCGGGCTGCTGCTCGCCTTCGCGATCCACTTCCCGCACCAGCGCATCACGCTGCTCTTCCCGCCGATTCCCATGCCGGCGTGGCTGTTCGTCACGCTCTACGGAGTGCTCGAGCTCGTGCTGGGAGTGACGGGCACGCAGGCCGGGGTCGCGCACTTCGCGCATCTCGGGGGCATGGCCGGAGGTGCGCTCGTGATCCTCTACTGGCGCAGCCGCAGGCCGCGCAGGCGCGGCCCCTGGTGAGCCACACGATCCCGCGACCTGAAAAACACATTAGAAAGTGTTTACAACTTACTGACAAAAAAGACATTTCTAGGGCAGGAACTGGGCGAAACTCACGACGTTCCCGGCCGGATCACGGACGATGATCTCCTGCGTGCCGTAGAAGGTCTGCCGCCGCGGCACGACGGTGTCGACGCCCGAGAGATTGCTCGCCGCGGACTCTATGTCGTCCACCTCGATGCACACCGCGGTTCGCCACGGGCCCTCGCAGCGCTCGGGCACGGCCGGAACATCGCGCGCGACGCTCGCGACCGACTGATACCTGAGCTCGATGCCGGCACGCGTGAGCATCGCGAAGCCGATCCGGCCGCCTTCCGGCACCGTGGTCGTCGCCTCGAAACCGC
>QGVD01000153.1 GCA_003242685.1 Pseudomonadota bacterium | reverse complement strand
CTCCGGTACTTCGAGCGGGAAGGGACGCGGTTCGACACGATCGTGCTGGACCCGCCGGCGTTTGCGAAGAACCGCGGCGCGGTCGAGAAAGCGCTGGCCGGCTACAAGGAGATCAACCTGCGCGCGCTCCGGATCCTCGAGCCGGGGGGCGTGCTCATTACCTGCAGCTGCTCGTACCACGTCGACGAGCCGCTGTTCCTGCAGGTGCTCGCGTCGGCGGCGGCGGACGCGCGCGCGCACGTCACGGTGCTGGAGAAGCGGATGCAGGGGCGCGATCACCCCGTGCTGCTGACGGTTCCGGAGAGCTACTACCTGAAGTGCCTCATCCTCCGCAAAGGGTGAGCCGCGCCGCCGTGGCGTGATGCTATAGTTCCAGAAGCCGCCAGGGGCATTCCGATTGCGGATTTCGGATTGCGGATTGCCGCGGTCCGCGCAATCGGAATTGAGAAGAACCCTTGGAACCTGATCCGGTTGAGACCGGCGGAGGGAGCGCGGCGATCCCACCCGCCTCTTGACCCGGGCCGATGGGCCCGGCCGCTGATTGGCAGCATTCATGTCCACAAGTGATTACGGGTCCGCGTACCCGAACTCCCGGAAGGTCTGGGTCGAAGGAGAGGCAAACGGGTTCCGTCTGGCCGTTCCGATGCGCGAGATCGCGCTGTCGAACGGGGACCGGCTGCGCGTGTACGACACGAGCGGTCCGCTGGGCCGCGATCCGCGCGAGGGCCTGCCGCCGATCCGTGCCGAGTGGATCGCGGCGCGCGACGTCGAGACGGTGACGCGCCCGGGCGGGCGGCGCGTGCTGCGCGGCCGGAGCGCCGTGACGCAGCTGCACTACGCGCGCCGCGGCATCGTCACGCCCGAGATGGCGTTCGTCGCGCTGCGCGAGGGACTCGATCCCGAGTTCGTGCGATCCGAGGTGGCGCGGGGACGCGCGATCATCCCGGCGAACATCAACCACCCCGAGCTCGAGCCGATGATCATCGGCCGCAGCTTCCTGGTGAAGGTCAACGCCAACATCGGGAACTCGGCCGTGCGGTCCTCCATCAGCGAGGAGGTCGAGAAGCTCCGCTGGGCGACGCTCTGGGGCGCCGACACGGTGATGGATCTGTCCACCGGCCGCGACATCCACGAGACGCGCGAGTGGATCCTGCGCAACTCGCCCGTGCCGATCGGGACCGTGCCGATCTACCAGGCGCTCGAGAAGGTCGGCGGCAGGCCGGAAGAGCTGACGTGGGAGATCTACCGGGACACGCTCATCGAGCAGGCCGAGCAGGGCGTGGACTACTTCACCGTGCACGCGGGCGTCCTGCTCCGCTACATCCCGCTCACCGCGAAGCGCGTCACCGGCATCGTCTCGCGCGGCGGCTCGATCATCGCGAAGTGGTGCCTGGCGCACCACCAGGAGAACTTCCTCTACACGCACTTCCACGAGATCTGCGAGATCATGCGCGCCTACGACGTCAGCTTCTCGCTCGGCGACGGCCTGCGGCCCGGCTCGATCGCCGATGCGAACGACGAGGCGCAGTTCGCGGAGCTGCAGACGCAGGGAGAGCTGACGAAGATCGCCTGGTCGCACGACGTGCAGGTCATGAACGAGGGGCCCGGCCACGTGCCGATGCACCTCATCCGCGAGAACATGGAGCGGCAGCTCGAGTGGTGCCACGAGGCGCCCTTCTACACGCTCGGCCCGCTGACCACGGACATCGCGCCCGGCTACGACCACATCACGTCGGCGATCGGCGCGGCGATGATCGGCTGGTACGGCACGGCGATGCTGTGCTACGTCACGCCGAAGGAGCACCTCGGTCTGCCGAACCGCGACGACGTGAAGGCCGGGGTGATTGCGTACAAGATCGCCGCGCACGCCGCCGACCTCGCGAAGGGGCATCCGCGCGCGCGCGAGTGGGACGATGCACTGTCGAAGGCGCGGTTCGAGTTCCGCTGGCGCGATCAGTTCAACCTGTCGCTCGATCCGCCCACCGCGCTCGCGTACCACGACGAGACCCTGCCCGCCGAGGGCGCGAAGGTCGCGCACTTCTGCTCGATGTGCGGTCCGAAGTTCTGCTCGATGGAGATCACGAACCAGGTCCGCGAGTATGCGGCCAGGCTCGGGGTGAGCGAGGCGGACGCGCTGCGTGCCGGTCTCAGCGAGAAGGCCGACGAGTTCCGGCGGACGCTGGCACGGTGACGCCGGTCAGCGCGAGGCAGCCCCCTGCGGGGCGGGCACGATCTGGATGACCGTGGGGAAGCGCTCAGGCTGGGCGCCCGGTACCGGGTTGAGGTATCCCGGCGAGCCGCCCCACGTGTAGTCCTTCACGGTCACCGACGGCGGGAACGCCATCGTCCGCTCGTTGTAGCGGCCGATCTCGAAGATGTGCACGCGCGGCCGATCGTAGACCGTCGTGCCGCGATCCCGCAGCAGCGTGCGGTAGTACGCCACCATCTCGTCGAATCCGACCGTCGCGCCGTAGAGATAGAACCGCTGCCCGCGGCCGGCGTCATACGAGGTCAGGAAGACCGAAGCCGGGTAGACGGAGACGCCGAGCTCCTGCTCCGTCGGCGGCTGCTGTTCGGGGAAGAGGGGCGGGAGCGTTGCCGCCGTCGGCGTTGTCGTCTCCTGCGACCCCTGCTGCGACTGCGCCCCCGGCGTCGCCACCACCGCCGCCGCGATCAGAAGAACCGCCGCTGTGCACGACATCCGCGCCATGCTGTCATTATAGGCGCCGCTGCCGCTTCCGCAGCGATGCCAACCCGACGAGGGCCATGTCCGCCGCCGCGTTCATG
>QGVD01000095.1 GCA_003242685.1 Pseudomonadota bacterium | reverse complement strand
TGCGGGCTCGCTCTTCCGTGTCCTGCTCGTGCCGCTCGCCGATGCGGAATCCGCGGTCGAGCGACGGCCGGATGCACGGCGCGGCGTCTCGCGTCGTCCGACGTTTCGCGGCCGCGTGCTCGTCGTCGACGACGAAGAGGCCGTCGGTGAGTTCATGCGCGAGCTGCTCGAGAGCTGGGGGCTCGAGGTCGTTTTCCTGCCGCGGCCGGCGGCGGCGCTCGCGCTGATGGAGAGCCCGACGGAGCGCTTCGATCTCGTCATCACCGACCAGACGATGCCGCAGATGAGCGAGCTCGAGCTCACCGAGACCCTGCATGCGATCCGTGCGGATCTGCCGGTGGTGCTCTATACGGGATACGGCGACGGACTCGGTGCCGAAGCGCTGCGCGCCGCCGGTGTGTGCGCGGTGCTCGCGAAGCCGGTCGATCCGCAGCGGCTCGCGGCGGCGCTCGCCGCGCATCTGCCGACGGCTGCAGACTGATCAGCTCCCGGCTGCTGCCGGTGGATCGAGAAGCGCAGCGCCGGCAGCCGCGAGATTGAGCGGCGAGATCGATGCGTGCGCGCCGAGCGCGTGCACATCACGCCGGGCGCGCGCGAGCTCGTCGTCCTGCTGGATCGCGTTCATTCCCGCGAGCGCGGCGAGCGCATCCACGGCGCCTCGCACCGTCTCGACGATGGTGATCGCGCCCGCGGTGATCGTGGCGCGCTCGCCCGGCGAGAGCGTGTGCCCGTCGCACGCGGCCTGCCAGGCCTCATCGGCAAGGCGCTCGAGTCCCGCTTCCGCGAGCTTCACGTGTGCCGCGCTCCCGGCGAAGCGCTCACGAACGAGAGGATCCTGCGCGAGCGGCGCATCGCCCCGCGTCTTGCCGCGGGCGAGTGACGCGAACGCGTCGAGCGCGTGGCGGGCGATGCCGACTCCGACCGCGGCGACCGGAAGCTCGGTGAGCACTTCGAAAGGAAGCCGGTAGAGCGGACCGCTCTCGCGCGGCGGCTCGGCGAGCGAGAAGCTGCGCCGCTCGGGCACGAACACGTCCTCGACGGTGAAATCCTCGCTGCTCGTTGCACGCATGCCGCTCGTGTCCCACGCCGGGGCGATGCGCACCTGCGCCGGATCGAAGGCCATCGCGCGCACGAGCGGCCGACCCCGGGCGTCGTGGACGGGTGTGCCGTCTTCAGTCACGACGCAGTTCGCCGTGAAGACGCTGGCGTGATACGCGCCGCTCGCGTAACGCCATCGGCCCGTCACCCGGTATCCGCCCGCGACGCGTTCGGCGCGACCGGTCGGCGCGCCGGATCCTGCGACGACCGATTCCGGTCTGCCGAAGATCTCCTGCGCGACGTCCTGCTCGAGCCACGCGGCGAAGAGACCGCCGCCGGCGCCGATCATGACCGTCCAGCCCAGCGCGCCGTCGAGACGGGCCGCGGCGGCATGAACGCGCAGCGCATCGGGAAGCGAAAGCTCGTGACCGCCGCAGCTTCGCGGCACCCAGAGCCGGAAGAGGTCGCGCTCGAACAGGCCGTCCACCAGCTCGGGCGACAGCCGGGCCATGCGTTCGGATTCGGCGGCGAGCTGGCGCACCTGCGGCGCAAGCTCGGCGAGCCGCTCGAGCAGTCGGTCGGTGGTCATGGTGCGTTTCGTTCGATGTTCACGACGGACGCGACATTATCCGGCACGAGGTGAGCGCCTGCCTGGTCCTTCCGTTGCGCGTCTGCAACGAGAATCTCCCGCACACCGCATCGCGCGCAAATTGACGTAGCATGAGAGCGCGGCTCGCAGAGAGCCGCGGGTCGGGCGGTACAGATGTCTCGTATTGCCGACAACGAGCTCGAGACGGCACGCGGCGTGCGTGGGTTGGCTCGTGTCCAAGGAGACGTGCCGATGGTCCGACGGCCGACGATGCGCACCTGCCTGGCGCTCCTGATTCTCTCGAGCACTGACGGGGTGCCTGCTCCGGCCGCGGAGCTCGACCCGCTGCCCGACGGAGCCGACGTCGTCGAGGCAATGGCGAGCACGCAGCTCGAGATGACGCTGCCGCCTGCGGAGCCCGGCGGCATGGCTGCTCCCTCCGACCACTGGCTCGACCGTACGCAGGCAGGCCTGCACGAAGCCGTATGGCGCTCGGCAATGCGCGTCGACCGGTGGTTCGGATCGCACGAGAGCGAGGCCGCGTACCAGCGCGCGTCGGGGAGCCTCGCGCCGGCTCTGCTGTGGGACGAGTTCGAGGGTTTTCAGCCGCAGCTCCGGTTCCGCGTCACCCTGCCGATGCCGCGGCTCAACGAGCGCTTCCAGGCCTTCATCGGCCGCGTGAACCCCGACGAGTACGTGACCGAGCGGGCGCAGGAGTCCGGTGCGTTCCGCCGCCAGTACGGACCGGCGGAGGACGACGAGACGCTGTTCGGCATCCAGTACCGCGATCCGCCGGAGCCGGGCTGGCGCTTCGACGCCGGTGCCGGCGTGCGGGTGCGCTTCCCGCTCGATCCCTACGTGAAGGCGGGCTACCGCTACGAACGCGGCTCGCTCGATCGTCTCATGCTGGGTCTGCGCGCGACTGCCTTCTGGCAGAACACCGAGGGCGCGGGGCTCACGAGCCGCGTCGATCTCGAGCGGATGTTCGGCCTGTCATGGCTGCTGCGGTGGACGGCTTCGGGCACGTTCTCGGAGGCATCGGAAGGCGTGCGCGGTTACACGACACTGACCCTGCTCAAGGGACTGCCGAATCACCGCGCGATCGCGGCAGAAGTGTTCATGGAGGGCGAGTTCGACGCGCTCGTGCCGCTCGGCGACTACGGTGGCAAGGTCGCGTATCGTCACGCCGTGATGCGCGACTGGCTGATTCTCGAACTGCGCACCAGCGTCACCTGGCCGAAGGATTTCCCCGACCAGCCGCGCAAGCCGAGCTGGGGCGTCGGAATCGGCTTCGAGATGTTCTTCGGTGACGCCGGCTTCCTCGCGCGGCCGACGACGTTCTGAAGACCGTTCAGCCCTTTCCCGCGCCGCGATGCGCGGGCAGTGGACGGCCCGAGGACGGAGGAGGGATGCGCACGTCGCGGACCATGCGGATCGCGTCCTCGACGCCCTGGTAGTAGCGCGGCACGCGTCCGGCGTCCCGATACCCGAGAGCGAGATAGAACGCGTGCGCGGCGTCGTTGCCGGCGCGCAGCTCGAGCCCGATGGTGAAGGTGCCCGCGGTGAGCGCCGTTTCCTCGAGCCACGCAAGAAGCGCGCGCGCGATGCCGCGACGGCGGTGTCCCGGTGCGACGGCGAGCAGGTTGAGATGCGCACTGTCGTCGCCGTACTGCATGATGGCGAAGCCGAGGATCTCGCCCGCGGTTTCCGCAACGAGCACGACGCTGTCGGCATGCTCGATGTGGCGTGCGATGCGCGCTGCGGACCAGGTCGGCCGCAGCCCCGTCTCGATCAGCGACTCGGACATCGCCGCAAGGTGCGCGGCTTCGCGGAGGCGGGCCGGCCTGAGCTCGTAGGTGATCACGCGCCAAGCATAGCGCGGTGGACGGTTCGGCGGGGAAGCGCTTTGCGGCGCGCCCACGACGGGCGCGCCGCCGGTCGAACCTGTGTCGGAGTGAAGGCGTGCGGGCGAATGCCGATCAGGTGAGCTGCGCCTGCAGCATCCGCAGGCGCCGCTGCTGCACCTTGAGGAGATGCTCGATCTCCTTGAGGCGCTTCTGCAGGGGCAGCGCCGTCTGGTCCCACTGCTCGACCACGGCGCGCTTCTTCTCGGCGAGCCACTGCTCCTTGACGTGGGTCCACTCGGCCACGGCCTTCATGAACACCTCGTACTCGTGAGCGATGCGCTGGCGGAGCTGCTCGATGTGCGACGGTACGCGCGGGGCGTTCGCGTGGCGCGCCAGCTTCTCCCGAGCGCGCTTGAACTGCATCGCGAGCTGCGCGCGCCGGATCTGGAACTCCGGAGTGCGCTTGAGGCGCCGCGTGAGCCCGAGCGGCTGCAGCGCCGCGATGAGCCACTTCGTCGGATCCCACTGCCACCAGCGCACTCCGTTGCGGTAGTCGTGCGCGAAGATGTGGTGGAAGTTGTGGTAGCCCTCGCCGAAGGTGAGGAACGCGAGCAGCGCGTTGTCGCGCGCGGTGTTCTCGTCGGTGTACGGGCGCTTGCCCCACATGTGGGCGAGCGAGTTGATGAAGAACGTGAAGTGGTGGCTCAGCACGAGCCGCAGCACGCCGGCGAGGAGGAACGTGCCGATCACGTCGCCGACCAGCCAGCCCGCCGCGAGCGGAAAGCCGATGTTGGTGACGAGCGCGAGCGGGATGTAGTAGCGGTGCTGGAAGGCGAGCAGCGGGTCGCGCTTGAGATCGGGGATGTTCCTGAAGTCCGGATTGCCGCTCGGGTAATGCCGGACCATCCAGCCCATGTGCGAGAACCAGAAGCCCCGCTTCGCGGAGTACGGGTCACGGTCGTTGTCGTCGACGTACAGGTGGTGTCTGCGGTGGCCGCTGCACCAGACGAAGGCGCTGTTCTGCAGCGCCATCGTGCCGAAGATCATGTAGAGGACGCGCAGGATGATGTGCGCCTCGTACGTCTTGTGTGCCCACAGCCGGTGATATCCGGCAGTGATCGCCATTTCGTTGGCGACGAGGAAGAACGCGAAGAACGCCCACGCTCCGGAGCTGTAACCGTGAGTGATCCCGTACCACGGCACGAGCACCAGGGCAGCGAGATTGGTGAGAGAGAAGAGAAGGACGTTGGTCCAGATCAGCGGGGGCTTGTGCTCGGCGCTCGGCATGCGTATCTCGGCAGGGAGACGGAAAGTGACGACATAAAATACCACGACCCGGGCGGCCACGCTGCATCGTTTGCGGACGTGACGTGGTGCACACAAACGCGGCGCGGGAGTGGACATTTCGATGCGACGCAGACGCTTTCTCGAGCTCGGTGCAGCGCTTGCCGCGGTGCCCGCCGCGGCTTCGGCGGCGGCTCAGGGCAGCCTGGCCACGACCGGCGACCGCGCGGCGCAGGCCTTCGACGTCGACTTCATCGCGGACGGCCGGCCGCTCGCGCCGGGAGACTACGCACAACTACTGATGCGCCTCGCCGACGAGGGCCGCATCCGCGCGGACGACTACTCGAACGGCGGTATCGTCGAGGAGCTCGAGGAGCGCTTTGCAGCGCTTCTCGGTCAGGAAAGCGCGGTGTTCGTGCCGACCGGCACGCTCGCCAACCACCTTGCAGTGCGGCGGCTCGCTGGCAGCAGGGGCCGTGTGCTGGTACCAGCCGACAGTCATCTCTACTGCGATTCGGGTGACTGCGCCCAGCGCCTGAGCGGTCTCAATCTCGTTCCGCTCGGTGCCGGGCGTCCGTGCTACGACGTCGCCGATCTCGTGCAGGCGGTGCAGCGCTCGGGTGAAGGGCGCGTCGCGACGCCCGTCGGGGCGCTGGTCGTGGAAACCCCGGTACGCCGTCACCTCGATCGCATGGTGCGCGACGAGGAGCTGCGCGCGATCACGCAGTTCGCCCGCGCGAACGACATCCGCACGCATCTCGACGGCGCGAGGATCTTCGTGCAGAGCGCGCACACGGGAACCTCGCCGGCGGACTACGGCCGCGCGTTCGACACGGTGTACACGTCGCTGTGGAAGTGCTTCAACGCTCCCTCGGGCGCGGTGCTCGCGGGCGCGAAACGTTTCACCGCAGGGCTCTTCCACGAACGGCGCATGTTCGGCGGCAGTCTCCCGGCTGCCTGGCCGTTCGCGGCCGTGGCGCTGCACTTCGTCGACACTTTCCTCGACGAGTACGGCCGTGCGCTCGCCCGCTCGCGCACGTTGTTCGCCGCTCTGGAGCGCCGCGGCGGCGTGCGCGTCGAGCACCTGACGGACGGAACGCACATCGTGCGGCTGCACCTCGGGAGTCTCGACCCGGTCCGGCTGCGCCGGGCGCTCGCCGTTCGCGGCGTGCGCGTGCCCGAGGGAAGCGACGGCATCGTGCTCCTCAGGATCAATCCGACCCTTGCCGACGCGCCGGCCGATCTCGAGACGCGTTTCCTCGAGGCACTGGCGGAAGCCGCCTGAGCAGTTCTCCTTCGGGTGGAACCGGCCGCGCGGCCGCGGATTATCTCTGCAGGCGCACCCCCCGCATCGGGTGGCGTGCGCTCCTCATCGAGGAGGTGACTCATGGTCATGCGCAGGGGTTACGCGTCGCACTTCGCCCGGACGGGAAACCTCACGAACACCGAGAGGCTGCTGTCGATGCTGGCCGGGCTCGGGCTCACGGTGGCGGCGCTGCGCAGGGGCGGACCCTTGCAGCGGCTCGGGATGAGCACCGCAGGGCTGTCGCTGCTGTCCCGCGGGGCCACGGGATACTGCGGGATGAAGGCCGCGGTGTCGGGCGAGCGGACACTTCGTGAAGGCATCGCCGAGCAGCTCCGGCGCCTGAGGGACCTGCGCGGCAGTGCCGCAGCCCACATCCACACCATGGAGTCGATGCTCATCGCCGAGCTGCAGGAGCTGCACAGCGCCGAGGCGCAGCTCGTGCAGCTGCTCGACGAGCTGGCCGATACGACCCGCCATCTGCCCCTTCAGCAGCAGCTGAGGAGCTACGCCACCGAGCTCGCATCGAGGCGCGAGGATCTCGAGCGCATGCTCGTGAGTGACGGAGCGGATCCGCGCGAGCATCCCGATCAGGCGATGCAGGCGCTGATCCACGAAACCTGGAAGATGTCGCAGATCGCGACTCCGAACCTTCGCGATGCGGCGCTCGTCGCCTCGCTCCAGCGAATCATCCACTACAAGATCGCCGGTTACGGCACGGTGGCGACCTACGCCAAGTCGCTCGGCCGCGTCGACGACGCCGCGCGCTTTGCCGAGTATGCGGATCGCGAGAAGGAGGTGGACGGCGAGCTGACGGAGCTCGCCAAGAGCAGGCTCAATCCCGACGCCGCTCTCGAGTCCCGGCCACGCACACCGCCCGAGGTCCGTCCGCACTGAGCTGCGCAGACACTGGGGGAGAGCTCCTCGCGCGGACCGCTCGCGGTTCCGGCTGTGGCGGATGCATCACGAAAGAAACAGAGAAAGGGAGCGCGCCCGGCGCAGGCGCGCTCCTTCCCCTTCTCCCCGACCCCTGCGCGGCTCTGCCTCAGAACGACACGAAGGCACCGATGTTGAAGTTGCTGCTGTCGTTCTTGAGACCGTTCTGCGCCTTGGCTCTCGTGTCGCTGAACTCCGCGAGGAGCGTCAGGTTCTCGGTGAGATTGTGATATACGCCGACCGTGTACTTGCTGTTCTTCTTCACGAGCGTCGGGTTGATCTCGCCGGGCGCGAGGTCGAGATTGCTCTCGCCGTAGTTGACGCCGACCTTCGTGCTGCCGGCACCGCTGCCGCCGAACGTGTAAGTGACCTGGGCGATGAAGCCGTCCGAATCGCGCTCGCCTCCGAGCCCGTCGTCGGAGAACACGAAGAGGCCCGTGGTGCCTATGCCTTCGGCGTCGTAGTAGTACGCCATCACCTCGAGCCCCTGGAAAGTCACCTTGCCGCCGATGTCGAATCCGAAGCTGTCGAAGTCGCTCGCGTCGGTGGCGCCCTCGTGCTCCATCGTGAGGAACGAGGCCGAGAAGTACCAGTTGTCGCGCGTGTAGGAGATCTTGCCGTGGATGCCCGGCGTCGGCTCGGGCACATTGACGCCGGAGAGAGACTGCACCAGCGGCTCGAGCGGATCGAAGATGCCGATCGTGAACTTGAAACCGTTGATGTCGGGCGTCGTGTAGTTGATCTGCGCGAACCAGTCCGCGTAGATGTAGCCGAGTCCGATCGAGCCGAGCGACGTGTTGGCCGGGGTGGCGTAGTTTCCGTTACCCGAGCCCACGCCGGGGATCGTCATGTCGAACAGGATGGCGTCCGCCTGGAACAGGCCCAGATCGCGACCGAGCTTGAACTGGCCCATCCGGTCGTTGCCGAACGTGAGGAACACCTGGCGGACGTCCATGCTGGTCGTGCCGAGCGCCGTGTTCAGCGCGCCGGTGTTCGAGTCCTGCAGGTTCGGGCTGCCCGTGTCGTTGGTGCTGATGCCCGGATACAGTCCGAACGTCACTCCGATGTCGTAGCCGCCCTGAGTGGTCGAGGCGCTCAGCGAAAGCGCCGCCGGCAGCAGTCCGTTGCTGATCGAGGAGCTCGAATCCTCGCCGCCTGCCGCGACGCACGCGAGGCCGCCCGTGATGGCCACCGGTTCGTCTTCGCAGGACGAGTAGATGTAGTGTGCGTTGACGTTGCCGCTGAACGTGAACTTCCACTCGCCGGCGGTGAGCTCGAGAGCGGGAAGCGCCGTAGGCGCGAGAGCCGCTGCTGCTGCAGCCGCGAGCGACAAGCCGATGCGTTGAGGAGTCATGGGAGCCGTCCCTCCGGTCTTCCGCGGCAGCGCGCGCATCGAAGTTCCGCGCCGCATCGCGCGCCGCCGCTGTGATTGGGGCGCGACGCCGGCGAGGGGCCCCGGTGCAACGGGTATGCCAGTGGCGCGGACGCCGCAAACGGCCGTTTGCGTTCCCGCGAGGCGTGGATCTGCAGCCACAGTTGCGCCGGCGGGCACGCCGGGCTCACCATGAACGGGCCGCGGGCGCATGTTCCGGACGATGCTGATGTCCCGCGGCTGCCACAGTGTCACGGAGCGCTGTGTCGCGCGTGGCGCACTTCGGTGATCGGGCTGACGGCCATTGGAAAGGGAGACTCTCATGGCACACGCACGAGCGATCACTCCCTCCGAAGGACTTCCGCGTCATTTCCTGTGTCCGCCGGAAGGCGCGAGCCGCACGGACGAGCAGGACCTGCTCGGCATCGCGGCGGAGGAAATGCGGCGGATGTATGAGTGCATAGGCGGATCGGGATATGCGCTGCGTCTGTGGAGCCCGACCGGTGCGCTGCTGTACGAGCTCTACGATCCGGCCGAGGGACAGCCTGCGCACGCGGATTGCGCGCGCGTCGGACCTTCGGGCGGCGCCTGTCCCGCGGCGGAGATCCGGGGCCCCTCGGGCGGGACTGCCGCGCTGCTCGAAGTGGGGATGGTCGGACCGCACGACATGCGGCTCGCCCACGTGCACACCATGGCGCTCGTGCAGCTCTCGGCGCACGTGATCGAGAAGTCTCTCTTTCTCGCGCATCACCGCCGCCACGCTCTGCTGCGCTTTCACTCGAGCCTCGAGCTCGTAGGGCTGCTGCACGACGGCGTGCTCGCGCTCGCGACGGACGGCACGGTCATCGGCGCGGATGCCGACGCGGTGCGGTTGCTCGAGGTGAGCGACCGCTTCGATCTCGTCGGCCGTCCGGTGCGCGAGATCTTCGGCTCCGAGGACGACTCGCCGCTCTTTCCCGGGACGGCGGACGACACCGAGGTGCGGTACGTGCGCGATCTGCGCCGCGGACAGTGCTATTACGCCAGTCTCCATCGCCCGCGCAGGCCGCGGCTCGCCGGCGGCTGGCACGTGCGGTCGCCGGCACCCGCGGTCGTGCGCGTCGCCGCATGCAGTGATCCGGGCCCGCTGACGCTCGAGGACCTCGCGGGAGAGGATCCGCAGATGCTGCGCAACGTGCGCAGCGCGCGCCGCGTCGCGGATTCGGACGTCTCGATCCTGATTCAGGGACCGACCGGATCGGGGAAGGAGGCCTTCGCGTACGCGATTCATCTCGCGAGCCGGCGCGCGAACATGCCTTTCGTTGCGGTCAACTGCGCCGCGATTCCCGAGACGCTGATCGAGAGCGAGCTGTTCGGCTATCGCTCGGGAGCGTTCACGGGCGCGCGCCGCGAGGGCATGCGCGGCAAGATCCTCCAGTCTTCGGGCGGTACGCTGTTCCTCGACGAGATCGGCGACATGCCGCTCTCGCTGCAGACGCGGCTGCTGCGCGTCCTGGAGGAACGCGAGGTCGTGCCCCTCGGGAGCGAGATTCCCGTCAAGGTGGACCTGCACGTGCTCGGGGCGTCACATCAGAATCTGCGCGAGATGATCGCGCGCGGTGCTTTCCGCGAGGATCTCTACTACCGCCTCAACGGCATCACGCTCGAGCTGCCGGCGCTCGCTGCGCGCGCCGATCGCGAGCTGGTCATCCATCGCGTGCTCGCCGCGGAAACGCGCGACGGACGTCCCGCGGCGATCGAGGTGGACGCGCTGCAGCGCCTCGTCGCCTATCCCTGGCCCGGGAACATCCGCGAGCTGCGCAACGTCATCCGCACCGCGCTCGCGATCTGCGAAGGCGGCGTCGTGCGCGAGATCGATCTGCCGCGCGAAGTGCGCGAGTGGTCGGGCGGCAACCGCGATGCGAATGCTGCGCAAGCCGCCGACGCCGCTGCGGGCACGACGGCAGCCAATCCGCTGCAGGCAGCGGAGCGTGCGGCGCTCCTCGAAGCGGTTCGCGCATGCGGCGGCAACATGACGCGCGCGGCCGAGCGGCTCGGCGTGAGCCGCAACACGCTCTACCGCAAGATGAAGCAGCACGCGATTCCTCTCTCGCGCGCGTCGTTCACGTCGAGCTGAGGAGAGCCATGCATCGTGCGCACGGTCTGGCCCGGCGCTTGCACAAACGTCGGGACGGAGCCATGCGCAATGATGCAAGCAGCAGCCTCGCGCAAGCGCCGGGTCCGCCTCGCGCCGGGACATGAGCTGCGCCGCGCGCGGCGGCAGGGATGGCACCTCGTCCACCCGGCGGGAGTGGTGCAACTCAACGCGAGCGCCGCGGCGATCCTCGCGCTGTGCGACGGCACGCGCACCCGGGAGGAGATCGTCGTGCAGATCGTGCCGGATCCCGCGGATCGCGCCCGCGCGCGCGACGTCCGCGACTTCCTCGACGCGGCGCGCGAGCACGGCTGGATCACGGAGTCATGAGTCGAGGTGAACCGCGGTGTGCGCCTGCCTGGAAAGGGGGACAGACAAGCGCACACCGCGTTCCCCGGAGTCCGCGGCCATCCAGGCCGCGAAGTCTCTTGGCCCGGATAAAGCAACTCCGATGCCAGCCGCCGCGAACACGGATATCCTTTGCAAGTCATTGATTTGTCGTGGCGATGGCCGCCTGCGGGAGCTCATCGTGCACCGCGTCCGGGCGCGAGGCTCAGGCCTTGCACGGGAGTCGGGCATGGCGTGAGCCGCCGGCCTCCCGCAGACTTCCGGCAGGCCGTGCCCGCGCGGCTGCGATCCCGACGGAGGAACACATGATCACGGTCAGCGTGCTGTATCCGAACGAAGCCAACCTGCGCTTCGACATGGACTACTACCTCAACCGCCACATCCCGCTGGTGCGCAGGCTCCTCGGAAGCGCGCTGAAGGGTGTGCAGGTGGAGCGCGGAATCTCAGGCGGTACGCCGGGCAGCTCGGCACCGTTCTTCGTGCTGGTGCA
>QGVD01000094.1 GCA_003242685.1 Pseudomonadota bacterium | reverse complement strand
CCTTGTTGCCCACGGGCTCACCGGCGCGCACGGCCTTCCAGATCACGTAGATGAAGAGGAGCTGCGAGACGCCGTACACGAAGCCGCCGATCGAGGACACCATGTTCCAGTCGGTGAACTGCGTGGCGTAGTCGGGGATGCGCCGCGGCATGCCGGCGAGGCCGAGGAAGTGCTGCGGGAAGAACAGCACGTTCACCGAGATGGCCGACAGCCAGAAGTGCCACTTGGCGAGCTTCTGGTCGTACATGTGACCCGTCCACTTCGGCAGCCAGTAGTACACGGCCGCCTGCAGGGCGAACACGGCACCCGGCACCAGCACGTAGTGGAAGTGAGCCACCACGAAGTAGGTGTCGTGGTACTGGAAGTCCGCCGGCGCCACCGCGAGCATCAGGCCCGAGAAGCCGCCGATGGTGAACAGGAACACGAAGGCCACGGCGAACAGCATCGGCGGCTCGAAGGTCATCGAGCCCTTCCACATCGTGGCCGTCCAGTTGAACACCTTCACGCCCGTCGGGATGGCGATGAGCATCGTCGCGAGCATGAAGAACATCTGCCCCGCGAGCGGCATGCCCACCGTGAACATGTGGTGCGCCCAGACGATGAACGAGAGGAACGCGATCGACGCCGTCGCGTACACCATCGCCTCGTAGCCGAACAGCGGCTTGCGCGAGAAGGCGGGGATGACCTCCGAGATGATGCCGAAGGCCGGCAGGATCATGATGTAGACCTCGGGGTGCCCGAAGAACCAGAAGATGTGCTGGTACATCACCGGGTCACCGCCGCCGGCCGCCGTGAAGAAGGTCGTGCCGAAGAACTTGTCGGTGATCAGCATCGTCACCGCGCCCGCGAGCACCGGCATCACCGCGATGAGGAGGTACGCGGTGATCAGCCAGGTCCACACGAAGAGCGGCATGCGCAGCAGGGTCATGCCCGGCGCGCGCATGTTCATGATGGTGACGATCACGTTGATGGCGCCGAGGATCGAGGAGGCGCCCATCAGGTGAATGGCGAACATCGCGAGCGGGAAGGCGTCCGCCGTCTGAAGGACCAGCGGCGGATACAGCGTCCAGCCGCTCGCCGGCGCGCCGCCCGGCACGAACAGGGTCGCGATCAGCAGGGTGAACGCGACGGGCAGCAGCCAGAAGCTGAAGTTGTTGAGGCGCGGCAGCGCCATGTCGGGCGCGCCGATCTGCATCGGGATCATCCAGTTCGCAAGACCCGTCCATGCCGGCATCACGGCGCCGAACACCATGAGCAGGGCGTGCACCGTGGTCATGGAGTTGAAGAACTGCGGATCGACGAACTGCATGCCCGGCTGGAAGAGCTCGAGCCGGATGACCATCGCCATCGCTCCGCCGAGCAGCCACATCGCCGCGGCGAAGACCAGGTACATCGTGCCGATGTCCTTGTGGTTGGTCGCGAAGAGCCAGCGCCGCCAGCCGTGCGGCTTGTGGTCGTGAGCGTCGTGTCCGGCGTGTGCGACGTGTGCGTGTTCAGCCATGATCCTGATCTCTTCTCAAATACTTGTCGCGTCAGATACTTGTCGCGATGAAGCCCTTCAGCCCGCCTGCGTGGCGCCGGCCGGCTCGAGGGCGGCCACCTCGGCTTCCTCCTGCGCGGCCTTCTGCTCCGCGGCCTTCTCCTGCAGCCAGGCCTGGAAATCCTCCGGGCTGCGCACATCGACGACCACCGGCATGAAGGCGTGATCGCGCCCGCACAGCTCCGTGCACTGGCCGCGGAAGGTGTGGCCGGCCTTGTCGGCGTCGATCTGGAACCACATCTCGTTGACGAAGCCCGGGATGGCGTCCTTCTTCAGGCCGAACTCCGGCACCCACCAGGAATGGATGACGTCGGTGGCAGTGATGAGGAGTCGCACCTTGACGCCGGCCGGCACGACGAGCGGGTTGTCGACGTTCAGCAGGTAATTCGGAACGGTCTTCGGGTCGATGTTCGCGCCGAGCTGGCGGGCAGCATTGCTCTCGGGATCGAGGCGCGAGTGGAAGGCGACGCCGTTGTCCAGGTACTCGTAATGCCAGCCCCACTGGTAACCCGTCACCTTGATGGTGAGCTCGGTGTTGCGGGTGTCCTCGATCTCGACCAGCGTGCGCGCGGCGGGCACCGCCATGCTGACGAGGATGGCGACGGGAATCGCCGTCCAGATGATCTCCACCTTGGTGTTGTGGACCATCGTCGTGTCCGGAACGGCGCCCTTCGACTTCCGGAACTTGATGAGCGAATAGATCATCACCGAGAAGACCACGGCGCCGATGCCCACGCACACCCAGAAGATGAGCATGTGCAGCTCGTAGACCTCGCGGCTGATGGTGGTCACGCCGCGCGGCATGTTGAGCAGGCTCCAGCCTGACGGCTGCTCCTGAGCCAGGGCGGTGAGTGGAAGGGCGAGGGCCGCGAGCGCGGCAAGCTTTGCAATTGCTCTGTGAATCATCCTTACGACCTTGCTCACACCGCTCGCGACAGCGCGCGGCGCGGTTTCACTCGAAACAGTTTGTGCCCACCCCGTCGGGCACTTCCGCCTCGCCCCCGGCAAGCGGCCCGTCAGGCCAGGGAGGGCGACTCATTGACGCGGCCGATGAGGCGCTGGAGCCTCACCGCAAGACCGCGGCGCTCTTCTTCCGTCAGGAACCCCCCGACCTCGCACTGACGGCCGCTCGACTCGATGACGAGCCTGCTCGGATGCAAGCGGGAAGAAGGGCGGCGAAGTGTAACCCGCGCCCAGTGGCGCGGAAATACGACTTTTACTGACTGCGAACCCGATCGGGACTCGATACACACGTCCGTTTCCGACACGGTGATCGTCTGGTGGTGGTGGCGCCGGGCCATGCTCACCTTCAGCGCCCACCCGAGCAGCGCCATCTCGAGCCCGGCGAACGGCAGGATCGGCCAGTACCCCTGGAGCGCCATGAGTCCTGCGATGCCGAAAGACACCGTGCACATGCCGCCGAAGAACAGCAGGGCGCCCTGAACGCTCAGGGAGCAGTTCGGCGCGATCACGATGCGTTCGAAAGCGGTTTCCACTTCGAATTCGGGCGACCTTCGGCGGGTTTCGCGAGATCTTACCCGAAGAAACTTCTCTACGTAACTCAGAAACTTAGGAATCGTGAGCGCGAGTGCCCCGGTGGACGCCCACCGCGGCCAGCAGGCGGGAGACTGCGGCGCCGTCCAGAGTCTCGAGCGCGGTGCGCTGTGGATCGAACGGCACGACCGCGAGCGGCTCGATGCCGAGCATGTCTTCCAGGGTCGCGACGTTCTCGGCCGCCTGCGCGAACTCCGGATCCACGTGGTTCGCGATCCAGCCTGCGAACGCGAGCCCGTCGGCCGCGATCGCCCGCACGGTGAGGAGGGTGTGATTGAGGCAGCCGAGCCTCAGGCCTACGACCACCAGCACCGGCAACCCGAGCGCGAGCGCGACGCTCGCCATCGTCGTGTCTTCGCCGATCGGCGCCAGCCAGCCGCCCGCTCCCTCGACCACTACGACATCGGCCTGCTCGGCGAGCCGGTCGAAGCGCTTACGGATCACGGCCGGATCGATGGTGACGCCGGCGGACCGCGCCGCGAGGTGCGGCGAGGCGGCGAGCTCCAGGCAGTAGGGATTGACCAGCGAGTAGTCCGCCGCGACGTTCGCGGCGGCCGCGAGCGCCAGAGCGTCTTCGTTGCGCAGGCCATCCGGGGTTGCCGCGGCCCCCGCGGCGACCGGCTTCATCGCCGCTACGCGCAGCCCTTCCTGCGCGAGCGACCGCACGATGGCCGCAGCCATGCGCGTCTTGCCGACGCCCGTGTCGGTGCCGGTCACGAAGCAGCCGCAGACGCGCACGTACTCCCCCTCGAGTCTCTTCTTCAGCCGCCCGGCGGTGAGCGCCGGCGGATGGTGCCCGGCGCGATCCGGACCTCACCGCCCACCACTGGCGCCGCCGGCCGGCCGGCGGCACCCCATGCGGCGCCGTAGATCACCTCATAGCTGGCAGGCAGCCGCCCGTCCTGCCGGAGGGCCTCGTAGGCATCGATCATCCGCTGCAGGCGGCCCCGGCCGGTCAGCCCGCGCGGGCGACCCGCGGTGACATTGTGCGCGCCGATTGTCTTCAGGTCGCGCATCAATGCGAGCGCGTCCGTGTAGGTAAGCGTGAAGCGCTCGACGTCGAGCACGGGCTCGGTGAGTCCCGCGCGCACGAGCGCATCGCCGATGTCGTGCATGTCGATGAAGCGATTGACGTGCGTGAATCCGTCGGCGGCGGCCCAGGCGGCGCGCAGCTCGCGCAGCGTGTCGGGACCGAAGGTGGTGAATGCGAAGAAGCCCTCGGGTTTCAGCGTCCGCCGCACTTCGGCGAAGACGCCGTCGGGCACGTCGGACCACTGCAGCATCAGATTGCTGAAGACGAGATCGACGCTGGCGTCCTTGAGCGGCAGCCGCTCCGCATCGGCACAGACCCGCTCGAAACGCCGCAGAAATCCCGAGCGGTTCCGCGCCCGCTCCAGCATGCCCGGCGAGATGTCGAGCGCGATCACCGTAGCGCGGCGGAAGCGTCGCTTGAGCTCGGCCGTGGCAATGCCCGTGCCCGCACCGAGATCGACGACTATCCGGGGCTCGAGCTTGAGCATGTCGACACGGGCGAGGAGCTCCTCGCGCACGCGCGCCTGCAGCACTGCGGCCGCGTCATAGCTCGCGCTCGCGCGATCGAACGCGGCGCGCACACCGGCGCGGTCGAGGTGATAGGCGTCGTCGGATTCGGTCGGAGTCATCGTGCTCAACGGATGCCGCGCGAAGCGTCTCTCGCCTCGTCGAGAAAGCGGACCGTCTCCGCGGCCAGCTCGGCTTCGTGCGATAGAAACGGGGCGTGCGCTGCGCGACGCACCTCGAGGAAGCGACCGCGCGGCAGAGTCTCCGCGAGGACGCGCGAGGCTCCCGGCGGAGTGACGCGATCATACTGTCCCGCGACGACGAGTGCCGGTTGCTCGATTCTTGGAAGAGACTCCCTGAGATCGCTGGACGCGAGCACGCCGAGAAGTGCCTCCAGCGCCTCGGGGCGGGCGGCGCCATGGTTGAGCACAGCGGATTCGAGCGCGTGCAGCACCTCGGTGCCCGCAACGCTGCCGCGCACCTGCAGCTCGAGGAAGTCGCGTACGGTGCGCCGATAATCGGTCGCGAGCTGCGTAGCGAAGCGCTCGAGCACGTCGGGCCGCATGCCGTGCGGCCATCCGGCACCCGCCACGAAGCGCGGCGTCGTGGCGATGAGCACGAGCGCGTCGAAACGCTCCGGTGCAAGTGCCGCAAGCCGCAGTGCGATCTGCCCCCCAAGCGACCATCCGAGGAGCGAGCAGCGCTGGTCGCCTGCCTGGGGTCCCTCCGGGAGGGCGCCTGCTTCCGTGAGCGTCTCCTGCACGAGCTGCGCGATGCCGTCGAGAGTGGCGGCCTCATTGTCCCAGCGGCTGTGCCCGTGGCCTGGCAGATCGAACGCGAAGATCCGCCGTCGTTCCGCCAATCGATCGGCGAACCCATTCCACACGCGCAGATTCAGGCCCCAGCCGTGCAGCAGCACGAGCGCCGGACCGCTGCCTCGCGTTTCGAAATGGAGACTCGTCATCGCGGCAGCTTCTCGAGTGCACCCGCCAGCGCTTCGACCAGTGAATCGACCTGATGCTCGAGGTGCGCGGCCGAGAGCGTGATGCGCAGGCGTGCGCTGCCCGGGGGAACCGTGGGCGGGCGGATCGCCGTCACCCAGAAGCCCGCCTCGCGAAGCGCGGCGCTCGCCTCGAGCGCTCTTTCGGAGTCTCCGAGCAGAACCGGCTGGATGGGCGTGTCCGAGGGCAGCAGCGGGATGCCCGCTGCGGCGGCAGCCGCACGGAAACGCGTCGTCAGCGCGTGCACCCGCTCGCGTCTCCAGGTCTCGGATTGCGCGAGTGCGAGCGCCTTGCGAGTCGCAGCGGCGACGGCCGGCGGAAGCGCGGTCGTATAGATATAGGTGCGGGCACGCTGCATCAGGTACTCGACGAGATCGCGAGATCCGGCCACGAATGCGCCGAAAGTACCGAAGGCCTTGCCCAGCGTGCCGACGAGCACGGGTACCTCGGCTTCACCGAGGCCGAAGTGCTCGAGCGTGCCGCGACCCGAGCGGCCGATCACACCCAGCCCGTGCGCGTCGTCGACGACGAGCCACGCGCCGTGCGCCGCGGCCTGGCGTGCGAGCTCCGGCAGAGGCGCGAGATCGCCGTCCATGCTGAAAACGCCATCCGTCGCCACCAGCGCGGTCTCGTCGGAGTGCTCCTGCAGCGCGCGCGATGCGGCCGAGGCATCGGCGTGCGCGAATCGCGCGAAGCGCGCGCCGGAGAGCAGCGCCGCATCGATGAGCGAGGCGTGACTCAGCCGGTCGAGCAGCACGCGCTCGCCGCGCCCGGCGAGCGCGCAGATCGCGGCGAGATTCGCCATGTAGCCGGTGGAGAAGAGCAGCGCGCGCTCGCGCCCGGTGAAAGCCGCGAGCTCGTCCTCGAGAAGATCGTGCTCGCGCGCATGACCACTCACGAGATGGGAAGCGCCGCTGCCGGTACCATCACGGGTGGCGGATTCTGCGAGCGCCTGCGCGAGCGCCGGGTGGCGCGCGAGGCCGAGATAATCGTTGCTGCAGAAGTCCGCGAGCCGTCGCCCCTCGACGAGCACGTATGCGCCGTCGGGCTCACCGGGCCGTGTGCGATCGAGCAGCCGCTCGACCGTCCACCTCCGCCGGCTCAGGTGCTGCCTGTCGAGCTCGGCAAGGGCGGACTCAAGCGCTCGCGAGTCGCGCTTCATCGGTCGCGGAAGCTCCGTCCGCGCAGCCCGCGCATGCGGCCGAGTTCTGCAGCGCGCCCGTTTGTGCGGCGACGGGTTGCTCGGGCCGCAGTCCCAGCCGTTCGAAGAGCCGTGCGTCGCGCGCGACGTCCGGGTTGCCCGTCGTCAGGAGCTTCTCACCATAGAAGATGGAGTTGGCGCCCGCGAGGAAGCACAGCGCCTGCAGCTCGTCGCTCATCTGCTCGCGGCCCGCCGACAGGCGCACGTGAGCGCGCGGCATGAGCAGCCGGGCGACGGCGATGGTGCGCACGAAGTCGAAGGGATCGACGTCCGGCTTGCCGTGCAGCGGCGTGCCCGGAACCTGCACGAGCCGATTGATCGGCACGCTCTCGGGGTGCTCGGGGAGATTCGCGAGCGTGAGCAGCATCTTCGCGCGGTCGGTCTGCGTCTCGCCCATGCCGACGATACCGCCGCAGCACACCTTGAGATTCGCCGCGCGCACGGCTTCGAGCGTGTCGAGCCGGTCCTGGAACGTGCGGGTGGTGATGATCTCGCCGTAGAACTCGGGCGAGGTATCGATGTTGTGGTTGTAGTAGTCGAGCCCGGCTTCCTTGAGCTCGCGCGCCTGTTCGGGCGTGAGCATGCCGAGCGTGGCGCAGGTCTCGAGACCGAGCGCGCGCACCTCGCGGATCATCTGTGCGATGACCTGCAGGTCCTTCTTCTTCGGTGAACGGTACGCGGCGCCCATGCAGAAGCGGGTCGCACCGGCTTCCTTCGCCTGCCGCGCCCGCTCGCGCACGGTCTCGATGTCGAGGAGCCCTTCGCGCGCGAGGCCCGTGTCGTAGCGCACGCTCTGCGGACAGTACGCGCAGTCCTCGGGGCACGCGCCCGTCTTGATCGAGAGCAGCGTGCTCATCTGCACGGTGTTCGGCTCGTGGTATGCGCGATGCACGCGCTGCGCGTGGTACAGGAGATCGAGGAACGGCAGCGCGAACAGCGCTTCGACCTCGGCCAGCGTCCAGTCGTGTCGAATCGTGCCCAGTCGGTCGAGGTCCATGTGCAAATCCCGGCGTTCGCGCAGATCGAGTGACTCGAGTGAAGACAATCCGCGGCGCGATACTGCGCCGCGGGCATGTTCCGGTGCCGCGCTCTGGATGTCAACGCGGTGCGGCGGGAAAAGTCGACGATTGATCAACTATTGATCAGAGCTTCGAGACTGGCCGGGGAAGGCGCCGAGGCGGCCTGGCGGGCGCTGTCCGCCTTCCTGTTGCCGCCCACCTGCTGTCTCTGCGGTGCGCGTGGGCTCGGTCACGGGTTCGACCTTTGCAGAGTCTGCCACGACCTGCTGCCGCCCGCTGCAGCAGGCGACGAGGACCCTGCCGGGTTCGACCTCGTTCTCGCACCGTACCGCTATGCCTATCCCGTGCGTCACTTCGTGCAGGGACTCAAGTTCCGTGGCGAACGTCACTACGCGCGTGTCCTCGGAGAGCTGCTCGCCCGAGCGCGCCGCGAGCTGGACCTGCCCCTGCCCGGCGTGCTCGTTCCCGTGCCGCTGCATCCGCTGCGGTACCGCGTCCGAGGCTTCAATCAGTCGCAGGAGCTCGCACGCTTCGCCGCACGTGCGCTCGGTTTGCGTGTCGATCCGGGATGCCTCGAGCGCGTGATCGCCACGCGCGAGCAGAGTGCTCTGCCGCCACGCGCGAGACGGCGGAACGTGCGCGGCGCTTTCCGACTCGTGCGTCTGCCGCAGTCGATGAGGGTTGCCCTCGTGGACGATGTGATCACCACGGGCAGCACCGCGAGCGAAGCGGCACGCGTGCTGCGCCGCGCGGGCGTCGAGCGCATCGAGCTCTGGGCCGCTGCACGCGCTCCGGCACCTGGAGCTGCCCGTGCCGCGCCTCGGCCTGACGGCGTGCCGGGAACCGTATAGGATCGAGGTGCTCGCATCGGGACGATCCCGGGATGTCGATTCCGGACCGCCCCGTACGACCGGACCTCGACGTAAAGCTGTTCCCTTCCACTTACGGACAGTCGCGTGACCGAGGATCTCGCCCGCTATCACCGTCAGATGCTGCTCGCCGGCTTCGGCGAGGCCGGACAGCGCAGGCTCCTCGGTTCCACGGCAGTCGTCCTCGGGTGCGGTGCGCTCGGCTCGACGATCGCGGACCTGCTCGCCCGTGCCGGCGTCGGGCATCTCGTGCTGATCGACCGCGACTTCATCGAGCTCACGAATCTGCAGCGGCAGGTGCTGTTCGACGAGCGCGACGCCGCCGAGGCGCTTCCGAAGGCGGAGGCCGCGAAGGCGCGGATCGCGCGCGTCAATTCGCAGGTGAAGGTCACCGCTGTCGTCGACGATCTGAACTCATCCAACATCGAGCGGTACGCGGATGGTGCCGACGTCCTGCTGGACGGTCTCGACAACTTCGAGACGCGCTATCTGGTCAACGATTACGCCGTGAAACGCGGCGTTCCCTATGTGTACGGAGGTGCTGTCGGAGCCGTGGGCACGGCGTTTGTCGTGCTGCCGCACACACCGGAAGGCACCGCGCCGTGGGAGCGCGGCATGGGTGAGAACCGCGCGACGCCGTGTCTGCGCTGCCTGTTCGAGGAAGCGCCTCCGCCGGGGACCGGTGCGACCTGCGATACCGCCGGGGTCATCGGCTCCGCACCGGCGATCGTCGCGAGCTTCCAGGTTGCGGAGGCGCTCAAGATTCTCACCGGCAACTTTGACCGCGTCTGTCCCACGCTGCTCAGCTTCGACCTGTGGCTGAACACCTTCCAGCAGTTCAAGGTCGCGCGCGCGTACGAAAAGGGCGACTGCCCGTGCTGCAAGCACCGGCGCTTCGAGTACCTCGACGGGAAACTCGGCTCGGGCGCGACCACACTCTGCGGACGCGATGCGGTGCAATTGCGCCAGAGGCAGAGCTCGACCGGGATCGACCTCGAGACACTCGCCGAGCGCATGCGGCCTCTGGGGGCGGTGACGGTCAACCGGTACATGCTCCGCGCCTTCATCACCGACCACGGCAAGCCGTACGAGCTCACGCTCTTCCGGGACGGCCGCACGATCGTGAAGGGCACTCACGAGCCGGCCGTGGCGCGCGCCCTGCACGCGAAGTACATCGGCTCATGAGCGCGAGGCTGTCGAAACGGGACCTTCCCGAACGACCAGGGGGACAGCCCACTACCCAGGGAGAATCACAGTGACCGCAGTCCGAGTCCTGGTCGGTACACGAAAAGGCGCCTTCATTCTCACCGCGGACGGCGAGCGGAAGAACTGGACCGTGTCCGGACCCTTCTTCGCGGGCTGGGAGGTCTACCACGTGAAGGGCTCGCCCGCGGATCCGGACCGCATCTACGCCTCGCAGACGAGCTCGTGGTTCGGGCAGATCATCCAACGCTCGAACGACGGCGGAAGGACGTGGGAGACGCCCGGCTCGTCGCCCGAGGACCTCGTCGACGCGGCGACGGGTATGCCGAAGGGCGAGAGCAACAAGTTCGTCTACGACACGTCGGAGAACGGCCGGCCTCTGACGACGCATCAGTGGTACGACGGCACGCAGCACCCGTGGGAGTTCAAGCGCGTGTGGCATCTCGAGCCGTCGCCGGACGATCCGGACGTCTGTTATGCGGGCGTCGAGGACGCGGCGCTGTTCCGCACGACCGACGGCGGCCGCACGTGGCACGAGCTGCCCGCGCTGCGCGGCCACGAATCGGGTCCGAGCTGGCAGCCCGGTGCGGGCGGCATGTGCCTGCACACCATCCTGCTCGACAGAAGCGACCCGGAACGGATCTTCGTTGCGATCTCGGCCGCGGGTGCGTTCCGCAGCGAGGACGGCGGCAAGTCCTGGCAGCCGATCAACCGGGGACTGAAGTCGCAGTACATCCCGGATCCCGAGGCCGAGGTCGGTCACTGCGTGCACCGCATTGCGATGCATCCTTCGCGACCGAACGTGCTCTTCATGCAGAAGCACTGGGACGTGATGCGCAGCGACGACGGCGGCTCGACGTGGTACGAGGTGAGCGGCAATCTTCCGACCGATTTCGGTTTCCCCATCGAGGTGCACGCGCACGAACCGGACACCATCTACGTCGTGCCGATCAAGAACGACTCGGAGCATTTCCCGCCGGAAGGCAAGCTGCGCGTCTATCGCAGCCGCACCGGCGGCAACGAATGGGAGCCGCTCACGAAGGGTCTGCCACAGAAGGACTGCTACGTGAACGTGCTGCGCGACGCGATGGCCGTCGACTCGCTCGATCCCTGCGGCGTGTATTTCGGCACCACGGGCGGTCAGGTGTACGTCTCGCCGGACGGTGGCGACAGCTGGGCACCCATCGTGCGCGACCTGCCGGCAGTGCTCTCGGTCGAAGTGCAGACGATCCCATGATCCGCGTCATCCTGCCGCAGCATCTGCGCACGCTCGCCGGCGTCGACGGGGAGGTGACGCTCTGTGTCGAAGGTTCCGTCACGCAGCGGTCCATCCTCGATGCGCTCGAGGCGCGTTATCCGATGCTGCGCGGGACGATCCGCGATCACGTGACGCAGCGGCGCCGTCCGCTGGTGCGCTTCTTCGCGTGCAGGGAAGACGTGACGCACGACTCGCCCGATGCGCCGCTGCCGGAGGCGATCGCCTCCGGCGCGGA
>QGVD01000093.1 GCA_003242685.1 Pseudomonadota bacterium | reverse complement strand
CCGCCTTTGCTCCAGGGCCTTGAGGTCTCGTCGGGTTCCCATCTTGGTCTCCGCGCTGGTGACTGTACCAACCGCTTTGACAAGTAGGAATTGGAAAAGTGTCACCCATTTCGGTGAATCTCAATAGACACTACGCCTACATCCGCTCCGCAGGATCAAACAGCCGCCGGTGCTCGAGGATCGCGTAACGGTCGGTCATGCCGGCGATGTAGTCGGCCACTGCGCGCGCGCGGCCCTTCTCACCGTGCTGCGCCTCCGCCCGCAGCGCGGCATCGCGATGCTCCGGCGGCATGAGGTTCACGTCCTCGAAAAGCGCCTCGAACAGCTCCTTCAGCAGACGCCGCGCCTTCGACGTCATGCGCAGCACCTTGTAGTGCCGGTAGACGCGTTCGCGGAGGAACTGCTTGAGCTCGCGATGCTCCTCGAGCACGGGCTCGCTGAAGGCGACCAGCGGCTTCGAGAGAGCCCGCACTTCGTCGATCGACGACGGCCTCACCTCATCGAGATTCGCCTGGGTCGTGCGTACCAGGTCGACGACGAGGAAGTTGATCATGCGCCGGATGACCTCGTGCACGAGACGCCGCTCTCCGATACCCGGATGCTTCTCGCGCACGACGTCGTACTGGCGGCGGAACAGCCTCACGTCGTACAGGTCGCGGATCTCGATGAGACCGGCGCGCAGCCCGTCGTCGACGTCGTGATTGTTGTACGCAATCTCGTCGGCGAGGTTCGCGAGCTGTGCTTCGAGCCCTGGCTGGCGCCGGTGGATGAAGCGCTCGCCCAGCTCGCCGAGCTCGCGGGCGTTCTTCAGCGAGCAGTGCTTGAGGATGCCCTCGCGGCACTCGAACGTCAGGTTGAGTCCCGGGAAGTCGGCGTAGCGCTCCTCGAGTTCGTCCACGACGCGCAGGGACTGCAGGTTGTGCTCGAACCCGCCGTAGTCGCGCATGCACTCGTTGAGCGCATCCTGCCCGGCGTGCCCGAACGGCGTGTGCCCGAGATCGTGGGCCAGGCAGATGGCCTCGGTGAGCGCTTCGTTCAGGCGCAGTGCGCGGGCGATGGAGCGTGCGATCTGTGCGACTTCGAGCGAGTGCGTGATGCGCGTGCGGAAGAGATCGCCCTCGTGATTGACGAAGACCTGCGTCTTGTACACGAGCCGGCGGAACGCATTTGAATGCACGATCCGATCGCGGTCGCGCTGGAACTCGGTGCGGTACTGAGGCGGCGGCTCGGGGTAGCGGCGCCCGCGGGAACGTTCGTCATGCGCGGCGTAAGGCGCCAGTGCTGTCGCAGTGTCTGCGGCGTCGCTCACGGCCTCACCCGAAATGCGCCTCGAGTGTGCGGCGCAGAGCGCCGTCGTCGTACTGCGCGGTGACGAACGACTCGCCGATGCCGCGCATCAGTACGAGACGTATGCGTCCGGCCTGAACCTTCTTGTCGATGCGCATGTGCTCGAACGCGGCGGCGGCTTCCACCTCTCGTGCCTCGGTCGGCAATCCTGCGCGTTCGAGGAGCGCTGCGAGCCGCTTCACGTCGGCATCGCTCATCAGACCGCACTCGCGCGACATGGTCGCGGCCATGAGAAGGCCAGCGCCAACGGCCTCGCCGTGCAGCCACTTCGCGTAACCCGTGGCGGACTCGATCGCGTGACCGAAGGTGTGCCCCAGGTTCAGCAGGGCCCGGTCCCCGCGCTCGCGTTCGTCCCTGCCGACGATCGCCGCCTTGATCGCGCACGAACGATGGATGGCGTACGCGAGCGCCTCGGGATCGCGCGCGAGGAGCGCGTCGAGGTTCGACTCGATCCAGTCGAAGAACCCCCGATCGCAGATGAGGCCGTACTTGATCACTTCGGCCAGGCCCGCGCGCAGCTCCCGCGGCGGCAGCGACTCGAGCGTGGCGGTATCGGCGATGACGGCAACCGGCTGATGGAAAGCGCCGATCAGATTCTTGCCGCCCGGATGATTGACGCCGGTCTTGCCGCCCACCGAGGAGTCCACCTGCGCAAGGAGAGTCGTGGGCACCTGAACGTACGCGACGCCGCGCTGATAGCAGGCCGCGGCGAAGCCCGCCATATCACCCACGACGCCGCCTCCGAGCGCGATCACCGCGCAGTCGCGACCAAAGCGGTTCGCGACGAGCACGTCGATGATCCGTGCGACAGTGCTGAGCGTCTTGTGCGATTCACCGTCCGGAAGCACGCACTCGACCACGCGGCGGCGGGGAAGCGCTTCGCGCAGAGCAGGCGCATAGAGGGGTCCGACCGTGGTGTTGGTCACGATCAGGAGGTCGCGCGCGGTGACGTGCCGATCGAAGACATCGGCGCGGCCGAGGAGCCCCTCGCCGATCAGGATCGGGTAGGAACGTTCACCGAGGTCGACTTCGAGGATTATCACGGACGATGTGAGAACGCGGCCGCAGAGGAATCCGACTGCACCGCAGTATACGTCAGTCCGTCCGGGAGGCCGTCAGCCGGCCTGCAGATGCCGGCGATGCGCCCGGACGATCTCCTCGGCCACGCTCTGGACCTTGCGCCCGTCGGTGCGGACGACGACGTCCGCGATCTCGGTGTAGAGCGGAGCCCGCTGGCGCATCAGCTCCGCGAGCCGCACCTGGGGATCGACGTTGGCGAGCAGCGGCCGATGCCGCGCGTGCCGCACGCGCCGGACCTGCTGCGCGACCGAAGTTTCGAGGTACACGACGAAGCCGCGCTCGGCGAGCCGCTGCCGGTTCTCCGGCAGGATGACCGCGCCGCCGCCGGTGGCGAGCACCACGGGCTCGAGCTTCGTCAGCGCGTCGATGACGTCGCGCTCGCGCTGCCGGAATCCCGCCTCGCCCTCCTTCTCGAAGATGTACGGGATGTCCACGCCGGTCGTGCGCTCGATCTCCGAGTCGCTGTCGTAGAACGGGGCATCGAGCATCTGCGCGAGGCACTTGCCCACGGCGGACTTCCCCGAGCCCATGGGTCCGATCAGGAATACGTTGCGCTTGCCGAGCATTGCGGGCGTGAGGATACACAAAAAGAAAGCGGCCGCCCGGAGGCGGCCGCGGCGGTGCTGGTTGACCGGAACCGGATCGCTACATTACCGGCACCGGGTAGCTGAGGAGCGATTCGACTCCCGACGGCGTCTTCACCGTGATCGTCAACGAACCGCTGGTGGCGGAAGCCGTCGCCGACACGGAGATCGGATAGACGGTCGGCTCGGTCGTGCACGGAACGGTGAAGCTGCTGGGAGTCCCCAAACTCAGCCCGTTTCCGACCACTGAAGCCGAAATGGTAGTACCCGAGGGCAGCGGGTTCCCGTTGAGGTCGGCGAACAGGAACGAGTAGGTCCGGCTGCCGCCCGCAGTCACGGCGGGGAGCGTATCGCCGTTGGGCGGCTGAACGCCAGCGGGCGTGCTGCCTGACATGATGATCAGGTTGGAAGCGCTGATGCCCGTCGACCTGCGGTTGGGATCGCAACGGCCGGTCGTATCGAAGCACAGCACCCCGTTGAAGATGCCGTCGGCATCGTCGCGGATCCCGTTGTTGTTGAAGTCGTAGAACCGCTCGCCGGGGTCATAGACGCCGTTCTCGTTCTCGTCCAGGAAGCGCTCGGGCAGGTCGTCGAACAACTCGCCGTCGTCGAACGCGCCGTTGCCGTTCGCGTCGATGAATGACTCTTCGCCGATCGCAGTGGCCATCACGGTGGAGCGACCCGACTGACCCGGCCCGCCAACCGGGCGCGGATTGGAGCTCACCCAGTTGACGGTGCAGACACCCGATTCCGTAGCGGTCGTCGTCGTGACGCACTGAGACTGGATGCTTCCGCCTTCAGTCGTGAAGGTCACGGCAGTTCCATCCGGCACGGGGTTGTTGAAGCGGTCCGCCAGACGCGCGGTGACCGGAACCGTCACGCCGTCGCGGTCCCATGCCTCCACGTTCGGGCACTGCACGGACAGCGAGAAGCTGTTCTGATCCGGAATACCGGTCGTCACCGTGAGCTGGCTCGACTGTGTGGAGATCGTCGGAGTGGTGCTCGTCACGGTCGCGGTCACGCGAACGGACGTGGCGACGGTACCCGACTGAACGATGGTCTGTACCCGCCCGGTGCTGTCCGTCTGGGCCGACGTGGGCGAAAGTGTGATACCACCCACCGCCGTATTGAGCGCGAACTCCACCGTGGCGCCGGCACGCGGACCGCCGGACTGATCCAGGACGCGGAATACGACGGTCGACGTTTCCGGACGACCAGCGTCACCGGTTCCCTTCAGGGCAATGTTCGACGGAGTCGCAGACTCGAAGACGATCGAGCCGATTGCCGCTGCCGCGACCGTGACGGTACCGCTTGCAGAAAGAGCGCTGCCGCCTACGTTGGTCGTCGCCGTGATGACGTCTTCACCGCTGCAACCGGTCGCCGCGTACGTCGCGCTCGCGATGCCGCTGTTCGTGCTCACCGGCGAGGTGATCGTGGCCAGTCCCTGAGCCGCGCACGGAGAGCTGAAAGTGATCTGCGCGTCCTGCGTGTAGAGCGAACCGTCCGACTGCTGCAGCACGACCTGCAGGCTCGTGCTTCCGCCGGCGGACAGGTTGGGATTGGAGATGGCAATCACCCCGGGCTGGAAGTTCGCGCCCGTACCGCTACCCATCTGGACGGTCGTCGAACCGCCGCTGGCCACGACCTGCACACTGACGGTAGCCGACAGGCTTCCGACCGAAGCCGTCACGGTGATCGTGCGCGGCGTGGGGTCGCCCGCGGTGGACAGCGTCACGCTGGCCGCACCGTTCTCGTCGGTGACCGCAGGAGATCCGGCGATACCGCCGGAATCGGCGACGAACGTCACCGAGACATTCGGCAGCAGGTTGTTGTTCGCATCGCGCGCGAACGCCGTGATGGTAGCCACCGCCGAGCCGTCCGACGGGATCGACGGTGTGCTGCTCGAGACGGTGAGCGCGGCGACTTCGGGGCCGGAGCCACCACCGCCGCCACCCCCCGTGCCGGGCGAAGTACCGGGATCGCGGAACGAATCGTCGTCTCCGCCACCGCACGCGGCGAGTGCGACCGCCGCGAGCATCGTCAGAAGTGTCTTACGCATGCATCACCTGCTGAAATGCTTCCTGGTATCCCCGCCCGTCAGAACACGTTGACGCCTTCGCGCAGGATCTTCGGCGTGACGAAGATCAGCAGCTCGTCCTTGTTGTTGGTCTTGCGGGTGGACTTGAACAGGCGGCCGAGCACCGGCACGTCGCCGAGGTAGGGCACCTTGTTCAGGTCGTCGCGTTCCTCGGTCTCGAGAATGCCGCCGAGCACCACGGTGTGGCCGTCGTTGACGAGCACCTGCGTGCTCACCTCGCGCGTGTCGATCGAGGGCACGTTGACGCCGCCCGAGGTGACGAGCACCTGACCCACGCTGTCCTTCTTGACGTTGAGGTCGAGGATGATGCGGTTGTCCGGCGTGATCTGCGGCGTGACGCGCAGCTCGAGCACCGCCTCCTTGAACTGGACGGTCGTCGCGCCGCTCGAAGCCGACTCCTGGTAGGGAATCTCCACACCCTGCTGGATGCGGGCTTCCTTCTGGTTCGCCGTGACGATCCGCGGCGAGGAGATGATGCGGCCGCGGCCCTCGGCCTGCGCAGCGGAGAGCTCGAGGTCCACGATGTAGTCCGAGCCGAGCACCATGAACGCCAGCCGTCCGGCCGGGTTCTGCACCGGCAGGTTCACGTTGTACCGGTTCTGCGCACCGGCCCCGGTCGGCACCTGGACCGGGAACGGCGAGCCGCTGCCCTGCAGGTTCTGCAGGGCGGAGGACAGGATCGTGTCGGTGGCGGCGGCGCTGCCCGACGTGGTGATGACCCCGTCGTTGCCGTTGCGACGGATGCCGGTGTAACCGGCCCGCACGCCCAGCTCACGGGTGAAGTCGTCGTTGACGATCACGATGCGCGCCTCGATGAGCACCTGGCGCACCGGGATGTCGAGCGTCGCGACCAGCCGGCGGATGTCGGCGAGCCGGTCCGCAGTGTCCTGCAGCAGCAGCGTGTTCGTGCGCTCGTCCACGGCGACACTGCCGCGCGAGGACAGGAGCGAACCGCCCTGCGACTTGATGAGGTTCGCCATGTCGCTCGCCTTGGCGTAGTTCACCTGCAGGAACTCCGAACGCAGCGGGGCGAGCTCCTCGATGTCCTTGCGGGCGGCGAGGTCGGCCTTCTCGCGCGCGGCGAGCTCGTCGGCGGGTGCGACGATGATGACGTTGTCTTCCTGGCGCTTGTCGAGACCCTTGGTGCGCAGGACGATGTCGAGCGCCTGATCCCACGGCACGTTCTGCAGGCGCAGAGTCACGCTGCCGGTGACCGTGTCAGACACGACGATGTTCTGACCGCTCGCGTCGGCAAGGAGCTGCAGCACCGCGCGCGTCTCGATGTCCTGGAAGTTGAGCGTCAGGCGCTCACCGGTGTACCGGCGGCGTTCCTCGACCACGCCGGCCGCGCGGCGCATCGGCTGCACTTCGACGACGTACTGATCGTCCGACTGATACGCCAGCTGCTCGTACTCGCCGGTCGCGGTGATGATCATGCGGGTACCGCCGTCGGCACGCGTGACGTCGAAGCTCGTGACCGGCGTGCCGAAGTCCGTGGCGTCGTAGCGGCGCATCAGATTGCGCGGCAGCTCGGCGCCCGTGAAATCGACGACGATCTGGTTGCCGACCTGACGCAGATTGATCGGCGTGCGCGGATCGGTGAGCCGCACGATGATGCGGCCCGCGCCTTCGGCTCCGCGCCGGAAGTCGATGCTGCGGATCGCGCGCGGAGCGGCGCCCGCCGGAGCGGCAGCGCGCGGCTGCGCGGCCTGAGCGACGGCGGCAGCACCGGCCTGCCCACCCGTGCCCAGCAGCACGATGATGTCGTTGCCGGCGACGCGCGTCTCGTACGGCACGAGCTGATCGAGGTTCAGCACCACGCGCGTGCGGTCCCCGCTCTCGGCGGCGAGGATCGTGTCGAGCCCGCCCGAGCGCACGTCGATGCGGCGGGACGGGAGCGCCAGCGTCGTGTTCGGCAGATCGAGAGAGATCCGCGCCGGATTGTCGATGGTGAAGCTCATCGGCTCCGGTGCGGGACCGGACATGCGCAGGGTGAGCTGCAGCTGCTGACCCGGAAGCGTCTGGACGTCGATCGCCTCCAGCCGGGTGCTCGACTGAGCCTCGACCCTCGTGCTCGCGAGCCCGAGCGCGAACGCGGCAGCAAGGCATGCGAGCATGCTCAGAACCCGGTTGTACCGACTGTGGCGTTTCATTAGGAGACTCCCTGACTGCCGTTCGATCACTCGTTCAGAGCGAGCGCCGCGGGGCGTTCCATGTACCCGCCGAGGCCGTCCGGAACGATTTCGATCAGACTGATCTTCGATGGTGTGATTTCGACGATGCGTCCGTCGTTCTGCCCCATGTAATTGCCGGGCAGAACGCGGTGCACGAGTCCGTCCTTCGACTGCACCAGGCCGTACATCTTTCCACCGAGGCGCAGCGTACCGACCATGCGCAGCGAGTCGAGCGCGAACTGCTCGAGGAACTCGCGGTTGCGCTTCGCATCCGGTCGCACCTGC
Organism: Pseudomonadota bacterium; assembly: GCA_003242685.1. Taxonomy (GTDB): domain Bacteria; phylum Pseudomonadota; class Gammaproteobacteria; order Steroidobacterales; family Steroidobacteraceae; genus ZC4RG24. Next base: position 3,915 of record QGVD01000093.1, on the reverse strand, counting down.
GGTTGAGCCGCGGCATTGGGCGGACCGCTCGGCATGAACGGTGAACGCAGCGTGCTCGCCGAGTACACGAACGACTGGTAAGGCTTCACTTCCGGCAGCGGCTCCACGGGCGCGCCGGGCTGACGCTTGGTCTCCTCGATGAACCGCGTGAGCTCGTCGTCGGCGCTGGAGCAGGCCGCGAGCGCGGCGAGCGCTGCGCAGAGGAGCGCGGTGCGGGCCAGGCGATTGTCGTTCGTGTTCATGCAGACCACCCCGATATTCCGTCGCGTCTTCAGCCGCGAGAGCCTGGACGGCGGTTCTTCTCCTGAGCGCGGCGCTCTGCCTCCGCGGCCGCGATCTCCTCTTCGTCGAGGTAGCGGTACGTCTTGGCGGTGAGATCGAGAGTGAGCTGGTCGAACGAGTTCTTGTCGACCGGTTTGATCTCGATGTCGTGCAGCGTGACGATGCGGGGCAGAGCCGCGATGCCGCTCACGAACTCGCCGAACTCGTGATAGCTGCCGGTGAGCCGGATCTTGATGGGCAGCTCCGCGTAGAAGTCCTTGCGCACCTCGGGGCCGGGCTGGAACAGCTTCTCCTCGAGACCCGCGGCGAGGCCCGTCTGGGAGATATCGACGAGCAGGTTCGGCACCTCGGTCTTGCCGGGCAGCTGGCGCAGCATGGCGCCGAAGGAGCGCTCGATGTCGGCGAGCTGCTGCTTGTAGGCCTCGAGGTTCACGGCCTTCGAGTGCTTGGTGCGGAACTCGGCGCGAAGCTGCTGCTCCTCGGCCTGGCGGCGCTGCAGCTCCGGACGCTGCTTCTGCCACACGAGCATGTAGCAGAGCACCAGGGACAGCAGCACGAACCACACGGCGACCGCGCCGATGCGCACCGGCAGCGGCCAGCGACCTGGATCGTTAGGATCGAGCGCGCGCAGCTCTTCGAGCAGGTTCATCGTGCGGCTCCTGTGCGTGCGGCGCCTGTACGTGCGGCCACCTTGTTACCGCCGGCTGCGGTCGCCTCGCCGGCATCCGCGGCGCTCACCTGCTCGGCGTACAGCGTGAAGCTGGCGCCGAGCGTCTGATCCTTCTTGGTTTCGACCACCTCGAGCTCGGGGTTGCGCAGCCACTCCGAGGAGTCGATGTTGCGCATGAAGTTCGACACGCGGGTGCTCGACTGAGCGACGCCGTCGAATCTCAGGCGCCTGTCGGTCTGCTTGATCGCGGTGAGATACGTTCCGTCGGGCAGGGCACGCGCGATCTCGTCGAAGAGGTGCACGATCTCCGGCCGCGAGCGCTGGAGCTTCTCGATGATCTCCATGCGCGCGATGAACTTCTGCTTCGCGCTCTCGAGGTTGTTGATCTCCTCGATCTGCTTGTCGAGCAGCTTGATCTCCGCGCGCAGCCGGTCGTTGCGGCGCTCCTGCGCCTCGATCATCGAGTCGAACAGCAGGGAGGCGGCGAAGTACACGACGCCCGCGCCGAGAGTCGCGCCGCCGAGCGCGACCAGGAAGGCGATCTTGCGCTCCTTGCGCTGTTCCTCACGCCAGGGAAGCAGATTTATGCGTGGCATCAGTCGAAACTCCGCAGTGCCAGCCCGCAGGCGGTGAGCAGCGCCGTCGCGTCCCGCTGGACGGCCTGCGCCTTCGCGCGCGAGGACAGCTTCATCTGACCGAGGGGATCGCCCTTCTCGGCCGCGATCCCGACACGACTCGCGATCACGTCGGCGACGCCCGGGATGTTCGCGCAGCCGCCGCACACCAGGATCTTCTCGGGCTGCTCACGGCCCGAGCCGGACGCCAGGTAGAACTGCAGCGAGCGGCTCACCTGCTGCGTCATGTCGTCGATGAAGGGATCGAGCACCTCCGACTGGTAGTTGGCCGGCAGACCGCCCTCCTTCTTGGCGCGTCCCGCCTCCTCCATCGAGAGCCCGTACGTGCGCATGATCTCCTCGGTGAGCTGCTGCCCGCCGAAGGCGAAGTCGCGCGTGTAGATCACCTTGAGATTGCGCAGCACGCTGAACGTCGTGCTGCTCGCGCCGAAGTCCACCACCGCGATCGTGCGATCGACCCCTCCGTCTGGCATCTGGTGCGTCATCAGCTTGCAGGCGTTCTCGAGCGCGAACGCCTCGACGTCGACGATCCTGGCGGTGAGACCCGCGGCTTTCACCGCGGCCTGGCGCTGCTCGACGTTCTCGGTTCGCGTCGCGACGAGCAGCACGTCGTTCGTATCGGGATCCCTCTCCGACGGCCCGAGGATCTCGAAGTCGTAGCTGACCTCGTCCATCGGGAATGGGATGTACTGGTCGGCCTGCAGCTCCACCTGCGCCTCGAGCTCGCTCTCGCGCAGGTTGCGCGGCATCTGGATGACCTTGGTGATTGCCGCGTCGCCGTGGATGGCGACGGCGACCTCGGTGCTCTTGGCGCCGGAGCGCTTGTACGCCCGCCGGATGGCCTCGCCCACCGCCTCCGCGTCGACGATGGCCTTCTCGTTGATCGCGTTGTGAGGCGTAGGCTCGGCGGCGTAGGCCTCGACGCGATACTGCCCCCCGGACATCGACAATTCGATGAGCTTTACGGAGGATGTGGTTATGTCAAGTCCGAGGAGGGGGCGATACTTACGTTTGAACAGGAACATTTTTTCTTTCCTTTTCAGTAAGTTACGCCCGAAAGCGCCCGCCCCGTGTGAAATCGGTCGAAACTATATATCAGTGCAAAGTTAAATAGAACGTGAGAGCGCTCACGGAATCCGGTGTCCCGGTGTCGGCACGGACGGAAACTGCCGGAGGCGTCACGAGCCGCGCTGGCCGGGCTCAAAGAATGCTGCTGCGCCTTGTACAAGTGTCCCTTGAGGACGCGAAGGCGGTGCGGGAAGCGAGCGCGGTGGTGACGTCGAGGCATGACGGCACGAACGTTTCGGCTCGCGCGTGGTCCACCACGAGCAGATGGATTAACGTCTGTGCCGGCAACCCCGCTGTCATAGGCACTGCGTCCCGTAGACCGGTGGCTTTGCGTCCCCACCTTTCGGTGAGTTTGCCCTTACAAGCGCTGGCTACTATGCATAGCGGGTATGACCCGCGCAAGCGGACAGAGTAGTTTTCTGTGAAACGCAATCATTTTCGGATGCTGGTGCTCGCGGCGGCAGCCGTGATCGGGATCACATTTCTCGGTGTGATCGGGCTTGCGGGCGGTTACGTGTATCTGGCTCCCTCGCTGCCGTCGATCGAGGAGATGCGCAAATTCGAGCTGCAGGTGCCCCTGCGGGTCTATACGCGCAGCGGCGAGCTCATCGCCCAGATCGGCATCGAGCGCCGCATTCCCATCACCTACGAGCAGATCCCCGACATCGTGCGCGAAGCGTTCCTCGCAGCGGAGGACGATCGCTTCTTCGAGCACGGCGGTGTCGATCTCGCGGGCATCGTCCGCGCGGTGTTCGTGAACCTGATCGAGGGGGAAAAGTCGCAGGGCGCGAGCACGATCACGCAGCAGGTCGCGCGCACGATGTTCCTCACACGTGACAAGACCTGGCGCCGCAAGCTCGCGGAGCTGTTCCTCACGCTGCGCATGGAGCGCGAGTTCACCAAGGAACAGATCTTCACGCTTTATCTGAACGTCATCTTCTTCGGGCAGCGCGCGTACGGCGTGGCTGCGGCCGCCGAGACGTACTTCGGCAAGCCGCTCGACCGGCTCACCGTCGCGGAAGCGGCGATGCTCGCCGGCATTCCGCAGGCGCCCTCGCGCTACAACCCGCTCGTCAATCCCGAGCTCGTGAAGGCGCGGCGCGCCTACGTGCTGGAACGCATGCGCGAGCTCGGATTCATCGACGCGACGGTCGCACAGGCTGCGGCGGCCGAGCCGATCGAGGCGCGCGCGCACGCACCGCTCTACGAGGTGGAAGCGCCGTACGTCTGACTCTTAAAAAAATTCAACACTCCCGCGAA
>QGVD01000092.1 GCA_003242685.1 Pseudomonadota bacterium | reverse complement strand
GGGGGCTGACGGGGCGGCAATCCATGAGGCTCAGGGACAGGCCATGGCTGACGCAGTGCGGTGTAGCCGTCGCTTTCACGGCCGCGGCCGTCTTCGTGCACTGGCTGCTCGCTTCCTGGCTCAACGGTACGCAGGCGCTGATCGTCCTCGCGGGAGCGGTGCTCGCCAGCGTCTGGGTTGCCGGCATCGGTGCAGGCATTCTCTCTGCCGTTCTCGGAATCCTCGCGGATGCGTATCTGCTCCTCGGCACCGACGAGTTCCTGGGATTCATGTCGACGCATCCATTGACGGTGCTGGGCACGTACGCCGTCTGCTGCGCGGCGTTGATCGCCGTCGGTGCGGCCGCCCGCAACCGGAAGATGCGCGCCGAGCGCTACGCCGCGCGTCTCGAGGCACAGACGGAACGGCTGCAGCGTGAATCGGAAGAGCGGCGCGCCGCCGAGCTCGCAGCCCAGGAGGCGCATCGCCGCGTCCAGCTCGTACTGAGCGGTATCACGGACGGTTTCTACGCGCTCGACCGCGAGTGGCGCTTCACGGAGTTCAATCCCCAGGCGGAACGCTTCTTCGGCGTGAGGCGCGAAGATGTGCTCGGCAAGTCGATCTGGGAGCTGTTCCCGCCGGCGCGCCCGCATCTGGAGCACCACTATCTGCAGGCGCTGCGTGAGAACGCGCACGTCGTCTTCGAGTGCACCGCGCCGACGCCTGCGGGGAAGTGGGCAGAGACGCACGTCTATCCGATGGACGGCGGTCTGTGGGTGTTCTTCCGCGACATCACGGACCGCAAGCGCGCCGAGCAGGCGCTGCGCGAGAGCGAGGAGAGACTCCGGCTCGGTGCGGAGATCGGCGGCTTCGGCATCTACGAGTGGAACGCGGCGACCGACACGCACACGTGGTCGCCCGAGACCTATCGCATCTACGGCGTCGAGCCGGGCACGCCCGTCACGTGGGACACGCTCATCGGCCGCACCCATCCCGCCGACCGGGGTCTCACCGGCGACCACAAGGCCCGCATCCTCGATCCGTCCATGCCCGAGATCAACACCCTTGAGCAGCGGATCGTGAGGCCCGACGGCGAGGTTCGCTGGGTGTACGGGAGGACGCGGCGGATCTACGAGGGCACGGGTTCCGGGCGTCGCGTCGTTCGAATAATGGGCGCGGTGCAGGACGTCACCGATCTCAAGCGTGCGGAAGAGGCGCTGAAGGAGGCCGACCGGCGCAAGGACGAGTTCCTTGCCACTCTCGCGCACGAGCTCAGAAATCCGCTCGCACCGATCGCAAGTGCGGTGCACTACCTGCAGCTCAAGGGCGCGGCGGATCCCGACGTGCGCAACGCATACGCGATCATCGAAAGACAGACGCGCCACCTCGCGCGGCTCGTCGACGACCTCATGGACGTGTCACGCATCAGCCGCGGCCGCATCCAGCTCCAGCGCGAGCAGGTGAACATGGCCGATGTGGTCGCGCATGCGGTGGAGGCGAGCCGGTCGCTGATCGAGAACGCGCGGCACACGCTCGAGCTCTCAGTGCCCGATACTCCGCTCTACGTCGAGGGCGATCCGGTGCGCCTGACGCAGATCGTGGGAAATCTGCTCAACAACGCCGCCAAGTACACGCCACCGGGAGGCCGGATCGAGCTTCACGTGGAGTCCACCGAGCACGAGGTCTACGTGCGCGTGCGGGACACCGGCATCGGCATGAGCAAGGAGACGCTCGGGCGGATCTTCGAGATGTTCACTCAGGCCGACGGCTCGTCCGAGCGGGCGAGAGGAGGCCTCGGCATCGGGCTCGCGCTCTCGCAGCGGCTCGCGAGACTCCACGGCGGATTCATCGAGGCGTACAGCGAGGGCGAGGGGCGCGGCAGCACCTTCACGTTCCGGCTGCCGCGCCAGGAAGCGGATGCCATCGAGCCGACGGTTCCGGCGGCGCCGACGCGAGCGGCGACCACGTCGCGGCGTGTCCTCGCGGCGGACGACAACGTGGATGCAGCGGAGAGCCTGGCGGCGCTCCTTCAGGCCTTCGGGCACATCGTCCAGACGGCACACGACGGCGTCGAGGCCGTGCAGGCCGCCCAGCGATTCCACCCCGAGGTGGCGTTCCTCGACATCGGCATGCCGCGGCTCGACGGCTACGAGGTCGCACGGCGGATCCGCGCACTGCCGGGCGGTGAGTCCGTGCGGCTCATTGCGCTCACCGGATGGGGTCAGGAGGAGGACCGGCAGCGTGCGCGCGACGCGGGATTCGATCATCATCTGACCAAGCCCGTCGATCCGGCCGCGCTCCAGCGGCTCCTCGAGGGCGCGGCGGGCGAAGCGACCGCAGGTCGGGTCTGAGATCGATTCAGACAGAGGGAACTGCTGAATGGCGCACGTGACAGTCATCTGCGAGCACAAGTTCGCCCAGCAAATCGTCGCAGGCCATCATCGGTGGACGGCGGACGAGCCGACCGCCGCGGGTGGATCGGATACGGGGCCGACTCCGTATGAGCTGCTCCTCGGTAGTCTCGGCGCCTGCACGGCGATGACGCTGCGCGCGTTCGCGCTGCGCAGCGAGTGGGAAATCGGCAAGATTACGGTCGGCCTGCGTCTCACCCGCGGTCCGGGCGGAATCGAGCGCATCGAACGGCGCCTGTCCTTCGGGAAGCCGCTCAGCGACGCGCAGCGCGCCCGACTGCTGGAGATCGCGGAGTCGACGCCTGTGACGCAGGCTCTCATGCGTGGCGTGGAGATCAGGTCCAGCATCGTCGATTGATTCCGCGGGAGAAGCCCGTGCGGACGACACGCGCAGGGCTCTCGTGCGCTCCGAGCCCGTGAGCGCCCCGTGGCCGCAGCGCTACGGGCTCGCGATCGCGTTCACTGCCGTCGCGGCCGGCCTGCGCTGGGGCATCGATCCGTGGCTCGGCGGCGGAGCCACGCTGGTTGCTTTCATTGCGAGTGTCGCCGCTGCGGCCTATTTCGGCGGCGCCGGACCGGCGATCCTCGCTTCCCTGCTCGGCTTTCTGACGAGCACCTGGCTCTTCATCGAGCCTCGCGGCGAGCTCGCCATCGCTTCGACTCACCCTCTGGCGCTCCTGTCGATCTACGGGCTGAGCTGCGCGGCGGTGACGGCGGTCGGCCTCTCGGCGCGTTGGCGTCGCGCGCGCGCCGAGCACTACGCTGCGGTGCTCGAGTCGCAGACGGAGCGCCTCCGGCGGGAGTCCGAAGACCGGCGCGCGGCCGAGATCGCCGCGCGGGAAGCGCACCAGAGGACGCAGGCCGTTCTCGGTGGTATCACGGACTGCGTCTATTCCGTCGACCGCGAGTGGCGTTTCACGGAGTTCAATCCGCAGGCGGAGCGCTTCTTCGGCCTCAGGCGTGCGGACGTGATCGGCCGCACGATGTGGGAGGTCTTTCCGGCGACCGTCGGCACGGATGTCGAACGGAACCACAGGCAGGCCGCCGCCGAGTCGGTGCCGGTCCGTTACGAAGCAGTTTCGCCTTCGACCGGCAAGTGGGCGGAGGTGCACCTGCATCCGACGGCTGACGGGATCACGGCCTTCTTCCGCGACATCACCGAACGCAAGCGATCCGAAGAAGCACTGCGCGCGAGCGAGGCGCGCTTCCGCCACCTCGCCGATGCGATGCCTCAGGTGGTCTGGATCGCATCGGCGGACGGTGCCGTGCGGTACTGCAATCACCGGATCTCGGAGCTGCGCGGTGCCGAGCAGCTCGGCGACGGCCGCTGGGATCTCATCGGCGCGGTGGATCCGGAGGACCGCGAGGCCACGCGCCGGTCCTGGCAGGAAGCTCTGAGGAGCGGCAAGCCGTGGGAGATCCATCACCGTCTGCAGCTCGCGAACGGGGCGCGTGCCTGGTTCGTGACTCGCGCAGTGCCCGAGCGCAACGAGGAGGGCACCGTCACGCGCTGGTACGGTACGTCGACGAACATCGACGCGCTGGTCAAGGCGCAGGAATCGCTGCGGATGGCCGACCGGCGCAAGGACGAGTTCCTGGCGACACTCGCTCACGAGCTCAGAAACCCCCTGGCACCGATCCGCAATGCGGTGCAGATCCTGAAGCTGCTCGGACCCGCCGAGCCGCGCGTCGCGGCCGCCCGCGAGATCATCGAGCGGCAGGTGCAGCACATGGTGCGGCTCGTCGACGATCTGCTCGACGTCTCGCGCATCACGCTCGGGCAGGTGACGCTTCGTCACGAGAAGGTGAGTCTCGCCGCCGTGCTGACCGACGCGCTGGAGGCCGTGCGGCCGACGATCGAGGCGGCGGAGCATCGGCTCACGGTGAGCCTTCCATCCGACGCACTGTTCGTCGAGGGCGATCCAACACGCCTGTCGCAGGTGTTCCAGAATCTGCTCAACAACGCGGCGAAATACACGCCGAACGGCGGTGAGATCGAGCTGCGTGCCGAGCGCAGGGGGCAGGAAGCCGTCGTGTCGGTACGCGACACGGGCATCGGCATTCCGCCGCAGATGCAGCAGCGGGTGTTCGAGCTCTTCGCCCGCTTCCAGCCGGGCGACTCGCTCAACACGAGCGGGCTCGGCATCGGGCTCGCGCTCGCGAAGCAGATGGTGGAGCTCCACGGCGGAAGCATCTCGGTGTACAGCGAGGGGAGCGGCAAGGGGAGCGAGTTCACCGTGAGGTTGCCCATTCTCTCGACGCAGGACGCCAGACTGGGGCCGGTGGCGACTTCCGCCGAAACGCCGAACGGCAGCGCTGCGCGCCGCGTGCTCGTGGTCGACGACAATCGTGATGCCGCCGTGAGTCTCGCGGCGCTGCTCGAGCTCTGCGGCTGCAGCGTGCGGACCGCGTTCAGTGGCCGCGAGGCGCTCGAGGTGGCGGACGAGTTCCATCCGGAGCTCGTGCTCCTCGATATCGGCATGCCGGAGCTCGACGGCTACGAGACTGCGCGGCGTCTGCGCAAGGGGCCGGGAGGCGATGCGCTCGTGCTGGTCGCGGTCACGGGGTGGGGTCAGGAGGAAGACAAGGAACGCGCGCGCCAGGCGGGATTCGATCGACACCTGACCAAACCCGTCGATCCCGAGATGCTGCAGAAGCTTCTCGCGGATGCCGCGTCCGTGCTTCCCGCGTAAGATCCGGTCGACCCATGCACTGGCTGACTCTGCTGTTCCTGCTGGTACTCGCGGCTCGTACTGCCGTGCGGATCTGGCTTGCCTCGCGTCAGATCGCGGCGGTGCGCGCGCATCGCGATCACGTGCCGGCTCCCTTCTCGGAGCGCGTGGGTCTGGAGCAGCACCGCAAGGCTGCGGACTACACCGCGGCGCGCACGCGGCTGCGGCTCTGTGAGGTCGTCGTCGATGCCGCGGTGCTGCTGGCCTTCACGCTGGGCGGGGGCATCTCATGGGTCGATTCGACGGTGGGGCGCCTCGATCTCGGCACACCCTGGCACGGGGTGCTGGTGATCCTCTGCGTTCTGCTGTTCATCTCCGTGATCGAGCTGCCGTTCTCGATCTGGCGCACCTTCGGCATCGAGGCGCGCTTCGGGTTCAATCGCATGACGCCCGGCCTGTTCATTGCCGACCTCGTCCGTGGTCTGGTGCTCGCGCTCGTCATCGGTGTCCCGCTGCTGCTCGCGGTGCTGGCGCTGATGGAGCATGCCGGCGCCTGGTGGTGGCTCGCCGTGTGGGGCGTGTGGCTCGCCTTCACGCTCGCGCTCACATGGGCGTGGCCGCGTTTCATCGCACCGCTCTTCAATCGCTTCGAGCCGCTCACGGATGAGGAGCTGAAGAAGCGCGTCGAAGCGCTCGTCGCCCGCTGCGGATTCACCCCGCAGGGTGTCTTCGTCATGAACGGCTCGCGGCGCTCCACGCACGGCAACGCCTATTTCGCCGGATTCGGCCGCAACAAGCGCATCGTCCTCTTCGACACGCTGCTCGAGCGGCTCGAGACCGCGGAGGTCGAGGCGGTTCTGGCTCACGAGCTCGGTCATTTCCGCCTGAGGCACATCGCGCGCAGGCTCGTGCTGTCGGCGGCCGCGTCGCTCGCCGGCCTCGCGCTGCTCGCCTGGCTCGCGGAGCAGCCGTGGTTCTACGCGGCGCTCGGCGTCCACGTGCCGTCGACGCACACGGCGCTGCTGCTCTTCCTGCTGGTCGCGCCGGTGTTCACGTACTTCACGACACCGATCGCGGCCTGGTGGTCACGGAGAGACGAGTTCGCGGCGGACGAGTTCGCGGCCCGGCACGCCGATGCACGTCAGCTCGCGAGCGCGCTCGTGAAGCTCTATCGAGACAACGCGTCGACGCTGACGCCCGACCGGCTTCACTCCGCGTTCTACGACTCGCACCCGCCGCCGCTCGCGCGCATCGCGCGTCTGGAGGCGTCCGCCGCGCGCAGCTAGGACTGCACCGCGGCGAGCGTAAGGGCGGCACGGGCGAGGGCGGGCTCCTCGGCGGTCTCCACCACGAACACGTCGACGCGGCTTTCCGGAGCGGAGAGGCGTGCCTCTCCGCTGCGTGAGCGCCGGTTCGCGTCGCGATCGAGCACGATTCCGGCCCACTCGAGGTCCTGCAGGATCCGCTCCCGGACTTCGGGCACATGCTCGCCCACACCGCCGCCGAAGACGATACCGTGGGCTCCGCCCAGCACCGCGAGATACGCGCCCACGTATTTGCGCGCCCGGTAGCAGTACTGCTCGACGGCGAGCTGCGCCTGCGGATCCGCATCGGCGAGGAGCTCGCCTGCGCTCGACGTGCGACCCGAAACGCCCAGGAGGCCGGAACGCTTGTTGAGGAGCTCGAGCACGCCCTCGGCGGAGACGGACAGATGCCGCGCGAGAAAGGGGACGACGGAGGGGTCAATGTCTCCGCAGCGCGTCGCCATGACGAGCCCCTCGAGCGGAGAGAAGCCCATCGAGGTGTCGAGCGGGTGCCCGCGGTCGATGGCCGCCATGGAGCAGCCGCCGCCCAGATGCAGGGTGATCAGGCGCCCGCCGCGCTCGAGATCGGGCCGCAGCTCGCACCAGCGGCGCCACATCGCTTCGTGCGCGATGCCGTGGAATCCGTAGCGGCGCACCCCGTGCTCGCGCGCGAGATCCGGCGGGATTGCGTACTCGGCAGCCACGCGCGGCATGTCGGCGAAGAACGCCGTGTCGAAGACCGCGACGTGCAGGGCCTGCGGGCAGATCCCGCGCGCCGCCGCGATCCAGCGCAGCGCAGCCGGGTTGTGCAGAGGCGCGAGCTCTGACAGCGCGGCGATGCGCGCCTCGACGTCGGGACCGATCACGGTCGGTCGCGTGAACTGCGCGCCGCCGTGCACCACGCGGTGTGCGACGGCATCGGGGGAGCGGGCGTGCGCAGCGAGAAAGCCCCCCAGCAGCGCGTGCGCATCGAGATCGGTGCCGGAGTGGCTCGCGCGCGCGAGAAGCTTCGGAGCCCGCCCTGCGTCGGCCACGAACAGGGCCAGTTTCACCGATGTGCTGCCTGCGTTGACGGTCAGGATGATCACGCGCGTCCCGTCCTCAGTATTTCCGCGGACGCGTTCGATTGTAGGCGCGTGAGATGCTAGGTGCCCGTGCTCGCGCCGTGTGCACGCCGCGGGAACGTTTTATGCGCCACCCGGGAGCACCGTATTCTCTTCTCGTCGACTGACGGAATTCCTGCGAGAGCCGCCATGCAAGTGAAGGTAACCAGGGAGACGGATGCCGGCGCCCTCACCCCCGAGGAGCTCGAGCGCATCGACGCGTACTGGCGTGCGGCGAACTATCTCTCCGTCGGGCAGATCTATCTGCTCGCGAACCCTCTGCTGCGCGAGCCGCTCACGCTGGAGCACGTCAAGCCGCGCCTTCTCGGGCACTGGGGCACCACGCCCGGCCTCAATTTCATCTACGCACATCTCAACCGGATCATCCGCGAGCGCGATCAGGACGTGCTGCTCGTCATCGGTCCCGGTCACGGCGGGCCGGCGCTCGCGGCGAACGTCTGGCTCGAGGGCAGCTACAGCGAGCACTACCCCGAAGTGCCGCGCGACGCGGAAGGAATGGCCCGCCTGTTCCGCCAGTTCTCCTTCCCGGGCGGAATTCCGAGCCATTGCGCACCGGAGCTCCCGGGGTCCATCCACGAAGGCGGTGAGCTCGGCTACTCGCTCGCGCACGCGTTCGGTGCGGCCTTCGACAATCCCGATCTGCTGGTGGCCTGCGTCATCGGCGACGGCGAGGCCGAGACCGGGCCGCTCGCCGCGTCCTGGCACTCGAACAAGTTCCTCGATCCCGCGCGGGACGGCGCAGTGCTGCCGATCCTGCACCTGAACGGATACAAGATCGCCAACCCCACGATCCTCGCGCGCATTCCGCGCGACGAGCTCGAGAGCCTTCTTACGGGCTACGGCTATCGCCCGTACTTCGTCGAGGGCGAGGAGCCCGCGGAAATGCACCAGAAGATGGCCGCGACGCTCGACACGATTCTCGACGAGATCGCGGAGATCCAGCGCGCGGCACGCACGCGAGGCGTGCGGACGCGCCCGCGATGGCCGGCACTCGTGCTCGTGAGCCCCAAGGGCTGGACCGGACCGAAGGAGGTGGACGGAGCGAAGGTCGAAGGGCACTGGCGCTCGCATCAGGTGCCGCTCGCGGGGCTCGCGAAGAATCCCGAGCACCTGCGCCAGCTCGAGAGCTGGATGAAGAGCTACCGGCCCGAGGAGCTCTTCGACGAGAACGGTGCTCCGCGTCCGGAGCTGCTCGCGACGGTCCCGCAGGGCACGAAGCGCATGGGATCGACGCCCTACGCGAACGGCGGCCTGCTGATGCGCGACCTGCGGCTGCCGGATCCGCGGAAGTACGCCGTCGAAGTGGATCGTCCCGGCGCGCGCCTCGGTGAGGCGACGCGCGTGCTCGGGAAGTACCTGCGCGACGTGATGAAGCTCAACGAGGCCTCGCGCAACTTCCGCATCGTGGGGCCCGATGAAACGGCATCCAATCGGCTCGACGCGGTGTTCGAGGCGACCGGCCGCACCTGGGTTGCCGAGACGCTCCCCGGAGAGGATCTGCTCAGGCCCGACGGCCGCGTGATGGAGATCCTCTCCGAGACCACCTGCCAGGGCTGGCTCGAAGGCTATCTCCTCACGGGGCGGCACGGCTTCTTCTCGTGCTATGAGGCCTTCATCCACATCGTGGATTCCATGTTCAACCAGCATGCGAAGTGGCTGCGTTCGTGCCGTGACATCCCGTGGCGCCGGCCGATTCCCTCGCTCAACATCCTGCTCACCTCGCACGTCTGGCGTCAGGATCACAACGGTTTCTCGCACCAGGACCCGGGCTTCCTCGATCTCGTGGTGAACAAGGGCTCGCTCGTGCGCGTCTACCTCGCGCCCGATGCGAACACGCTGCTCTGCGTCGCCGAGAAGTGTCTGCGCAGCCACGACCTGGTCAATGTGATCGTGGCGGGCAAGCAGCCGCAGCCCCAGTGGCTCGACATGGAAGCCGCCATCCGTCACTGCGAGGCCGGTATCGGCATCTTCGAGTGGGCGAGCAACGACGCCGGCGGTGAGCCCGACGTGGTCATGGCGTGCGCCGGAGACGTGCCGACGATCGAGACACTCGCGGCGGTCGATCTGCTCAACCGTCACGTGCCGGAGCTGAAGATCCGCGTGGTCAACGTGGTGGATCTCATGACGCTGCAGCCGCCCGAGGAACACCCGTGCGGGCTGTCGGATCGCGAGTTCGACACACTCTTCACCACGGACAAGCCGATCATCTTCGCCTTCCACGGCTATCCGTGGCTGATCCATCGGCTCACGTACCGCCGCACCAATCACCACAATCTGCACGTGCGCGGCTACAAGGAGCGCGGCACGACTACGACGCCGTTCGACATGGTGGTGCTCAACGACCTCGACCGCTTCCATCTGGTGATGGACGTCATCGATCGCGTGCCGAAGCTCGGGTACCGCGCGGCGCACCTGCGTCAGCTCATGCGCGACAAGCTCGTCGAGCACCGCGAGCACGTGACCCGCTACGGCGAGGACATGCCCGAAGTGCGGGAGTGGGTCTGGAATCACGAGCGCGACGAGACGATCGACGCGCGGGGTCGGCAGGCACGAAGCTGAGACGGTCGAAACTGGAGGTGGAGGTATCCGTGGCTACCAATCCGCTGCTCGAGCTGCGCGCGCTGGGTCAGAGCGTATGGCTCGACGATCTGCACCGCGCGATGCTGGAGGACGGTTCGCTCGAGCTCATGATCCGCGAGGACGGTCTGCGCGGCCAGACCTCCAATCCGGCGATTCTCGCGGCGGCGATCACGCGGCGTCCCGAGTACGCGGATGCGCTGACGGCGCTGCTCGGCACCGGCCTCGACGCGCTCGGCGTGTACGAGGCGCTCGCGCTCGAGGACGTCGGGCGCGCGGCGGATCTGTTCCGTCCCGTCTACGAGGAAACCGGCGGGCGCGACGGTTACGTCAGCATCGAGGTCTCGCCGCACCTCGCGCACGATACGGTGGGCACGATCGCGGAAGCGAGGCGCCTCTGGCGTGCGCTCGGACGCGAGAACGTGATGATCAAGATTCCCGGGACGATTGCGGGACTCGAAGCGATCCGCAGCGCGATCTCGGAGGGCATCAACGTCAACGTGACGCTGCTGTTCTCGCCGGAGCGCTATCGCGAGGTCGCGGATGCGTACTGCGCCGGACTCGAGGATCGACTCGCGCGCGGCGAGCGGATCGATCGCCCGGCATCGGTGGCGAGCTTTTTCCTCAGCCGCATCGATACGCTCGTCGACCGGCGTCTCGACGAGCTCGCGCGCGCGGGGCAGAGCGCGGCGCGCGCGCTGCGCGGCAAGAGCGCGGTCGCCTGCGCAAGCCGTGCGTACGAGATCTACTGCGAGGTCATCGCCTCCGGGCGCTGGCAGCGGCTGCAGGAGGCCGGTGCCCGGACGCAGCGGCTCCTGTGGGCGTCCACCTCGACGAAGGATCCGGCGTACAGCCCGATCAAGTACGTCGAGGAGCTGATCGCCTTCGACACCGTGAGCACCGTGCCGCCGGAGACCTTCGAGGCCTACAAGCGGCTCGGCCGCCCGGAGCTGCGGCTGGAGCAGGGACTGGCGGAAGCTTCGGACGTTCGCGAGGCGCTCGAGCATCTCGGCATCGATCTCGAGGACGTGGCGGCTCAGCTCGAAAAGGAGGGCGTGCGCAAGTTCATCGAGCCCTTCGACGGCCTGCAGGCCTGGCTCGAGAAGCGCCGTCGCGAACATTGAAAACGTCGGGACGGGAACACATTGTGCAGACACGCCCCGCGCGCCGCGGCGGGATGCGGTCGAGTCTTGATTTTCCGGGAGTCGCATCCAGATGAGCTCGTCGACCAGGAAGACGTGGATGTGGGCGGAGGCGTGCGCGGTCCTCGAAGAGGCCGAGCAGCTGCACCGGCGGTTCTTCAGCCTGCTGGGCGTTCCCGCCCGCCTGCCCGTGTGGGAACCACCCGCCGACGTGCTCGCGCGCGACGGCGAGATCTGGGTAGTGGTGGCGCTGCCCGGCGTGGACCCCGAGTCCGTCGAGCTCAGCGTGACGCCGACGGGCCTCAGCATCCGCGCCGAGCGCA
>QGVD01000091.1 GCA_003242685.1 Pseudomonadota bacterium | reverse complement strand
CTCATGTGGCCTCGTCGCCGGACCTGCGCGCGACGCGCGCACGGCCCTCTTTCGCAAAATGCGCGAGGGTATCAGTGAGCGTCCGTGCTCGCTACCCTGCGCGGTGTGCCCCACCCGCGTCGGCGCGCCAGTGAGGCGGATAGGTGCGCTCGTAGCCCGGCAGGCGCTCGACGCGCGCGATCCAGGCTGCGATCGCGGGATAGTTCACTTCGAGCGGCAGGAAGCGCGAGGAGAGCTCCTCGGCTTCGGGCTTGGCGAGTGCGCGCAGCAGCACCTGGATGCCGGGGAAGATCACGATGTCCGCCGCGGAGAAGCTCTCGCCCACGATCCAGTCCGACTTCGAAAGCCGCGCCTCGATCGAGCGCGCTTCGCTCGCGACCGCGTGCATCGCGGCGGCGAGCTCGTCGCGCCGTCCGGCGTGCTGCCTGAAGAAGAACGCCCGCACGATCTTCATGAGCGGCTCTTCGGCGTACGACTGGTACTCGCAGATCACGCGCATGATGACGCCCGCCTCCTCCGGCGTGCGGCCGAAGATGGGCGGCTCGGGATACTTGAGGTCGAGGTAGTAGAGGATCGCGAGCGACTCGAAGCAGACGTAGTCGCCGTCCTTGATGATGGGCACCCGCCCGCGGAAGTTGAGCGCGAGGATCTGCGGCGACTTGTGCTCCTGCTTGGAGAACTGCAGCAGGTGACTGCGGTACGGGAGCCGCTTGTACTCGAGCGCGAGGAGCACGCGCCACGAGTACGCGCTCCCGCTGCCCCAGTAGACGTCGATTGCCATAGGCTTCGTCGTTCTTGTGGAATCGTGGATTGTAGCCACACGCCGCCTGCCCCCGAAACGCGAGGACCGTGCCGCATGTACCAGACGCTGATCCAGCCTGCCGAGCTCGCCTCTCTTCTCGGTGACAGCGAGCTCGCGATTCTCGACTGCCGCTTCGATCTCATGCGACCCGGCTGGGGCGAGAGCGAGTACGCGGCGGCACACATCCCGGGAGCTCAGTACGCGCACCTCGAGCGCGACCTGTCCGGCCCCGTGGGTCCGCACACGGGACGCCATCCGCTCCCCGATCCGCAGCAGCTCGCTGCGACGCTGGGCCGCTGGGGCATCGATCACACGGTGCAGGTGATCGCCTACGATCAGGGCAACGGCGCGTTCGCGGCGCGCGCCTGGTGGCTGCTGCGCTGGCTCGGCGCGCGGCGCGTCGCGGTGCTGGACGGAGGCTTCGCGGCCTGGCGGGCCGCGGGTCTGCCCGTCACGAGCGAGCCTGCTTCACGCGCACCGTGTACGTTCGTTCCGCAGCCGGACACCCGGGCCGTGCTGTCCACTTCCGAGGTCGAGCAGGCGCTCGCCCGCGGCGAGATCGAGCTCGTCGATGCGCGCGCGGCGGATCGCTTCGCGGGCGAGAACGAGACGATCGATCCCGTCGCCGGCCACGTGCCGGGCGCGCGCAATCATCCTTACGCGCACAATCTCGGGGCAGACGGCCGGTTCCTGCCTCCCGGGGAGCTGCGGCGCCGCTGGCTGCAGACCCTCGGATCCGCCGAGGCGCGCCGAGTGGTCGCGATGTGCGGCTCGGGCGTCACTGCCTGTCACAACCTGCTCGCGCTCGAGATCGCCGGCCTGCCCGGCGGCCGGCTCTACGCCGGCTCGTGGAGCGAGTGGATCCGCGATCCCGCACGTCCGGTCGCACGCGGACTGTAGACTCCGATCGTCTTTTGCTATCGTGCGCGCCAGCTGAAATCTGAAATCCGGTTCGTGGCTGGTAGCCCTGCGGGGGCCCAGCCACTTGCGTTTTGGAGTCACGAGGCACGTGGCCGCAGATCCCAACTCCGTCGTGAAGGGCGAAACCCGCAGGTTCAACCCCGCCCGCCCGTGGCGCATCGAGGACTCGCTCGAGCTCTACCACGTCAACGCCTGGGGCAAGGGCTATTTCTCCATCAACGAAGCGGGACACGTCGTCGTGCGTCCGGACACGCAGCCGGGCCGCGAGATCGATCTCTTCGAGGTCGTCGAGGGCCTCAAGGCGCGCGATCTGACCACGCCGGTGGTGGTGCGCTTCTCGGACATCCTCGCGCACCGCCTGAAGCATCTGTACGCAGCGTTCGCTCAGGCGATCGCCGAGAACGAGTATCAGAACGGCTACGCCGCCGTGTTCCCGATCAAGGTGAACCAGCAGCGCCTCGTGGTCGAGGAAGTCTTCCGCTACGGCAGGGAGTTCGGCCTCGGGCTCGAGGTGGGCTCGAAGCCCGAGCTGCTCGCCGTGATGGCGATGACCGAGAACGCTTCAGACCGTCTCATCGTCTGCAACGGCTTCAAGGACGACAGCTACATCGAAGCCGTGACGCTCGCGACCAAGCTCGGCCGCACCATCATCCCGGTGGTCGAGAACTTCGGCGAGCTCGAGCTCATCCTCAAGCACGCCGAGAAGTACGGCGTACGGCCGCGCATCGGCGTGCGCGTGAAGCTCTTCAGCGAAGGCTCGGGCCGGTGGCGCGAGTCGGCCGGCGAGAAGTCCAAGTTCGGGCTGTTCGTGACCGAGATCCTCGAGCTCTTCAACGTGCTCAAGGAGCGGGACATGCTCGACTGCCTGCAGCTGGTGCACTGCCACCCGGGCAGCCAGCTCCAGGACATCCGCCGCGTGAAGGACGCGGTCAACGAGCTCGCGCACGTGTACGCGGAGCTCAAGCTCATGGGCGCGGGGCTCCAGTACATCGACGTGGGAGGCGGGCTCGGCGTCGACTACGACGGGAGCGGCACGAACTACAGCTCCTCGATGAACTACACGCTCAACGAGTACGCGAGCGACGTCGTCTACCGCATCGCGAGCGTGTGCAATGCACGCGACATCCCGCACCCGAAGATCATCAGCGAATCGGGGCGCGCGATCGCCGCCTACCACAGCGTGCTCATCTTCAACGCGCTCGGCTCCTCCGCGCTCGATCGCTTCCGGGTCACCGGGCGCGAGGCGGAGGACTACAACGGCGATGACGAGCTGCCCCAGCCCATCCAGGACCTGTTCGAGGCCTACCGCTCGGTGAGTGAGCGGCGTCTGGTCGAGTGCTATCACGATGCGCTCACGGCCCGCGAGCAGGTGCTGCAGATGTTCAACCTCGGGCTCCTGTCGCTCGAGTTCCGCGGTCTCGCCGAGCGCCTCTACTGGGCGACCTGCGCGAAGATCCGCGACTGCTGCCGCAAGCTCGACCGGCGGCCGGAGGAGCTCGAGAACCTCGAGACGATCCTCTCGGACATCTATTTCTGCAACTTCTCGGTGTTCCAGTCGCTGCCCGACAGCTGGGCGATCGACCAGCTCTTCCCGATCATGCCGATCCATCGGCTCGACGAGCAACCGACGCGCACCGGCGTGCTCGCGGACATCACGTGCGACTCGGACGGCAAGATCGACCGCTTCGTGAGCCTGCGCGACGTGAAACGCGCGCTCGAGCTGCACGAGCTCCGGCCCGGCGAGGACTATTACCTCGCCGCGTTCCTCGTCGGCGCGTATCAGGAGACGCTAGGCGATCTGCACAATCTCTTCGGCGACACGCACGTCGTCCACATCCGCCTGCACGACGAGGGCGGCTGGTGGATCGAGGAGATCGTCAAGGGTGACACCGCGAACCAGGTGCTCGAGTACATGGAGTACGACGTCGAGGAGCTCTATCCCGCTCTCGCGCGCGACTGCGAGCGTGCCATCCGCGACGGCCGCATGACCATCGCGGAAAGTCAGCACCTCAAGCGCTTCTACGAGAGCGAGCTCGACGGCTATTCCTATCTGGAACCGGCACGCTCCGGTAACTGATCGATCGCGCCGGGGAAGGGCGCGCACACCGATCCTTCAGATGATCCGCGCATCGGAACGCGGCAACGTGCGCGTAATGAGAATGAAAATAGACAAGTTCTAAATTTCGCACCGCGGCACGACGGGATCGATGATTTTGCCGCTGTTCCACACGGGTCGCGAGAGCCTCGCGCCCATGTTTCCGATGTTTGATTCCCGCAAAGCTCGGGAGTAGCATCCGGCACGTTCGGATCCGCATTGATCGAGCGCGCTTTGAGTGTGTTGAAGCTCGTCTCTTCCCGCCCGGCACTCCTCGGTCATGCCCGAACGATGGTGCAGGCCGCAGGCCCAAGCGCTGCGCATTGCAATTCCGCCGATCGTGTGCCTTGAAGCCTTGACCTGTCAGAAGTCCAACGCGGGACATGCGACCGACCCGCTCGGCTCGCCGCTGTCCGCTTTTCAGTGAGACCGCTGGATGACGACGATCTACGTGGGGAACCTCCCCTTCAGCGCCACCGAACAGGATGTCCGGGTTCTCTTTGAACGTCATGGCAAGGTGGACTCCGTGAAACTGATAAACGACCGCGAAACCGGCAAGCCGCGCGGTTTCGGTTTCGTGGACATGCCTCCGAACGAGGCACAGAGCGCGATTCAGGCTCTGAACGGTTATCAGATGAACGGACGTCCGCTGCGCGTGAACGAAGCCCAGGAACGTCCACAGCGCCCGCGCCCGGGCGGCGGTCCCTTCCGCCGCTAGAGCGCCCTGCCGGAACTCTGTATCGCCGTCGCCGCCGCCGCGGACGACGGCTCAGGGTTTCACGAACCCCGCCCCGCGCGGGGTTCTTTCTTTAGTACACTCCCGTACGCGGGCGCGGGCCCGACAGCGCGGGTCTCGACCCTTGCGAAGAACGGGGGAGACGATGTCGGCATTCATGAGAACGACTCTGCTCGCCGCGGCGATTGCGATGCTGGCGGGCTGCGTTTCGATGGGCGGCACCTCGCGTGAAGAAACGGCGGCGGCTCTCGAGCGGATTCTCGCCGGCGACCACCGCTCCGCCGAGAACAAGGCGCGCGACGTCTATCGCCATCCGAAGGAAACGCTGCTGTTCTTCGGAATCCGTCCCGAGATGCGCGTGGTCGAGGTATGGCCCGGCGCCGGCTGGTACACCGAGATCATCGCGCCGCTCGTGAAGGGCTCGGGCCGGTACTACGCCGCGCAGTACGTACCGAATCCGGAGAGCCGCTACGTCTCCCGACTGCTCGAGGAGTACGACCGCAAGCTCAGGTCGAGACCCGACCTTTACGGCGAGGTCATCGTGACCGCCTTCGGTCCCCGCAATACGGAGCTCGCGCCGCCCGAATCCGTCGACATGATTCTCACCTTCCGCAACATCCACAACTGGATGGCGGAGGACTGGGCGTCGGAAGCGTTCGCCGCGATGTACCTCGCGCTCAAGCCCGGCGGCGTGCTCGGCGTGGTCGAGCATCGCGGCGATCCGTCGAAGCCGCAGGACCCCAGAGCGAAATCGGGCTACGTCAACGAGGACTACGCGATCGAGCTGATCGAGCGCGCCGGCTTCCGCCTCGTCGCGAAGTCGGAGGTCAACGCGAATCCGCGCGACACCAAGGACTACGAGCAGGGAGTCTGGACGCTTCCGCCCACGTTCCGACTGGGCGATCGGGACCGGGAGAAGTACGCGCAGATCGGCGAGAGCGACCGCTTCACGCTGAAGTTCATCAAGCCGCGCGAGTGACGCGCGGCGCCTTCACCACATCTCCCTGAGGCGCGCGGCGATATCGAGCTCCGCCGCGTCCGCCTGTCTGAGCGTCGCGTCGGCGAGGCGCGAGCCGTGATAGGTGACGCTGTCGAAGCACTTCAGCACCCTGTCGGTGAGGAAACGGCTGCGCCCGCCGTAGACGTGCGCATCGCCGGTGCGCGGCTGAGCCGTGAGATGGAACTTGAGCGGCGCGATCAGCGTGAGATCGTTGCGCGCGCGGGTGATGGCCACGTACAGCAGCCGCCGTTCCTCCTCGATGAGGTCGGGACGCCCCGTCGCGAACTCCGAAGGGAAGCTCCCGTCCACGACGTTCAGCACGTATACGGTGTCCCACTCCATGCCCTTCGCGGAGTGGATCGTCGAGAGGATGAGGTAGTCCTCGTCGAGCTGCGGCCGTCCAGCGAGATCGCTCGTCGCGTTCGGCGGATCGAGCGTCAGCTCCGTCAGGAAACGCTCACGTGAGGGGTACTGTCCGGAGAGCAGCTCGAGCTGATCGAGATCGCCGATGCGCGTGTGGACGTGCTCGTAGTTGCGCTCGAGGTGCGGCCGGTACCACTCGCGCACGAGGTGCACCTGGCCCGGCCACTGCCGCTGCGGATCCGCGAGCTGCAGCATCAGCTCCGTGAGCCGCGGCCAGTCGAGCGCGGCCTGCTGCGGCGGCGTGAAACTCTTCAGCGACTCGAACGAGCACGCGTTCGCGACGAAGTGCTCGAGCGCCTTGCGCGCGTTCGCCGGTCCCATGCCGGGCAGGAGCTGCAGCACGCGGAACGCCGCGATCTCGTTGCGGGGATTGTCGGCCCAGCGCAGCACGGCGAGCAGATCCTTCACGTGCGCGGCGTCCAGGAACCTGAGGCCGCCGTACTTCACGAAAGGGATCTTGCGCCGGGCGAGCTCGACCTCCAGCACGTCGCTGTGGCTGCTGCTGCGGAAGAGCACCGCCTGGTTGCGCAGCGGAACGTTCGCCTCGCGCCGCCGCAGCACCTCCGTGCACACGTACTCGGCCTGGGTCTGCAGGTCCTCGACGGTGACGAGGCGCGGCCGCGCCCCCTGACCGCGGACCGAAAGCAGGTGCTTGCGGTACTGCCGCGGCGCTTCGGCCATGACGGCGTTCGCCGCGTCGAGCACCTGCTGCGTCGACCGGTAGTTCTGCGCCAGCGTGACGACTTCCGCGCGCGGCGAGTAGCGGTCCGGGAAGCCCAGGATGTTCTCGGCCGCCGCCGCGCGGAACGAGTAGATCGCCTGCGCGTCGTCTCCGACGACGGTGACGCCGGCTCCGTCGCGTTTCAGGGCATGGACGATCTCGGCCTGCAGCCGGTTGGTGTCCTGGTACTCGTCGACGAGCACATGATCGAAATGAGCGCCCACGTGCTGCGCGAGCCGCGCGTCGCTCATCATCAGATGCCAGTAGAGCAGCAGATCGTCGTAGTCGAGGAGATTGAGGCGCTGCTTGCGCTCGACGTAGGCACGGTAGAGCCGCGTGAGCTCGGCCTCCCACTGCGCGCACCAGGGAAACTGCCCTTCGAGAGTCTCCTTGAGCGACTTCTGGGTGTTCACCCTGTAGGAGTAGATCTGCAGGCAGGTCTCCTTGCGCGGGAAGCGCTGCTCCTTCGACGCGAGCCCCAGCTCCTGGCGCACGGTATCCATCACGTCCGCCGCGTCGGCGCGGTCGATCACCGTGAACTGCGGATCGAGCCTGAGGTGCCGCGCATAGTGGCGCAGAAGACGATTGCCGATCGAATGGAAGGTGCCCGCCCACGTCAGACGCTGCGCGATCGACTGACTCACGCCTCCGAAGGGCTCGTCGAGCGCCTTGCGCACGATGTCGTGCGCGCGCCGGCGCATCTCGATCGCCGCGCGGCGCGTGAAGGTGAGCATCAGGATGCGCGCCGGATCGACACCGTGCATGACGAGATGCGCCACGCGGTGCGCGAGCGTGTCCGTCTTGCCCGTGCCCGCGCCCGCGATGATGAGCAGCGGCCCGGACGCGAAGCCCTTCGGCGCGAGCGGCTGGCCGTAGGTCACGGCCTTGCGCTGCTGCGAGTTGAGCCTCTCCAGATGTGACGTGATCGACATGATCGAAGGACTATACGAAACGCAGGATGCTCCGGCCATCGATCCGGTTCACGCGCAGACGAAGCGCGACGCGTACTGGCGCACAACCGGCATTCGAAGCCGCCACCGCTGCCCGCAGTCGGAAGGCGCCGCGGGCGCGGGCCTCAAGGGCCGCGCCACCAGGCATCGAGGAGCAGCGTGAGTCGCTCGCTCGCGCCGGGATCCCTCCCGCTGCCGTCGTACAGGAAGCGCTCCGCAGGCAGGTCGAGGAACGCGTCGCTGCGCCTGTCGCCGGCAGTCCGCAGCTCCGCATCGCGATGGCCCGGATGACGTGAGGGATCTCCCACCCGGGCGGCGAGCCGTTCGAGTCGCACCGGCTCCGTCACTCTGCACAGGATCTGGGCGGCCGAAACGGCCGGAGCACCGCGTTCCAGAACGGTGCGGAGCGGGCTCTCGTGCTCGCCGGGACGGAAGTTCCCTTCCAGCACGAAACTCACCCGTGCCGCGACGAGCTCACGCGCGAGCGCGAACAGCACGGCGAAGCTCGCATCGCTCAGGCGGCGCGACTGCGCCGCGTCGCGCGCGCCGAGCACGTCGAGCAGGGGCTCCTTGATCGCATCCTTGCCGATGAGCGGCACGCCGAAGCGCTCCGAGAGCGCCCGCGCGAGCGTGGTCTTGCCGCTCGCCGGCAGACCGGTGATCAGCAGAACGCGGATGCCCGACATGGGAAGCAGTGTAGAGTCCCCCGCGCTGTACGCGCAGCGTCGCCTGCCGCTACTCTTGGCGAATGAAGGCATCGAAGAACGCCACGACGCACTTCAGCGGACGGGTCATCACGGTCACGGTCGAGCAGGTCGTGCTGCCGAACGGCGCGTGCGCCGAGCTCGAACTGGTACACCATCCCGGAGGCGCCGTAGTCGTTGCACTCGACGAGCACGAGCGGGTATGCCTCCTGCGTCAGTACCGCCACGCGGCCGGGGGTTATGTCTGGGAGCTGCCGGCCGGCAAGCTCGAACCCGGAGAGCCTCCGCTCCTCACCGCGCAGCGCGAGCTCGAAGAGGAAGCGGGTGTCACCGCGCGCGAGTGGCACTCGCTCGGCAGATACCTCTCCTCTCCCGGCGTCTTCACCGAGGTCCTGCACCTGTTCCTGGCGACGGGGCTTTCGAGCACGCCTGCGGCGCCCGAGGCCAGCGAGGTCTTCGAGGTGCACTGGGTGCCGCTGCGCGACGCGTGTGAACGGGCTCTCGGCGGCGACATCTACGACGGCAAGACCGCACTCGGACTGCTCCGGGCGCTGCACCTGCGCGACCCTGCTCTCGCATCGCGGCGCGCGAATTCGTGACACAGCGCGCAGCGCACTTCACGCTCGGCGGTTACCCTCAGTTTGCCGGCGCAGGCCGGCGCCAATAAGACTTAATACAGGCTGATGTTCCATAAGAAACAAGCATCGCCGGCACCAGCCGATGCCGGCGAGACGACCGGGGAACGGCGCCGCATCGCGAGAATCGTGCACGATGAGCGGGGTGAGGCGTCGGTAAAGTGGGAAGACGCGACTCCCGGCCATCGACGTCCCGCGTTCAGCGTCGAGAGCTCCGCGCCCACCGGGCGCGAAGTGCGGCGCGACCGCGGCCTCGAGCTCCTCAGCATCGCTCCCGAGGACACGTTCAATCCGTATGACCGCAGGCCGGCGGAACGCACGGAGAGAGCGCCGCGCCGCGATCTGCGGAAGCTGTCGGAGTGGATCAAGATGATGCGCGAGCTCGAGGAGCGGAAACGCCGCGGCGAGGACGACTGAAGCGCGTCAGCCGCCGCTCCGGATGTGCGCGAGCTTGCGCACGTCCGTGAGGCGGTAGAAGCGCCGCAGCTCGGCGAGCACCTCGCGCTCGCCGCCGGGTCCCGCCGTCCGGAGCGAACGCTCGAGCCGCCTGCAGAACTTCTCCGCGTAATGGCTCGCCTGGCGGTAGATCTCCTCGCGCTGACCGGCGAGCCGCGGATCGATGCGCGTGCGCTCGAACAGCAAACGCATCAGCTCCGCCGGGAAACGGTCGGGGTACTGCCTCCTCAGGAGCCACAGGCTCGCCACGTACTTGTCGATCTCTGCCTGGAGCTCGAGCTCGAGAAGCGAGACCCGCTTGTCGTGTCCCGCGTTCCAGGCGAAGTAGACGAAGTGACTGACGCCTTCGAGCGCCGTCCAGTAGTCCGCGACGTTGGCGTGATCGAGCCGCTGCATCGGGTCGGCGCGCTGCAGCCGCTCGAGGAGCTGCGGATCGAGGTAGAGCGAAACGCCCACCGAATCACTGTCCTGCGCGACGATGAGCGCCTCGTCCGAAGGGTTCGAGCGCGCGGCGGCCGGCAGGTGGCCGCGGTCGGTGACGAGGAAATCGTAGACGTCGTGAGCGACGCTCACGTCATAGATGCCGCCGATGAGATCCTGGAGCTGTCTCAGGATCATCTCGCCCTTCAGTGCGTGATGCCGGCGCCGGAAAGCGGCGTCGGTTCGACGCCGAGGCGCTTGAGGAGCTGATACGAGCGGCGGCTGCCCGTCTTCAGCCAGATCTCGTAGAGCCGCAGGATGTCCTTGTCCGTGTGGCGGTACGAGGTCTCGCTCACCTCGTTCAGCGCATCGACCATGGGCTGGAACTTCTCCGCGAGCTCGGCAAAAACCTGGCCGAGCACGCGTCCCGGGCCGCGCCCGAGCGCGTTCGCCAGCGTGCCGTACGCGCGGCCTCCCATCGCGATGTGGTAGTCGATGTCGATGAGCTTGCGCGCGAAGCTCTGGGCGAAGAATCCGGCGATGAACAGCGAGACGTCGCCGAGCCGCTGCAGACCGCGGTTCCGCGCCCCCACCGAAGGCGCCTCGAGCGCCTCCGAGAGCATCACCACCAGAGGCTTGAGCCGCGTGCCCTCGGGTGTCTGCTCATAGAGTGCCTCCGAGCGCGCGAAGAGCGTGAGGAGATTGACGACGTAGCACTCCGTCTGATCCTCCACCTCGAGCCGCTGATGCTCGAGCGCCGAATGCAGCGCGTCGCGGAAGAACTCTCGAAGATTCGCGACCGGCTGGACGCGTGTGGACTCGCTGACTTCGGTCATGGCTGCGTCGATCCCTTCATCCATCCACACTCAGGAATAGAACCGCGCCTGCGGTAGAAGTTCACTGCGGCGGCTTTCCGCGTTCCGTGAACCGCTGCGCCTTTCGTGCAATCGATTCTGCCAACGCAGCACGAAGCGTGCGAGCACGACGCATTTTCGATTGGCAGCGGACCGACCCGAGTGCTGATGACGGGAAACGGCCGAGGGTCCGTGGCGGCGCCGCCTGCGTCGTCGGCGCTCCGGAGGCTTCAGAGCGGGCGGTTCTCCGCGAGGAGGTGATCGGCGAGCGCGAGACAGTCGGCTACACAGAGATCGGCGGCCTGCAGTCCTTCCGGCCACGGCTCGCCCCTCCGGTTGATCCATGCCGTACGCATCCCCACGGCGCGCGCACCCGCGACGTCGAGCACGGGGTCGTCGCCGACGTAGAGAATCTCGCTCGGCCGAACGCCCAGCGCTTCGGCGAGGCGTAGGAAGCCCCTCGGATCGGGCTTCGCCGCGCCCACCTCACGCGCGCTGAGTGAGACGCGGAAGAAGCCGTGAAGCCCGATGCGGCGCAGATCGGCGTTGCCGTTCGAGAGCGTGCCGAGCAGGAAGCGCTCGCCGAGCCGCGCGAGCGCGGGTCGCACGTCTTCGAACACGTCGAGCTCGTTGCGCGCGGCGTAGAAGACCTCGAAGCCGCGAGCCGCGATCTCCTCCCCGTAGCCGCACTCCCGCGCATGGTGCGCGAGCGCCTCGAGCCTGAGCCACGTGTAGTCGTGCGCACGATGCGGGTGCTCCTCGGCGAGGCGCAGCCGGGCCGCGCGCATGTCCTCGAGCGTGAAGCGGTCCATCAGCACCACTGGAGGTTCCCAGGAGCTCACCCTTGGGAAACTTTGGGGGGCCCCAACACGTAAAAAAAAAAAACAATCGA
>QGVD01000022.1 GCA_003242685.1 Pseudomonadota bacterium | reverse complement strand
GGTCCGTAGAGCTTCATGGGGGCTACAGGCCGTCGGTGAACTCTCCGTCGATGAGGATGAATGCGATCCGGCAGGGGCGGTCGGAACGGTTCGCCCAGGCGTGATTCGTGCCGCGCTGGATGACGACGTCGCCCGCACGGACCGTGGTCTCGCCGGTGTCGAGGATCAGCACTACCTCACCCTCGAGCACGATGCCGTAGTCGATCGTCTCCGTGCGATGCATCAGCGGATGCGGTGCCTTCGCGTCGGCGCGGTGAGTCGCGGCATCGGCGGCGCCGACCTCCGCGAAGTGCTTTCGGGCCGCGTCTGGATCGAGATTGCGTACCTCGTCGGTCTCGGGCGGGATCTCGAGCACGCGGATACGCGTGCCGTTCTTCGGTGGAGGGAGGGTAAGACGGTCCTCCGGGGGCTCGCCCGAGCGGCGGTCGATCTTCGCCGGCGTCTCCCGCGTGTTCCAGATCTCGAAGAACGTGGGGCCGTGCTCGCCGAGCTTCTGCACGCGCTCGGGTGGCGCATCGGAAAGGATTATCGAGCGGCCCGCATCGTCGTGCCCGGTAACGATTCTTCGGAAAAGTCCTGCCATGACGTCCTCAAGATTCACTCGCTGGTCCGCCGATCGCGCGGCGGGAACCAGGCCTCGCTCCGGCGGACGCACTGTACTACGCATCCTGGCCGCAAGGCAGGCACCCGGGTGAGGAATCGCACTGGCGCTCATCGCATCACTTCCAGTGATGCGTCGGATTGCACGAAACGATTGTACAGACCACCGAACGCCAATTTACCGTCAAGCCCAAACTGCCGAAGTCAGGCTGGAGAAGACTGGGAGAGTCCGGGTTTGAGACTCGCGACGCTGAAGATCGGCGCATCGGTGTGCGGGGCTTTCGAGAAGAGGAGGGAGCTGACGCCGCCGCCATGAACGTTCTGGTGACCGGCGCGGGCGGCTTCATCGGCCGCGCTCTGGTGGACCGCCTTCTCTCTTCCGGCGTGCCGGGAGCGCGGCCGGGCGCGCAGTCTCGACTCGTGCTCGTCGATCTGCGTCTGACGGACGCTCCCAGCGATCCGCGCATCCTCGCCATCGAAGGCGATTTCGCCGATGAGCGCGTCCTGCACGAGGCGCTGCGTCCCGGCATCGATCTGGTGTTTCACCTGGCCAGCGTTCCCGGAGGCCGGGCCGAGCAGGACTTCGACCTCGGCTTGCGGGTGAATCTCCACGGGACGATCGCGCTTCTCGACGCCGTGCGTCGCGACGGTCGGTGTCCGCGCTTCGTCTTTGCGAGCACGATCGGCGTCTACGGCGTGCCGCTGCCCGATCGTGTGGATGAGCACACGCTGCCGGAGCCGACGATGAGCTACGGTGCGCAGAAGCTGATCGGCGAGATTCTCCTCACGGACTACAGCCGCCGCGGTTTCATCGACGGTTGCGCCGTGCGGCTGCCGGGCATCGTCGCGCGGCCGCCGGCGGAAACCGGAATGCTCTCCGCATTTCTGAGCGATGCAGTACGCACGCTCTCTGCCGGCAAGCCGTTCACGTTTCCCGTTGCGGCCGATGGCAGATCATGGTGGATGTCACGGAGCTGCGCGGTCGACAATCTGCTGCACGCGGCGACCCTCGATGCGGGTCTGCTCCAGTCGAAGCGCGTGTGGCTCCTGCCGGTGCTGCACGCATCGATGCAAGACGTCGTCCGCGCCATCGCCCGCGTCCACGGCGACGAGGTTCTCGGCATGGTGAGCTACGAGCCGAATCCGGCGCTTCAGGCCCAGTTCGCGAGCTATCCGCCGCTCCACTGTCAGCAGTCGATTGCCGCCGGTTTCCGGCACGACGGCACGCTGGAGGCTCTGGTGCAGCGGGCGCTGGAATGAGCGGACAGCCGGACAATGGCCTCGATCTCCGCGGTGAGGTCGTCGTCGGGGACGGGAGCGCCGCCTGGGTCGCAGATGCTCGAAGACCTCTGCGGCGCTCGGAGAGGAAGGGGATTCGCGTAAGCTTTTCGAGACTGAAGAGCAGGGGGTAGTGAACATGGGCAGAGTGAGAAAGGCACTCGTCGTCGGCGGAGGCATCGGCGGACTCTCCGCCGCGATAGCTCTGCGCAGGGCAGGCATCGACGTCGATCTCGTGGAGATCCACACGAAGTGGACCGTCTACCACGTCGGCATCGTCGTGCAGGGAAACTTCATTCGCGCGATGGTGGCGCTCGGTATCGCCGACGAGTGCGTCGCGGCAGGATTCCCCTACGACGGCGTCGAGTTCCGAGACTTGCAAGGCAACCTGCTGGCCGACATCCACGGCATCAAGCTCGCCGGGCCGAATTACCCGTCGGACCTCGGTCTCACGCGTCCCGCGTTGCACGAAGTGCTGTCGCGTAACGCGATCAAGGTGGGGACGAACGTGCGCCTCGGCGTCACATTCAACGAGATACGCCAGTTCGACGACCGGGTGGAGGTGAGCTTCACCGACGGAACCACCGGTACGTACGACGTCGTCATCGGCGCGGACGGCGTCAACTCGAAGGTGCGGCAGACGATCTTCGGCGAAGAGTTCAAGCCGAAGTACACGGGGCAGGGCGTGTGGCGCTACAACGTGCCTCGTCCACCTGAGCTCAACCGCGCGGTGATGTACTCGGGGCTCCCGACCGGCAAGTGTGGATTCATTCCTCTCACGCAGGACACCGGGTACGTCTTCCTCGTGCAGGCGGAGCCGGAAGATCTGCGTATTCCAGAGGATCAGCTTGCACCGGAGATGCGCAAGCGCCTCGCATCCTGCACGGGCGTCATGGCGCAGCTGCGCGATCAGATCGTCGATTCGCACCTGGTCGTCTACCGGCCGCTGCGCGCGCTTTTCATGCCGCCGCCGTGGTATCGCGGACGCGTGATCCTCATCGGCGATGCAGCGCATGCCGTCACGCCGCACATGGGGCAGGGCGCCGCGCAGGCGACCGAGGACGCGGTGGTGCTCGGCGAGCTGCTCGCGCGCGACGAGCCGATCGGCGATCTGTTCGAGGCCTTCATGCGCCGGCGCTACGAGCGCTGCAAGTTCGTGTTCGATGCCTCGATTCAGATGGGCGAGTGGGAGCAGCATCCGACGCCGGATGCCGATCCGACGGGCCTGACTGCAAAGCTGATGCCGACTCTCGCGGCACCCATCTAGCAGGCGCCCGATGCCCGGCGATCTGTTCGATCTCTCCGGCAAGGTCGCGCTCGTGACCGGAGCGACGCGCGGCATCGGACGCGCCATCGCGGAAGAGATGGCGCGTCACGGCGCCCGCGTCGCACTCTCGAGCAACGAAGCGCAGGCCTGTGCATCGGTGGCCGAGGAGCTGCGCCGGGAAGGCCTCGACGTGATCGGCATTCCCTGCGACGTTGCGTTCCGGGAGCAGGCCGAGCGGCTGGTCGCGGAAACGATCGAGGCGTTCGGGAAGATCGACATCCTGGTCTGCAACGCGGGTGTGGCCCCGCACATGGGGCCGATCTCGACGGCGAGCGATGCGGACTGGGATCTGACGATGACCGTGAACCTGCGCAGCGTGCTGTGGCTCACGAGTCTCGTCATCCCGGGGATGGCCGCGCGGCGCGACGGCTCGGTCATCATCATCTCCAGCATCGCGGGCGTACGCGGCAACAAGGCCATAGGGCTCTACGGGCTTTCCAAAGCCGCGAATGCGCAGCTCGCTCGCAACCTCGCGGTGGAGTGGGGACCGTCGAACGTGCGGGTGAACGCGATCTCTCCAGGGCTCATTCGCACGGACTTCGCCCGCCCGCTGCTCGATGACGCGAAGTTCCTCGAGCGCCGTCTGGCGCTGACTCCCCTGCGGCGGGCGGGCACGTCGCGGGAAATCGCGGGTGTGGCCGTGATGCTGGCATCGGCGGCCGGCGCGTTCATGACGGGCCAGAACGTCATCGTCGACGGCGGCACGACCATCGGCGACGGCAGCTAGAACCCGCTTCGCAACCCCACCGAGACCTTATGGAAGGTGCGGTCCGAACGGGTTCCCCGTAGGCCCGCGCCGCTCATCCGCATTTCTGCGTACTTCTGGCAATTGCAAATAGGAACGATTCTCATTACGATGCCGCGCCAACACGAACACGAATGACACGACCACGGTCCTGATCCCCGTTGCTGCGATGTCCCGGCTCTCGCGCGCCACAAGTCTCCGTAATCCCGTCCGCTCGGCGGTTCTGCTGGCGCTCGCCGGCGCCGCGCCATACACGTATGCGGCGAGCGCCCCGGACGGCGAGCCGCTTCAGGAAGTCGTGGTCAGCGCGGCGGGCTTCGAGCAGAAGATCGTCGAGGCTCCGGCGAGCATCAGCGTGATCACCGTCGACGAGCTGGTGAAGCGTCCGAACATCACGCTGATCGACGCCGTGCGCGAGCTGGAAGGCATCGACGTCGGCGAGACGTCGGACAAGACGGGGCAGCGCACGATCAGCATCCGCGGCATGGGCGCCGACTACACACTGATCCTCATCGACGGCAAGCGCCAGAACAACCACGGCGACATCTATCCCAACAGCTTCGGCGGCAACCAGTTCAACCACATCCCGCCGCTCGATGCGATCGAGCGCATCGAGGTGATCCGCGGACCCGCCTCGACGCTCTACGGCGCCGATGCGCTCGGCGGCGTGATCAACATCATCACCAGGAAGAACTTCGACACGTGGCGTGCGTCGGCCACCATCGGCCGCGCGTTCCAGGAGAACTCCGTCTACGGCGACGACACGACGGTCGACGCCACGCTGTACAGCCCGCTGTTCCGCGACGCGTTCAGCTTCTCGCTGCGCGCCTCGCGCTACGAGCGGGATGCTTCGTTCCCCGAATACGACGTCATCTACGATCCCTCGGGACAGCCGCACGAGCGCGCGCTGGGCTTCGGCGGCGGCGGCAAGACCACCGACAACGTCAACGAGGCCTACGGCGCGACGCTCTACTGGAGGATCTCCGAGCGCCAGGACCTGAGTTTCGACATCGACACCTCGGAGCTCGTGTACGACAACACGCCGTACACCAACAATCTCGGCACCACCTCGTACCCGCTCGGCACGGTCGACAACGTCGACGAGCTGTGGCGCGCCCAGCCGCGCGCGGGCTACGCCTCGGACCAGCGATTCACCCGTGACCAGTGGTCGGTGACTCACCGTGGCGACTGGGGCTTTGGTGGAAGCTACGTCTCCCTCGCGTACGTCCAGACGGGCAATCACGGCCGCACGCTGCCGCTCAGCGCGGAAGAGCGTCTGCTGCACCAGCAGATCTACCAGGGCACGGGTGCGTATGCAGGACTGTCGGTCGCCGAGCGCCGCGCGATCATGGAGCAGACGTTCCTGCCGCGTCCGAAGCGCACGATGGAAAGCAGGCAGTACACGCTCGACGCGAGGCTGGATTTTCCGCTGGAGGGATTCGGCGGACGTCATCATCTGGTGGTGGGCACGCAGGTCATCGATGGTGAGCTCGAGGACGGCGTATTCGGCATGGAGCGCGGCGAGGGCGGCACGGGTACCGTGCAGGAGCACAGGATGTACTCGCTGTTCGCCGAGAACAACTGGACGCCCGTCGATCCGCTCACCGTCACCCTCGGTGTGCGCTGGGACGATCACAAGGTGTTCGGCGACCACGTGAGCCCGCGTGCATACGCGGTGTACACCATCAATCCGAGCTGGAGCGTCAAGGGCGGCGTCTCCACGGGCTTCAAGACCCCGAAGACCACCGATCTCTACGACGGCGTCACGGGATTCGGAGGGCAGGGCACGACGCCTTTCGTCGGCAATCCGGACCTCGAGCCCGAGACGAGCGTCAACACGGAAGTGGCGCTCTACTGGACGGCGCCGGGCGGCGACCACAACTTCAACGTCACGCTCTTCCGCAACGATTTCAAGGACAAGATCGCACGCGGCGAGACGAACCTGAGCTGCGAGCTCACCGGCGGTGTGCGTCCGTGCGCGAATCTCGGTCTCTACGGCAGCCTCGGCTACACCACGTACGCGCAGTACATCAACATCGACGAGGCGCGGATCCGCGGGGCCGAGCTGTCCGGCCGCTACCGGCTCCTCGAGCGCGTGTGGGTGCGGGCCAACTACACGTACATCGACAGCGAGCAGCTCAGCGGTCCGGAGAAGGGCCTGCCGCTGACCGACACCGCAAAGCACATGGCGAATGCCACGCTGGAATGGTCGATCAACGACGCGTTCAGCACGCAGCTCACGTGGGAGGCCCGGTCGAAGCGCTTCCGCGACGTGGATACCGAAGGCAACCCGCGCTACTACAAGGCGTACAACGTTCTGCACCTGGGCGGTCAGTACCGCGTGAACAGCCACGTGACGGTGAACGCCCGCGTGCAGAACCTGCTCGACCGCGACTTCACCGGCTTCCAGACCTACTGGACGGAGAATCCGGACGGCAGCTGGACGCCGAGCTTCCTCGACGACTACAACAACAAGGACAAGGCGCGGAACTACTGGCTGAGCGTCAACGTCTCATTATGAGCTCGTGAAACTCCGGGCGATCGGGCGCCTGCCCCACGACGCGCGCTTTTCGTTCGACCGCCCGGAGTGACAGACGCCTCTCTTCCGTTGAATCGGGTGTGCCCCTGACGCGTCTTTTCCCCCTTCGAGGCGCGTCAGGGCGCACGCCCATCCCCTGCATCGACCGGGCGTTCCCGAAGCGCCCGTCCGCGTGTACCTTACGCCGCCGCCGAGCGGGGCACCCTGTCACCTCCGTGTCCCTTCTCGGGGGTCTCAACACGCAACCATGGGCGAACGAGCAAGCGTCCGCGGCAATTCCTGCCTGCGGTGTGGCGCCTGCTGCGCCACGTATCGAGTGTCCTTCTACTGGGCGGAGGCCGAGCACTACGGCCTTCCGGACTCGCTGATAGAAAAGGTGAGCCCCTGGCACGCCTGCATGGCGGGCACCGGGCAGCCCGAGCCGCGCTGCCGCGCGCTCGCCGGCACGATCGGGCGGTCGGTTTCCTGTCTCGTCTACTCGCGCCGTCCCTCGCCGTGCCGCGAGCTGCAACCCGGTGAGGACAAGTGCATCCGGGCGCGCGTCAGGCACGGGCTGGAGCCGTATCTCGACGAAGAGACGCCGGACGCCGCGCAGGCACCTGCCGCCTGAACGCGGTGCAGGACGATTGCGCGCGGCGAGGAACCGGGACACGTCTGGCTCGTTCCGTGAATCACGTGGCGGCGGGCGACAGGAGGCTGGCATGGCGATATCGACGAAGCACGATACCTGGCCTGCGCTTCCCTTTGCGGACTGGAGCGGCACCTGTGCCACGCTTCACTTGTGGACGCAGGTCGTCGGGAAGGTACGCCTCGCCCTGACGCCGTGGCTGAACCATTCCTGGCACGTGCCGCTGTACGTCACTGCGCGAGGGCTGACCACCTCGCCAATACCGTACGCAGGTCTCACGTTCGAGATCGTGCTCGACTTCGTGTCTCACGAGCTCGAGATCTCGACGAGCAACGGCTCCCGCCGCCGAATGGCGCTCGAGCCCCGCACGGTGGCGGACTTCTACGCGGCCGTGATGAGCATGCTCGATGAGCTCGGAATCTCCGTCCGCATCGATGAGCATCCTGGTGAGATCCCCGGTGCGATTCCCTTCAGCCAGGATCGTATGCACGCGGACTACGACGCGGAGTACGCGCAGCGCTTCTGGCGCGTCCTCGTTCTGGCCGACCGTGTGCTGAAGCACTTTCGCACCGGCTTCACGGGCAAGTGCAGCCCGGTCCACTTCTTCTGGGGCAGCTTCGATCTTGCAGTGACCCGCTTCTCGGGAAGGACGGCTCCGCGGCATCCCGGCGGTGTTCCCGGACTGGCGGACGCAGTCGTACAGGAAGCCTACTCCCACGAAGTGAGCAGTGCCGGATTCTGGCCCGGCGGCGGCGGGGCCGATTCGGCCATGTTCTACTCGTATGCCTATCCGGAACCGCCGGGTTACCGAGCATTCAAGGTTGCGCCGCCGGCAGCGTTCTTCAGCGAGCAGCTCGGTGAGTATCTGTTGCCCTACGACGCCGTGCGCACGGCAGCGGATCCGGACTCGACGCTTCTCGAGTTCCTGCAGAGCACTTACGAAGCGGCTGCCGAGTGCGGACGTTGGGATCGCGCGGCACTGGAGACTGCTCTGGGCCGCCCCGGAGTACCGCGCGCCATCGTCTGATCAGCGAAGCCCTTCGCGCCGCAAGCAAGCCCGCCAGCGATCGCGACCACTCGGCGCGTCGCGACGCCGACCCGTGAGGTATGCATTCGGTATCACGTCGGTGACATCGCGGTTACATGTTTGCTTGTCCGGAACGGATAACAACTCGGCATTTGTTGACTCAGCTCCCTGCCAATAGATTGCAGCGCACTCGGCAGCGCAAGAACGCGAACTCGCTGCTCGACATGGGTATCCGACGGCGCCGCTGCGCCTCGGAATTCGGGACAACGAGGCAGGGAAATACCTCAAATGCATTCACGCTCGATGACGGCACTTGCCGCGCTGCTCGGCACGATGGCGTCTCAGACGCATGCGCAGAGCACGCAGCCGGCGGATGCGGTTGGAGAAGAACAGAAGATCGAAACGGTCGTGGTGCTCGGTACCGCACGTCAGGACACGACGCCGCTCACCAGCACGGCGCCCGTCGACGTGATCACGCCGGAGCAGCTGAAGGAAACCGGTGCAGTCACGCTCAACCAGGCGCTCTCGCGTCTGCACCCGTCGTTCAACTTTCCGCAGGGGCAGAACGCGGTGAAGGGGCAGGGCGTCCGCGCGGCGTCGCTGCGCGGCGTGGGGCCGGCATACACGCTCGTGCTCGTCAACGGCAAGCGCCGCAACGTTTCGGCGCAGCTTTCGGGCACTGATCCGTGGCCCGCTGCGCAGGTCGTCGACATCAACGTCATTCCCATCAGCGCGGTGGAGCGCATCGAAGTGCTGCGCGATGGCGCCGCCGCGCAGTACGGCTCCGATGCCATCGCCGGCGTCATCAACATCGTGCTCAAGGACGACGCGACGGGCGGTGAGGTTGCCGGCATGCTCGGCGAGTACACCGACGGCGGCGGTTTCACGCGTGCGGTGAATGGCTGGAGAGGTCTCTCGCTCGGTGAGCGCGGCTTCGTCAACTTCAGTGTGGATTACCTGAAGAACGACAACGTCGACCGCAGCGAGGAGGACTGGCGCCAGCTCTTCCCGGACGGCGACCCGCGGAACGAGACGTTCAACAGGAAGTACGGCCAGTGGGGACAGCAGGCACGCGAGCACGTCTCGGCGCTCATCCGCTCCGAGTACGCCGTCACGGACCAGCTCGAAGCCTATGGGTGGGTGAACTACGCCCACAAGGAAGGCCTGAACTACGTCAATCCGGAGCGGGTCGTGAAGGCTGTCACCAGCAATCCCACCGTGACGGACGGCACGCGCATCTCGGAAACGGCGGTGCTCGGGGTGTATCCCGACATCTATCAGCCGTACATGGTCTACACGGCGCGCGACTTCGCAGCCGTCACGGGGCTGCGTCTGACGCAGGGCTCGTTCGGCACGTTCGACGCTTCCGTGTCCTTCGGCCAGAACGAGACCGACCGACACACCTTCAACACCATCAATCCGAGCTGGGGGGAGGAGAGCCCCACGGACTTCTATCTGGGGTCCTGGAAGAGCCGCACGACGTCCGTCACGCTCGACTACACGAAGGATCTGCCCGTCGCGGCCATCGAATCCGCAGTGCTCTCCGCGGGTGTGCTCTACAGGCACGAGTACTGGGGCACGGAGGATCTCGGCGACCCGCAGGGCTATCTGGGTGGGCCGCTCGCCGGACGCACGATCGCTGAGCTCTACGGCCCGGGCGGCGTCTACGAGCGATACGCGGCCTGGTTCCCGCAGATCGACTTCGCGGCGGACCTGTCGCGCATTCCCGCGACCGGATCCTCGACAGCGGGCATCCGTCCCGAGGACGCCGGCTCGGTGACCCGCAACGTCAAGGGCGCGTACTTCGGCGTCGATGCAGAGGTGACGGATCGGCTCGATGTCGGCTTCACCGCACGCTACGAGGACTACTCGGACTTCGGCGGCACGGACGATTACCGGCTGACGGCGCGATACGAGCTCACACCGCGGTTCGCTATGCGCGGCACGGTCAGCACCGGCTTCCACGCACCGAGTCTCGCGCAGCTCGGCTACCAGTCGAGCGGCTACACGAGCAACTGGAGCAACACCGGCACGAACGTGTTCGAGCCGGGCAGGACGCGGCAGTTCCGCAGCGCCGATCCGCTCGCAGCGGCGTTCGGTGCGAAGCCGCTCGAGCCGGAGAAGTCGACCACTTTCTCGCTCGGTGTGGTTCTGCGCCCGGACGACACGAGCTCGATCACGATCGACGCGTACCGGTTGCGCATCCGGGACGTGATCCAGATTTCGGAGGTCCTGCAGGGGCCTGCCGTCTCGGCCGCATTCGAGTCGATCGGTCTCTCCGGCTACACCCAGGCGTCGTACTACCTGAACGCCTGGGATCAGACGACACAGGGCGTCGACATCATCGCGCGCAAGGCGTTCCGCCTCGACACGGGCGAGCTGGAGGTGGCCGCGCTCGCGAGCTTCCTCGACACGGAGGTCGAGAACGTCAACCGCGAGGTCACAGTGGGCGGCACACAGCTCATTGCGATCCGCAACGCGAAGGTCCGCGATGCGGAAAGCGGTACGCCGCGGAACAAGTTCATCCTGAACGGCCGCTACTCGCTAGGGGCCTGGGTCGCCGATGTGACGCTCACCCGCTACGGCAGCTACCGATACAACGCGGGTGACGTGGCCGGCGTGCCGGCGCCGAACGGCAACGTCGATCAGGTGTTCTCGCCGGAGACGTATCTCGATCTCGGTCTGCGCTATCAGAGCCGGAGCCTCTGGCGCTTCGATCTGCTGGTGCAGAACGTGCTCAACGAGTACCCGGACAAGTACGTGCTCGGGAACCGTGCGAGCGGCATCAATCCGTACTCGTTCATCGCCCCGAACGGAGCCTCCGGGCGCTTCGTGCAGGGCATCGTGACCTTCTCTTTCTGATCGTACCTGCGGGGGATATCCGGTAATGATCTCGATCACCAGGAACTCATGGCGCGGTGCTGTCGTTGCGGCGGCGGTCGTCGCGACGGCAGTTCCGGCCGCGGCGCATCACGCCTTCTCGGCGGAGTTCGACGCCGATCAGCCGATCGACCTCAAGGGCACGGTGACGCGTGTCCGCTGGGTCAATCCGCACAGCTGGCTGTATTTCGACGTCAAGGGCGAAGACGGCACAGTGACGAACTGGGGCGTCGAGTTCGGCGCGCCTTATCAGCTCGCGAAGATCGGGCTGCAGAAGTCCGACGTGGCGCCCGGCACCGAGGTGCATGTGCGCGGCTACCGTGCGAAGAACGGCGGGCCTTATGGGTACGCGGTGACCGTCACGCTGCCCGACGGCCGCACGTTCCAGACGGGCGGCGCCCAGGACGCACCGTCAGCCAAGACTGCGAGCAGTGCACGCTGAGGCGGGCATGAGCGCTGTCGGACAGCCGTCGTCCGGCCGGCGCGCGTTCCTCGCGCGCACGGCGGGCGTCGCGTCGCTGCTCCTTGCGGGCCTCGTGGCGGGCCGAGCGTGGGCTCACGATCCGGCCGGCGACATCCCCCGGTTGCCGAATGGCAAGCCGGATTTCTCGGGAATCTGGCAGACCACGAGCGCTGCGGACTACGACCTCGAGCC
This sequence comes from Pseudomonadota bacterium, assembly GCA_003242685.1. Classification (GTDB taxonomy): domain Bacteria; phylum Pseudomonadota; class Gammaproteobacteria; order Steroidobacterales; family Steroidobacteraceae; genus ZC4RG24. Next base: position 35,161 of record QGVD01000022.1, on the reverse strand, counting down.
CCACGGGGCCCGCAAGGATGCACCTCCGGGACCGGGGGTCGTGGAGGGCGGCTTCATTCCATACCTGCCGGAGGCGCTCGAGAAGCGCAGGTGGAACTTCGAGAACCGGCACACGGCGGATCCGCGCCTCAAGTGCTGGACGCTCGGCACGCCGCGCGGAATCTACTACCCGGAGCCGTTCCAGATCTTCCACCGCGAGCGCGATCTGACGATCGTGTTCCAGTTCGGTCATTCGGTGCGGACCATCCACACGAATGGCACGAAACACCCGGCCGAAGGCGGCAACGAGTTCTGGCTCGGCGACTCGCGCGGTCACTGGGAAGGCGACACGCTCGTTGTGGACGTCACCGACTTCGGCGACCAGACCTGGCTCGACCGCTCGGGCAATTACCACAGCACCGAGCTGCACGTCGTCGAGCGCTGGCGCTTTCTCGACGCCAATACCATCGAGTACCACGCGACGCTCGAGGACCCGAAGGTTTTCAGCCGCCCCTGGAGCCTCAGCGTGCTCCTGCATCGCCATCGCGAGAAGAACTTCCAGCTCATCGAGAACTACTGCTTCACGCTGGACTACGACGAGTACTACCCGCTGCCGGCCGGGAGCATGCCGAAATGAACACGCGACGAGATTCTCTGACCGCCGTCACGGCGGCGGTGCTCGCAGCCGTCTTCCTCGCACCCGGGCTCCTGTGTGCACAGCAGACGGGCGCGCCGCCTGCCGCAACGACCGGCGGCATCCAGCGCGAGACGAAGATCATCCCGATTGCCTCGGGCGAGTGGACCGGTCCGCGCCTGCGTGACGGACAGCCCGACGTGCAGGGGCACTGGTCGAACACCATCGCCAACCACAACAATCTGACCGACCCGCAGGGCGGAATCCCGGGCGATCCGGCTGCACGGCCGCTCGGACCGCGGGAGCTGCGCGCACCGAGCCGCGTGACCGATCCGCCCGACGGACAGGTGCCGTTCCAGCCCTGGGCGCGCGAGAAGCAGCAGGAGCTGCTGCGCTTCTTCCACAATCCCATCAGGCCCGAGTACATCGAGCCGCTCGCGCGCTGCGCGCCGGCGGGCGTGCCGAAGTCCTTCACGTGGCACGGTTTCGAGATCCGCCAGTACCCGGGCTACGTGCTGCTGCTCTTCAATTCAGGGACGCGGATCATCCACCTCGACGACAAGCCGCACCTTCCGGAGAACATCAAGCTCTGGAACGCCGACTCGCGCGGCCGCTGGGAAGGCAACACGCTGATCGTTGACGTGAGGAACAACAACGCCAAGGCGCGCTTCGCCCGCACCGGAGAGTTCGCGAGCGAGAACGTGCACATCGAGGAGCGCTACATCTTCTCGAACGACGGTAAGCGCTTCAATTACGTGGCGACCATTACCGACCCCACGGTGTACACGCGCCCGTGGACCATCACGATACCGGTGCGCCGCTACACGGAAGAGGACGAGCCGGACGGCTGGCACTTCGAAGTGGCCTACGCCAACCACGACGGTCCGGAGCGCATCATAGAGCGGTACGAGCGCATCTGCGTCGAGAACAACGGCCCCTTCGGCAATGTCGCCGTGACGGGGAGGTGAGCGCAGTCATCGACCGAAGGCGCAGCGCCGTTACCGATTGCGGAGGAAGTCGGCGATTCGGAACAGAGGCGTCTCCAGCATCCTGCGGAGGTCAGCATCCACGCCGATATCCTCCAGTGCCCGGTGCATGCAGAACAGCCACTGATCCCGTTCCGACTCTCCGATGGCGAACGGCTGGTGGGCACGCGTGATGCACACTGCATCCTTGCGCTGGAAGTAAAGCGGCGGCCCGCCGTGCCAGCCGCTCATGAACTCAAAGAGCTTCTGACGCATCGGGCCCAGATCCTCGGCGTGCATGGCTCGGATGCCCCGCGCCTCGGGCGCCTCGTCCATGATGTCGTAGAAGCGGTCCACGAGGCGGCGAACGCCGGACTCGCCGCCGCGGCGCTCACGGCCTGCTCCCGATCTTCAGAGGTCCCGGCGACGACCACCGGCGCCACCGAAGCTTCGAAGACGGGCGAAACGCGCAAGTTCGTCGCCTTCCGGATCGGCGACTTCGAGGCGATGGCGCTGCGTGACGGCAGCCTCGAGTTCGCCAACGACGGCAAGGTCTCTGCAATCAATCGTTCGCCCGAAGACGTCGCGGGACTGCTCACCGCTGCGGGGCTGCCTGTGGATGAGCTGCATCTCGGCCTGCAGCCGCTGCTCGTGCGACGGCGATGCGCCCACCGCGGCAGCCAGCCGCAGCGAGCTGCTCGCGCGCCTCGCTGACAGCGGTGAGCGCATCTACGCCGTGCACTTCCCGTTCCCCCGCCTGGGGAAGATCGAGCGTCGCGGAGAAGAGTTCGTCTGGATTCCGGAAGCTCTGTGAGCCGGGCCTCTTCGAGGCCGGCGGTCGTGCCGCGAACTCGGCGTCGAACGGCGCGAAGGTCTGTCTGCAGCAGCCGGACGTCGCGCTTGCGCAGATCGAGCGCGGGTTGTCAACGACGCTCTTCAAGGAACGGACAAGGTTCCTGAATCGTAAGGCATGCACTGTCTCCGGTTGACGAAAGTCAACCGGAGCCCGCGACGCCGTCCCTAGCATAGGACCGTCGTCGGTTTCACCCGACGCGTGGAGAAGTTGTATGAGCGTCGTGACAACTGACCCGGACCCCGCAGGGACACCGGGCGATGAGCGCTCCCGGCGCATCGAGGAACCGGCGCTGAGGGCTGCCATATGAATTCAAGCGTCACACGTCTGGTGTGGACGGACGATCTCAATACGGGAATCGACGTCATCGACGGTCAGCACAGGAGGATCGTCGATTACATCAATCAGATCCACGAGGCACGGCTCAGGCGCGATTCGCGCCTGGTGGCAGAGGTCATCGAAGCCGCGGTCGACTACACCTTGTCTCACTTCGGCTTCGAAGAGGCCCTCATGGAGGAGGTGGGTTATCCGTTCGCGCGTGCGCACACGAAGGTGCACCAGCTCTTCACCAGGCGCGTGGCGGATCTGCAACTGCGGTTCCGCGCCGGGGAGGACGTGGCCGAGGAGCTCCACAGCCTTCTGGCCAAATGGCTGTTCACGCACATCCGCAATGACGACGCGGATTACGTGAGCGCCGTGAAGTCACGCATCCAGCACGGAAACGAAGCCCGGCATCGGGGATGGGCGGCCCGGACGCTCGGCAGGTTCTTCCGGCGCGAGTGACCGCGCGAGCTCGTCGCATGGCGAAGCGGGGGAACGCCCCGCATCCATCCGCGGCTGTTCGACCGCCGCTTTCCCCGGGACGGCCTGCAGCGCCGCCGCTCTACGTCTGGCCCGCAGGTGCTTTCCGAAAGTGCTTTGTGTGGCCGTCTTCCTTTCTGGAATCGATCCGCGGGTAGAGATCGCCCGCGGGGCGCGCCTGTCCGGCACTGAAATGGATCGCGCGCGGTGCTTCCTGCCCCGCGCTGATGCAATCACGCACTTCGCATAACGCAGGGTTATCCGCGCGCGCGACCTTTTCATTGGTCGCGCGAAAACGCGCTTGTTAGCGTCACCGTGCGAAGGACGAACGCGAACGGATCGGATCAACCGGCAGTCGTTCGTTCTGCTCCAGAAGGACAGCGTGTTGCCTCACGAGAATCGATAGGGAGTCGCTCCTGTGCTGACGCTCAACGATCTGCTTCTCTCACGACGAACCGGGGCGAGCCGGCGGACCCGGCCCGTGACAGGTCTGGTCGGGCTGCTGGCGGTCACGGGAGTGGCGAACGTGCATGCGCAGGATGCGGCGGCGACCGAAACCGTGGCCACCGACGAGGACGTCGTGCTCCAGGAAATCACGGTGACGGGCTCGAGCATCAAGCGAGAGGACGCCGAGGCGCTGCCGATCACCGTCGTGAGCCCGGAGGTGATGGACCTGCGCGATGCGGGAACGCCGGTCGATCTCCTGACCTCGCTGCCCGCGATCGTCAACGTTCCGATCAACGACTCGAACCAGGGCGGCGTGAGCGCGCGCGGCGACATCTCCTCGGTGAATCTGCGCGGGCTCGGGTCCGGCAACACGCTCGTTCTGCTCAATGGCCGGCGTGTCGCCGCGCATGGCATTTCCTCGACGGAAGACGGCGTGCCGCAGATGTCCGTGAACGTGAACACGCTGCCCGCGCGTGGCCTGTCCCGCGTGGACATTCTGCGCGACGGCGCTTCCTCCGTGTACGGGTCGGACGCGGTCGCCGGCGTGATCAACTTCATCGTCGACACGAGCCTCGAGGGCGACGACATCCAGATTCACAGGGGCGTGACCGAGATCGGCTCCGGCTCGGACACGAATGTGACCTGGACACACGGCTCGTATGCGTTCGACCGCAAGCTCCACTGGACGTCGGCGTTCGACTTCTTCGACCGCGACGCCCTGAAGACGGCGGACCTGCCGAGTGCGATGGACTCGAACAAGGTGGCTCTCGCCCCGCCCGGTTTCGACGCGCCGAACGGTCCGTTCTTCGATCGCAATGCCTCGGGCGCCTATCCCTCGTTCCGCGTGGGCAACTCGACCGGCACGGTCTACCTCACGCCGGTGGCGGGCGGCGGTGTCGCGTTCAAGAACAGCGCACCGGCGCGCGCGGGTGAGGAGCTCGGCTTCTACTACGACGTGAACGCGGACGGTTACTCCATTCCGGAGACGCGGCGCTTCAACTGGTTCAACCAGCTCGATTACAAGGTAAGCGACGCCCTTTCGCTGTTCGGCGAGCTCGCGCTCTATCGCGCGGACTCGACCATGGTGCGCCCGCCCGTCGCGTACGGCATCAACTCCGACAGGGCGCTCGTCGTACCGGCGGACAGCCCCTGGAATCCTTACGGCTCGTGGTTCTACGACCCGGCCGGTGCGCCGCGGGAGGACGGCACGCCGCGGCTCGTCGGGACTCCGCAGCCCGTGACGATCGTGAACAAGCGCCTGGTCGAGGCCGGGCCGGAAACGATCGACGTCCAGACGAACTTCATGCGTGTGGTGGCCGGCGCGCGCGGCCGCATCTCGCAGGGCTGGACCTGGGAAGCGGCGGCGCTCTATTCGCGCGCGGCGACCGAGGACGATTCGCTCAACGCCATTCGCGAGAGCGCGCTCCACGAGGCGACGAGCCGCACCGATACGACCGCCTTCAACCCCTTCGGCTATACGTTCCGTATCGACGGCGACCAGGTCGTGCCCGACCAGCCCTACACGAACCCCGACTCCGTGATGGCACCGTTCATTCAGAAGTTCCATCAGGAGGGTCGCAACGTCCTGGCGTCCATGGACGTGCGCGTGAACGGCGAGCTCTTCGAGCTCCCGGCCGGCATGCTGCAGGTCGCCATGGGCGCCGAGTACCGCTGGGACGACTATGAGCTGACGCGTCCTCAGTTCCACGGCGTGAACGGCGAGAACGATCTCGGCCTCGACCCGGCGGACAACGACTTCGTCCAGGCTTCGGCCGCGGGTGACGTGATCGGCGATCGCACCGTGGCGGCCGCCTACGCGGAGACGGTGGTGCCGGTCGTCTCGGCAATGAACTCCATTCCGCTGGTGCGGCGCCTCGAGCTCGGTGCGTCCATCCGCTACGAGCACTACAGCGACTTCGGCAGCACCACCAATCCGAAGTTCACGCTCGACTGGCGCCCGTTCGACGCGCTCATGATCCGTGCGTCGTACAACGAAGGCTTCCGCGCGCCGAACCTCAGCGTGATGAACTATCCCACGCGCTTCACGGTCGGCTCGAGCTTCGACCCGTATCGCGGACCGGTGACGGGCCTTCCAGTGGACGGCCAGTCCCAGCGCCAGACGGGCATCGAGGGTAACCCCAACCTCAAGCCGGAGACGTCCGAAGGCAAGACGTTCGGCTTCGTGCTGGACGTGCCGTTCGTCGAGGGTCTGCGTGTCTCCCTGGATTACTGGAACATCAAGCAGGATGGACTCATCAGCAGCCCGAGCGCGGAGGAGATCCGCGCTGCGGACGCGGCGAGGCTGCACGCGGCTACCCAGGCAGCGCTCGCGGCGGGCGTTCCGTACGACCAGATCGATCTCGGCAGCGGCACGGCCGCGTATGCCGGCCATCCGCTGGTCAAGCGCTCCGCCGTGATCACGGACGAAGACCGGGCATTGTTCGCCGCCTACAACGCCACACGTCCACAGTCCGAGTGGGTCGCTCCGGTCGGCGTGCTGCAGATCACCTACACGCCGTACTCGAATCTGGCCAGCGCCGAGATCTCGGGATATGACCTGAACCTGTCCTACACCTCTCCGATGTTCTCCTTCGGGCGCATCGGCGTCGTGACCGACTGGACGTACCTCGACAAGTTCGAGCGTCGTTCCACCGCGGACGCACCCGTCGAGCATCGCATCGGCAAGAACGGTGCGTCGAAGTGGCGGGGCTCGCTCAACGTCTTCTGGTCGAAGGACGTGTGGTCCGCCGGGGTCAGCGGCTACTACATCGGTTCCTATGCCGATATTGGCGCCTCCATCAGCGAGGCCACGTACGACTCGCTCGGACAGCCCGACTATGTCTACGAGATCGACGGCGTCTACTACTGGAAGGTGGACGACATGCTGACCTTCAACGCCTTCGTGGCGCGCGACTTTGCATTCGCAGGGGCGGACTGGCTCAAGAACCTGAACGTACGCCTCGGTGTGAAGAATCTGACGGACGAGACTCCGCCGCTGACCTCGGCTGTCGCCGGCTACGACTCCGCTGTCTACAACAGCGTGGCAGCGGGCCGCACCTGGACCCTCCGGATCAGCATGAACTTCTGAAAGAGCACATGAAGTCCAACAATCGTCTGACCGCCGCTGCTCTTGCTCTCGCTTTCGCTCTCCCGGGTCTGCAGCCGGCGCTCGCCGCAGGCCCCGCTCGGGCGTGGGAATCCGCTGCCGGTGCGAAAGACGAGGTCGTCTTCGCGCTGACGGGAGATTCGATCATCAACCGACGGCTCTCGACGTCTCCGGCGCCCGGCGCGGATCGCCTCTTCGATCTCATCCGCAAGGCCGACGTGGCGTTCACGAACTTCGAGACGCTCATCCACGACTTCGACATTCCCCCTGCGCAGCAGAGCGGAGGGACGTACATGGGTTCTCCCCGGTTCGTGACGGAAGAGCTCGAATGGGCGGGGTTCGATCTGCTCAGCCTCGCGAACAACCACACGAACGACTACGGCGTGGATGGCATGCGCAGCACGCTGCGGGCACTTGCGAGAACCCGCTTCGTGTACGCGGGAGTCGGCGAGAACCTCGCGCTCGCCCGCGCGCCGGGCTATCTCGACACGGTGAAGGGGCGCGTCGCGCTCATATCCGTGTCTTCGACCTTTCCGCCGCCGATCGCAGCGGGTCCGCAGCGCAAGGACCTTCGCGGCCGCCCGGGGCTCAATCCGCTGCGCCATACGGTGACGTACACGGTGCCGCAGCAGGTGTTCGACACGCTCCAGGAGCTCGCCCGCGGGCCCGGGAGTCCGCCGCCGAAAGAGGGCAGCGACAAGCTCAGTTTCGCTGGAGCCACGTTCGTAGTGGGTGATGAGCTCAGCATCAGCACGAAGGCGGACCCGCGCGACATCGCGGAGCTGCAGGCGAGCGTGCGGGATGCGGACCAGCAGGCCGACTGGGTGGTGGTGAGCATCCACGCGCACGAAGCGGCGACGCCGGCGGATCGCTCGCAGCCCGCGCAGTTCGTCGTCGAGTTCGCGCACGCGATGATCGACGCCGGCGCGGACATCGTCGTCGGCCACGGCCATCACCAGCTCCGCGGCATCGAGGTGTACAAGGGCAAGCCCATCTTCTACTCGCTCGGCAACTTCATCTTCGAGAACGACCTGGTGGCGTTCCAGCCGGCGGACAACTACGAGAAGCAGGAGCTGCCCGAGTCGGCGCTTCCCGGCGACTTCTACACCAAGCGATCGAAGAACGACACGACGGGCTTCCCGGCGGATCGCCGCTACTGGCAGACCGTGGTCGCCGAAGTGATCTTCGCCAGCGATCGCACGCTCAGGGAAGTGCGCCTGCATCCGGTGTCGCTCGGCTTCGGTCAGCCCCGCAGCCGGCGCGGACAGCCCTATCCGGCCCCCGAGAACGAGGCCGCTCAGATCTTCGAGGACCTGAATGCAGTCTCGAAGCCGTTCGGCACGAGCGTCACCGTCCGTAACGGCGTGGGTCTTCTGAGCTGGAAGTAGCCTGATCCGCCATGCCCGGACTTCCATCCGGCGAGGCAGGCTCGATGACAGCAACCGACATGCGCGCGTGCCCTGATGCGGCGCGCACTGCAGAGACGATGGGGGTGATGACCAGGCGTTCGGTAGGGGTCGTCGGCGGACTCGGAGCGCTGGCGGGCGCGGACTTCCTCTTCAAGCTCATCGAAGCCACCGAAACACAGCCGGACGCAGGTCAGTTCGAGGTGGTGTTCGAGCAGCGCCCGTTCGCGCAGGCTACGGCGCCGCGCACGGCCACCACGGCGCGCATGCTCTACATCTACGACATGATCGATGGCTTCAGGGAGCGGCGGATCGGTGCGGTGGCACTGCCGTGCTTCCTCAGCCACACGTTCATGGAGGAGCTCAAGGCCAACTCGCCGCTGCCGATCGCCGACATGCTCGATGCGCATCGCGCGCACATCCGCATGCATTTTCCCGAAGTCAGGCGCGTCGGTGTGTTGACCACGCGGCCGCTGCGCGAGCACCGTCTGTTCGAGCGGTACTTCTCGCAGGACGATCTTCGGGTTCTGTATCCGCAGCGTGCCGGCGCACAGGACGGCATCGCGGAAGCGGTGTATGGCGAGCACGGCATCGCCAGGGGCGGCCGGCACCCGCGACCGCTCGAGCTGCTGCGCGTGGCCTGCGAGGATCTCGTGGAGCAGGGTGCGGAGCTCATCGTACCCGGCGTCACGGAGCTCGCTCTCGTCGTGAGCGAGCTCGGTCCGGTAGGCGTTCCGGTTCTCGACCCGCACAGGGTGTACGCGCAATACGTGGTCACCGAGCATTTCGCGCCCCCGTCGCGCCTCTTCAAGCTGGGCGTGGTCGGTGGGGTGGGGCCCGCCGCGACGGTGGACTTCCTCGAGAAGGTGGTTCGCAACACACCCGCGAAGCGCGATCAGGATCATCTGCAGATGCTCGTCGAGCAGAATCCACAGATTCCGGACCGCACCGAGCACCTCCTGGGTGACGGTCCCGATCCGACGCTCGCGCTCTATGCGACGTGCCGGAAGCTGCAGGCAGGCGGCGCGGATCTCATCGCCATCCCGTGCAACACTGCCCACGCGTTCGTCGAGGAGATCCAGCCGCACCTGCGCATACCGATCATGAACATGCTCACGGTCACGGTGGATCATGTCCGCAAATCGTTTCCAGACCTGCGCAAGGTCGGGTTGCTCGCAACGTCCGGCACGATCTCGAGCGGCGTCTATCGCCGCGCGCTCGAAGAGCGCGGGCTCGAGGAGGTCGTTCCGCCGCCTGCTCTGCAGGCGCGCGTCATGGAAGCCGTGTATGGGCCGCAGGGCGTGAAGGCGGGTTTCACGAGCGGCAAGTGCCGGGAAGACGTCCTGGCGGCGATCGAAGATCTCGCGGAGCGGGGAGTGCAGGTCGTCATCCTCGGCTGCACCGAGCTGCCGCTCCTTTTCGAGACTCCGGAGGTGAGAACGCGGAGCGGCAGGCTCCTGAAGCTGATCGATCCAACGGACATTCTTGCGAAACGCTGCGTCGCGTACGCGCTGGCGTACTCGAAGCGCTGACGTCGATTTCGAACGCGAGGGTATGCGCCAAAACGGGTCCCCGACCGGCGCGCTTGCCCTGAAGTGGTGAGCGAGTCACGCCGAACTGCCGCCTTTCCCCGGCTCGCGAAGGCTCTCACGGCAGAGGAGGACTGGTACGCCACGTGCAAGAGGCACCGGGAACCGAAACTGGAATGAACTCGAAACGACTCACGCTTCTCATCGTCGCCGGCCTCGTGCTCGGTGTGGGCATCGGGTATGCGGTACATGCACAGGCGTCCGCGGAAACGGCGACGCGATTCGCCGAGGCCGCAGGATTGCTGCCGTTCGCGTTCCTGCGCCTCATCAGGATGGTCATCGCTCCGCTCGTCTTCTCCACTCTGGTCGTGGGTGTGGCGAAGATGGGCGACATCGCTGCCGTCGGGCGCATCGGCGGCAAGGCGCTCGGCTGGTTCATCTTCGCCTCGCTGATCTCGCTCGTCCTCGGACTGGTGCTCGTGCAGCTCTTCGAGCCCGGCCGGGTGCTGAGCCTGCCGATCCCTGACGGCGCGACCTCGTCGGGCGTCGCCGCAAAGGCGATGACGCTGCGCAACTTCATCGAGCACACGCTTCCCACGAGCGCGTTCGACGCCATGGCGAGGAACGAGATCCTGCAGATCGTCGTGTTCTCGCTGTTCTTCGGTATCGCCATGGCCGCTCTCGGAGAGCGCAGCCGAATGGTGCTCGACGCGCTCGACGTGGTTTCCCACATCATGCTGAAGGTGACGGGCTACGTGATGATCTTCGCGCCGCTCGCCGTCTTCGGTGCCCTCGCGAGCACGGTCGCGAAGGAAGGCCTCGGGATCATCGGCGTTTACGGGATGTTCATCGGCAGCTTCTACGTGGGGCTCGTGCTGCTGTGGGCGATCCTCATCGTGTTCGGACTCGTGCTCGTCGGGCCGAGCGTGATGCGCCTCGTGCGCCGGATCCGTGAGGCGGTGCTGCTGGCGTTCTCGACGGCGAGCTCCGAAGCCGCGTATCCCCGGACGCTCGAGGAGCTCGAGCGGTTCGGGTGCAGCAACCGCGTCGCGAGCTTCGTTCTGCCCGTCGGTTACTCGTTCAACCTGGACGGCTCGATGATGTACTGCACCTTCGCGGTGATGTTCATCGCGCAGGTGTACGGCATCGAAGTCGGCATCGGGCAGCAGCTCCTCATGGTGCTGGTCCTCATGCTCACGTCGAAGGGCATCGCCGGCGTGCCGCGCGCGTCGCTCGTGGTGGTGGCGGCCACGCTGGCGCAGTTCAACCTGCCGGAGGCAGGCATGCTGCTGCTTCTCGGCATCGACCACTTCCTGGACATGGGTCGCTCCGCGACGAACGTCGTCGGCAACAGCATCGCCACGGCGATCGTCTCCAGGTGGGAAGGTGAGCTTCGCGTCGAAGGTGTGCCCGTGACGGAGGAAGCGGCGGATGCGCGCTCCGAGCCCGCATAACTCCGAGTTATGCGTGAATCCGATCAATTCATTGGTCCGGCTTCGAACGCCTTCCTATCTTTAGTGTGAAGCGCACGTGGATGAACAGATGAACGCGGCTCCTCTCGAGGCGATACCACGGCACGGCACGGGTGCGGAATGGGCAGCCCGTCTTTCTGCGGAGATCGGCAAGGCCGTGCTCGGTCAGACCACCGTGATCGAGAGGCTGCAGATCGCGATGCTCACAGGCGGCCACGTGCTGCTCGAGGGTATGCCGGGACTCGCGAAGACGCTGCTCGTGAACTCGCTCGCACGGGCGCTCGGCATGCAGTTCGAGCGCATTCAGTTCACGCCGGACCTGCTCCCGAGCGACGTGGTGGGCACGATGGTGTACTCGCCGCGCGACGGCCGGTTCTCGCCGCACAGGGGGCCGATCTTCGCGAACGTCGTGCTCGCCGACGAGATCAATCGTGCGCCGGCGAAGGTGCAGAGTGCGCTGCTCGAGGCGATGCAGGAGCGGCAGGTGACGATCGGCGGCACGACGCATCCGCTGCCGCAGCCCTTCGTGGTGATGGCCACGCAGAACCCGGTTGAGCAGGAAGGCACGTATCCGCTGCCCGAGGCGCAGCTCGACCGGTTTCTCTTCAAGCTGCTGCTCGACTATCCGGGCGAGGAGCACGAGCTCGAGATGGTGCGCCGCTGGGGCTCCGTGACCACGCACCCGGAGGTCAGTGTCGTCTCGAGCGGAGAGGAGCTGCTGTCGCTGCGTCACGAAGTCGATCGCGTTCACGTCGCCGACACGATTCAGGCCTACATCGTCGCGCTGGTGCGCGCCACGCGGGCGCTCGCCGCGCAGATCGGCGTGCGCTCCGCGAAGGAGCAGAGGGTGCTCTCGTACGGCGCTTCGCCGCGCGCGTGTCTCGGTCTCTACCAGGCGAGCAAGGCGCTCGCCTGGCTGCGCGGGATGGACTACGTGACGCCGGCGCTGGTGCAGGACGTGTTCACGGACGTCATGCGTCATCGGGTTGCGCTGACGTACGAAGCGGACGCGGCAGGTCTCACGACGGACCACGTCCTGTCCGGGATCATCGAGAGAACGCCCGTGCCGGAAAGTGCAGGCGGACGCAGCTGAGAGTCGTGCATGACCGTTCTCAGATGAGTCGCTCCTACATCACGACCGGCGCCGCACTTCCCGCCGCGCCGATCGCATTGCTCCAGCGGCTGCAGTGGCGCGCGCGGCACGTCGTCACCAACACGGTGAGCGGCGAGTACCGGTCGGCGTTCCGCGGAAAGGGCATGGAGTTCGACCAGGTCGTGAAGTACCAGTGGGGCGATGACCTGCGGGACATCGACTGGAAAGTCACGGCCCGCCTCGGAGAGCCGTACCGGAAGCGATTCATCGAGGAGCGCGATCTCTCGGTGATCCTCGTGTTCGAGGACTCTCCCGCGCTGCAGTTCGGCTCGACGGGGAGGACGCGCCGCGAGACGCTTCTCGAGGCCGCAGCGCTGCTCATGCTCATCAGCTCGATCAACCGTGATCGAGTCTCGGTCCTGTACAGCGCTCCGGGCCATACGTGGTTCGAGCGGGCACTGTCGGGGCGCAAGGGTACTCTGCGGATTGCCGCCCGGTTGCTGCAACAGGAGCCGCCGCTGCTCGACGGGCCGGCGACGTGCCACGTGCCGTGGTCGTTCGTGCGGCAGGCGGCATCGCGCGGCAGCGTGGTGTTGTGGTTCGGAGCGTTCGCCCCTGCGGACCTTCCGGACTGCTGGAGGGAGCTGCAGCAGCGCTGCCAGACCGTGGGTGTACGCGCGATCGATCCGTGGGACATGGAGCTGCCGGCCGGTGCTCAGCTCACGGTCTACGACCCGATCTCGGGATACCTCACGAATCTCGATACCTCGTCTCCCGCGGAGCGGGCCGCGCATGCCCGATGGCGCGAGCGGCACGAAGCACACTTCGAGAACCTTTTCCCGCGGCTCGATGACCGACTCACGCTGTGGAACTCCGAGGATCCGCTCCGGGAGCTGATCGCGTACTTCCGCCGTCACGGCCGCAGCAGTGTGCCTGGAGGTCGAATGGCATGACGGCGCCGATGTTCCACGATCCGTGGTGGCTGCTGCTGCTTCCGGCGCTTCCGGTCATCGCGCTCGTTCGCCGCCGCCGCAGCGTCCCGGCGCTCGTGGTGCCTGGCGCGCACGAGTGGCACTCGGCGCGTCGCGCGTCTACCGCGTCATGGCCGATCTGGTGCGCATACGCAGGCGTTGCGCTGCTCATCGTCGCGCTCGCGCGTCCGCAGGTGCTCGTGCCGCTCGAGGACGTCGAGCGGCGCGGTTACGACGTCATGCTCGCGATCGATCTGTCCACCAGCATGTACGCGGAGGATTTCCAGCGGGGATCGGAGGCGGTCGATCGCCTGCAGGCGGTGAAGCCGATCATTTCCGCGTTCATCAACGAGCGTCCGAACGACCGGATCGGCATCGTGGTCTTCGCGGGTCGCGCGTACACCTTCGCCCCGCTCACGTTCGACCACGCATGGCTGCGCAGGCAGACCGCGCGGCTCTCCATCGGTCTCATCGAAGACGGCACAGCGATCGGCGATGCAATCGGAGTGGCGCTGCGCCGTCTGCGTGAGGGCCGGAAGGATGCAGAGAAGCGGCACGGCTCCTTCATCGTGCTGCTCACCGACGGCTCGAACAACAAGGGCTCGCTCGATCCGCGGCAGGCCGCGCGTCTTGCGGCGGAGGAGGGCGTGGCCATCTACACCATAGGCGCCGGTGCCGAGGGACCCGTGCCGATGCCCGTGTTCGATTACGCGGGTAACCGGATCGGCACGGAACTGCGCGAGTCGGAGATCGACTCGCTGATGCTGCGCGACATCGCGGAAACGACGGGCGGACTGTTCTTCCGGGCGACCGATCAGGATGCCGTCCGGACCGCATTCGCGCGCATCGATCAGTCCGAGAAGGTGGATTTCAACGCGCCTCCGCCCATGGCGAGCCGCGAGCTCTTCCACGCGTTCGCCCTCGGAGGCGTGGTTCTCCTCGGCCTCGCTTCGTACGGCGCGCACTTCCGCGGGAGTGGAATGGCGCAGGCGTGGGCATGAAGGTCTTCTCCCGAGCATCCAGACAAGAAAAGGATCCCGCTGTGAAAATGCGTAGACGCGACGTCCTCAAGGGCCTCGGAACGGGCGCGGCCGCGGCACCCTTCGTTGCCGCCGCCCAGTCGAGCTCGCGGCCGAGCGCTGCGACGCGACCGGTTCGCATCGCCGTGATGCACTTCTCTCACGAGACGGTCACGTTCCTGCCCTACGACACGACGATCGAAGACTTCACCTACGAGGGGTCGCCCGCGCGGGGCGAAGCTCTCCTGTCCTCCTCGCCGCGAGGCTACATTGGCGGTTTCGTCAAGGTGGCCCGCGAGCACGCCAACGTGGAGCTGGTCGGCATCGAGTCTCCGCTCGGCTCGAAGCGGGGCTCCGGGTCCGGCTGGATCACGAAGCAGGCGTTCGATCACTTCCTGGAGCGGATGATCGCGGACCTGAAGGCGCAGGGTCCGTTCGACGGTGCGTATCTGGCTCTGCACGGCGCGATGGGTGTCCGCGACGTCGAGCGGCCCGAGGCGACGATCGCGCGTCGCGTGCGCGAAGTGATCGGTCCCAGGGGATTCATCGCCGGCACGTTCGACCCGCACGGCAACGAGGACGCGGAGTTCCTCCGCTACGCGAACCTCGCGTTCTGTGTGAAGTACTACCCGCACTACGACAGCTACCTGCAGGGTGAGCGTGCGGCGCGCACGCTCATCCGCTGCATCCGCGGCGACTACAAGCCGACCACGGCGACGGCGAAGCCGCCGATCATCACGCCTTCGGTGCTCCAGTGGACGGGCCAGTCGCCCTGGATGGATCTCGTGCAGCGCGCGCTGGTCTGGGAGGCGCGCGAGCCCGACGTGTACGTGAACTTCTACTACGGGTTCGCGTTCATGGATGCGGTGGACGCGGGCATGACGTTCCAGGTGATGACGAACAACAACCCGGAGCTCGCGCGCCACATCGCGAACGACATGGCCGCGACGGCCTGGCGCCTGCGCGACGAGCTCGTGCACGGCACGAAGGTGTATCAGATGGCCGAAGGCGTGCGGCTCGCCAAGGAAGCCCTCGCGAAGGGTGCCGTGCCCATCGTGCTCGCGGATCACAGTGACCGCTCGGGCGCCGCCACGTGGCTCCTGAAGCAGGTGATCGAGCAGGACCTCTCCGACACGCTGATCTGCACGGTGGCGGACGAGGACGCCATCAACACGCTGCGCAAGAAGGGTGTGAAGGCAGGCGACCCGTTCGACATGGCGGTCGGCGGGCGGCTGGATGTTTCCGCCGGCGATCCGGTGCGGGTCGTGGGCACGGTTCACTCGGTGAGCAGCGGCATCACGCGCCGCGGAGGAAGCGCGGGCTCGCAGCTCTGGGTGAGCGTGAAGTTCGGCCGGAACAACGTGCTCGTGATCAGTCCGTATCTGCACCAGATCACCGAGCCGGAAGCATTCACGGAGATCGGCCTCGACCCGGCGCAGTTCAAGGTGTTCGCCATCAAGTCGCGCGTGCACTTCCGCCGCGGCTTCCACGACAACGGGTTCGCGAAGACGATCCTGCTCGTCGAGCCGGCGCAGCCGTTCCTGGGAACGGTGCGGATCGAGGCGCTGCCCTACAAGTACATCGATCTCAACAAGTTCTATCCGTACAACAAGAACCTCACCTGGAAACCGACGTGAGGACTTGCGCACGGGGAGTGGCGCGGGGATTGGCTCTCTCCCCGGCCACTTTCCGCGCGCTCTTGTGCGGGACTTCCGGCTCTACTGGTCGGCGTAGAAGGGCATGACGGCGCCGCGCCGGACCCAGCCGCTGAGATTCTCCGTGACGGAGACCTGCCGCCAGCCGAGGAAGGAACGACCCAGCGTCACGATGCTGCCTGCTGGGGCGGGAGCGCTTTCAGCCTCCGGAACGAGATCCGTCGGCGCCGGGCGCACGTTCACGCGCTGAAGCAGGATCGCTGCTTCCGGTTCGCTCATCGTTCCGTACGCACCCCAGCTCGACACCGCTGCGATGAACAGCAATGCGCCGAAAGAGGCGACGCTGCGGCCCCCGAGAGCCAGCATGCGCCTGTGCGCAGGGATGTAGAGCGCCAGCACGGTTGCGGTGAGCCCGGCCGCGATGACGAGCGCCGCCGCGAGGCTCATTCGCTGCCACCCGGCCACGGAGAGGAGAGCAGGGACGCGTTGGTACCAGGCGCCATGCAGCAGCCGGCGCAGCCGCGGATGGGGGTCTTCGATCTGATCGAGTATGGCGCGCAGCGCTTCGCGTGTTTCGGCGGAAGGGTGCTGAAGGAATGCCGCGGTTGCATGAGCGGCCGCGAGATTCCAGCTTCCTTCGAGCATGTGAAAACCGGCGAGGTTGTAGTGCGCGGCCCAGTCGTTCCAGCTCTCCTCGAGGGCCTGTCTCGAGACATCGTGAGCTTTGCGGAACGCCGCGGCGTCACTGATCGCTCCGGCGTCCGCCTGCCCGGAGAAGGAGGGAGGTACGACCGCTACGGAAACGAGCAGCGTGAGCGCGGCGATGGAAGGAAACCAGTGCGCTCTGCGGTTCGGAAACCGCTGCTCCCGGCGCGGTATGGGCACGGTCGCGGCAGCCAGGGTCGCCTGCTCGATCCAGTCCTGCATGGGAGGAGAATGCGCCGCAAAGAGCTTCCGCTCGGTGAGCTGCCAGAGCTCGCACCATCTCGAACTGATGCCGCTGTCCCTGGTGAGCGAGACCATCGCACGCCGCACGTCGTCGAGCGTGGGCGCCGAGACACGCACGCCCCACGCTCTGGCGCTGGCGCGAAGCCATGCGTGCAGGTGTTGCGGCTCCGGCAATCCGTGTGATCTTCGGACGCTGCGCAATACGCGGCGCAGTTCTTTCATGCCCTTGCGACGGAGGCGATGCGGATCGTTCACGAGCACGTGCCACCATGCGCAGCAGAGCCAGATGAGCGCGGGGACGCCGACCGCGAGGAGGCCGAGCCACAGTGGACTCAACGACCACGGCGTGGCGCCGATCTCGCCAGTGGGCAGGACCTGCATATCGATCTCCCTACCAGTCGAACCTGCTGGTCTCCTGATGCTGCGTCTCTTCGGTCAGGAGCTGATGCAACCGTCCGGGCGAATCCCTTCGGGCAACTTCATCGAGGCGCGCACGGGTGAGGGCGAGGATCGGATCTTCGGCGCCACCGCCGGCGTCGCGCGTGGAACGTGTGGCCGCCGTGCGTGCCCTGGCCGGCGGATCCGGTTTCCGGTCGCGGCGAACGTCGAGGTTCTCCTCGCCGGGCGAGAGATCTCCCAGCATCGCATCCGTTCTCGCCGAAGCGCCCTGACCGAAGGAGTCGTTCGCGACGGACTGGCTCGCCTCTCCCGCCACGGTCGGCGGATCGTCTTCCTCGTCGAGGATCTGCTGGCGGGCCTGCGACTCCTCGCGGGCCGCCGCGTCGGATTCCGGCTCGAGGAACGCCGTGAGCTGGGCACGGTAATAGCCCCAGTCCGCGATGGACGGATCCAGCCTTTCGCCCTGCAGAGTGGCTTCGATGGCATCGCGGATGACGCCTTCGGGGACCGCGGTGCCGGTGCGCTCTGAATCCTGTCCGTAGCGGATCGATTCCTCCACCATGAGGCGGAGATCAAAGGCGTCGTAGCCGAACTCGCCCAGATGCTTCGTGATGGCACGCAGACGTTCGGCAGGGTTGCTGTCGAAGACCTGGCGCACTTCGAAATCGGCCTCGGAATCGAAGTGTGCATGTGCTTCGGGCGGGAGAGCCGTCGCGGCGAGCACACCGATGACCAGCGCGATGCCGGCTGCAAGGGAAGAGGGTGCCTGCGACGTGTGCGGCGCCTCGCGCAGCGGGATCTCCGGCGAGCTGCGCAGAGGCTCCGCGGCTTCACGCCGTACGCGTCGAGGTGTCGGCCGCCGGCGGAACTCCCGTGCGAGACTCAGGAGAGCGATGAGCACGGCCGGCAGCAGGAACCACTGGAATCTTTCGATGCGCGTGCTCGCGGTCTCGATGCTGACGCGGCCCTTACGGCCGGTCTCGACGGTCTCCTCGAGCAGCGTCCGAATGTCCTCGACACTGGTCAGCGTGCTCGCATCGGCGTACCGGCCGTGGGTGCGGAGTGCCAGCGACTCGAGCGTGGCGCGCACCAGCTTCGAGTGCACGGGGTCGCCGTTCTCGTCGGTCATGTAACCCCCTTCGTAGGGGTCCACGACGAATCCGCCTTCATCCGTTCCCACGCCGACCGCCACGACGTGGATCTCACGCTCGAGCAGCGTGTCGAGCCGCGTGCTCCAGGTCTCGGTGCTGCTCTCGCCGTCGCTCAGCACGAAGAGATACCGGTCCCGGTCCGGTGTGTCGCTGAAACCGTCGAGCGCCGCATCGAGCATGGCGGCGTAGTCGGAGCCGCCCTGCGGCATGTAGTCCGGATCGAGGCTCGGCAGGAACTCGCGGATGATGTGGTAGTCGGGGCTCAGGGGCACCTGCACGAATGCAGTGCCTGCGAACACGATGAGCCCCACGCTCTCGCCCTTGAGGCTGTCGAGGAGCTCTTCGGTTAGCTTCTTCGCGTGCTCGATCCGGGAGGGATCCACGTCCTCCGTCAGCATGCTCCGCGACAGATCGAGCGCGATCATCACCTCGCGCGTCTGACTGAAGGACTCTTGCGACTTCTCGCCCCACTGCGGGCGCGCGATCGCGACGATGGCGAGTGCGATCGCGAGCATTACGAGAAACGACGGACGCCTCTTCGCAGGAGTGGCCGGGCGAACGCGGTTCGCAGTGACGGTCACCCGCTTCATCGCAGGCCACGGAACGGGTATCGGCCGGCGCATGATCCGTCGCAGGCCGATCGCTCCCAGCAACGGAAACACCAGCGCCAGGAGCATCCAGGGATTTCCCCAGCTCATGTGACGGCTACCTCGGCTCGTTCATCGGGATCACGGGAGGGCGAATGCGCGCCTCCAGAACCAGAGCAGTGCACAGAGCCCTGCGGCGGCCGAGCCGCCGTAGACGACACCCGTGCGGTAGAAGCGGGTGTTGCGCAGCCAGTAGGCGAGGGGGAGGAACGCGCAGACGATGGCGAGCTGACCGAGCTCCACGCCCAGATTGAACGCCAAGACCGTGCGCCAGACGGGGCCGCCGAGCGCTTCGGTGTCGCGCAGCACTCCGGCGAATCCGAATCCGTGCAGAAGTCCGAATCCGAAGGCCACCCACGTGCCGCCGAATCCTGCCGTTGACGGCAGCAGGTTCAGCATTGCGGCGACGAACACGGATGCGGCGATCGCGGACTCGACGAGCCGGTCCGGCAGCGCGATCCACTGCATCGCCGCGCACGTCAGCGTGATCGAGTGGGCGACGGTGAAGGCCGAGACGATGATTACCACGCGGGTGAACGCTGCGCGGAAGTCCGGCACCGCTTCCCGGCCCGACGCAGCGCGCTGGAACACCGCAGGGATCAGCAGCACCAGCAGAAAGAGCACGTGGTCGTATCCGATCCAGATGTGCCAGACGCCCGAGGCGAGCATTTCCAGGAATCCGCTACCCGATGCCGTCTCACGCGTGAAGGTGAGCGTCCCGCTGTCACGCGTGACGTCGGTCTGATGAGCGCCTTTGCCGAGCCAGACGATCTTCAGCTTCCCGCGATGCTCCGGGTTCTGCTGGAAGAGGAGCCAGTAGTCGAGATCGAGACGATCGATCGGTTGCGGGGCGCGAAACGCGAACTCCGACAGCACGAACGGCTCACCCTGCTGCGTGCCGTAGACGAGCCTCTCGAACTCCGGCACGGCCGGCATACCGTCCGCGAGCAGTCTGAGCTGGCTGCCGAGGTAGCCCTCGATGTCCTGACGGCGATGCTGGATCTCGGGCCACGTGCTCTCGCCGTCGCCGTCGGTATCCAGTCCGAGAACGGGGCTCAGATCGCGCAGGCTGACCTTCCACTCGCCCCGCAGGGCGGCCTCGTCGACCTCTATCGTGAGGTACGACTCGCTGCGCTCCCGCGCGTGCGCTCCGTCCGACAGTGAAGCGAGCAGGAGCAGTGCGAGAATGCCCGCCCACGCTCTCATCGCACTGATTGCAGCCTGGGTGCCTGCGCCGTCTGAGGTCTCGCTGTCGGTGCCGGTTGCAGCCGAGGTGACGGGGTATTCGCCAGCCGCGGCTCGCTCCTGCCGAGCGCGCTGATCGACTCGGCCGCCACCGACTTGACGCATTCGACGAACGCGCGCTGCACGTTGTTGAGCGGCGTGTCGATACGGTAGACGGCAAAGAGATCGATGGGCATCACGGGCTCGACGACGCGGACCTGCAGCTCCGCGCCGGCGGACATGGCCGTGAAGGGATCGACGAGCGCCAGCGCGTCGCCGCTGCAAACGAGGTCCTTCGCGATGTGATACGTCTGCACCCAGGTGGAGATGCGCGCCGGCGGATTGAGCTGCTCGAGGTGCGCTTCGATCTGCCGCCCGAGCTGATCGGCCTTCGTGATGCCGATGAGCGGCAGGCCCGACAGCGCGTCGATGGGAATCGGCTTGCACGCATCGGCCGGCGACCAGGTGCCGCGCGGCGCGATGAGCGAAAGGGGGCCCTGGCAGAGCGGCTCGCAGCGGATGTCCGGATGGCTGAGCTCCTGGAGCGTGATGCCGACGTCCGCCTCGCGCAGCACGATGGACTTCAGCATCTCGCGCGAGTGCTGCGTCGAGAGCTCGATCGGCGTCTGGCCGAAACGACGACGGAAGCTGGCGAAGGACTTCGGGATGACCGCGTTCGCGAGCGTGGGCGTGGTGACCGCGCGCAGGAGCTGCTTCTCGGCGCGCGCGATGTTCGACACCAGGCGCTGCAGGTCCCGGAGGTCGTCGAAGATGCGGTCGATGTGCCCTTTGAGCATGCGGCTCTCGGGCGTGAGGTGCCACTGACCTTTCACGCGCACGAACAGGGGGAACCCGAGCCGACGCTCGGCCTGCTTCAGGAGCTTGGTGGCCGCAGGCTGCGAGATGTTGAGAAGCGACGCAGCGTCCGTGAGCGTGCCGGCCTGCATGATGGCCTGGAACATCTCGATGTAGCGCAGCTGCATGAACCCCAGAGGAGGGTACTCGAAGGTCGAAACACGGTTCGGCGACTGCATCGCTGATCTCGAGGTGGTGCGACGACCATGGTGTTGCAGGAACCGTGCCACTGAAAGGCTGCGGGCGGCGCCGCCGGAGATTGTCTGAGCCGTGCGGATGCCGCCGCGCACGAAGCGCACAAAACATCGGGAATCACAGGGCTTCCGGCGACGATCCAGTGGTGCGACCGTGCTCCGCAGGGGCGTTCGCCGCGCACACGATGCGTTCAGGCAACAGCCGGATCGGCACCGAAACGGAGCATGCGCGGCGCGGGATGCACAAAGAGATGCAAATGCCCCGCGCGCATAACGCGAGGTTATGCGTGTTCACGCGCTTCTCATTGGCACGCGCGATGCACGGCCGTGTAGCGTGAAATCAGGGGAACGGTTCGACCGTGCGCAATCGCGACGGCATTGTCGGGCGTTCCCGCGTCATCACGAACATCGGGGGTTCACGTCCGTGCTGAGTTCGATACGTGCAAAGCGGAGGGAGCGCACTCCGGCTGCATCCGGCTCTGATGTCGCGCGATGGGTGAAGGGAATCCTCGCGCTGTGTGCGATGACCGCGGCGAGCGACGTCGGCGCACACGACGCCGCCGGCGAGACCGCAGTGGCCGAAGCGGAAGGGATGCTCGCCGCGGCAGATGAACCCGCCGAAGTCGTGATCACCGGAAGCCACCTGGCGCGTACCGGATACGACGCGCCGACGCCGGTCACGGTGATCGGCGAAGAAGACCTCATGGCCGCCGGGCAGCCGAATATCGCGGACTTCGTGAACGATCTGCCGGCGGTCGCAGGCAGCCAGACGCCGGCCAACAGCAACAGGAGCCTCAGCAACGGCGCGGCGGGCGTCAACTCGATCAACCTGCGTTCGCTGGGCAGCGCGCGCACGCTCGTGCTGCTCGACGGACGCCGCTCCGTCGGTTCGCTGGCGCAGGGCACGGTGGACATCAACACCTTCCCGCAGGGACTGGTGAAGCGCATCGAGATCGTGACGGGAGGCGCTTCCGCCACGTACGGCTCGGATGCGGTGTCCGGCGTGGTGAACTTCATCCTCGACAAGACGTTCACCGGCATCAAGACGACCCTGGAGGCGGGACGGACCACGTACGGCGACGACGAAAGCCTTCTGGCCGGTCTCACCGGCGGCATGCCGATTGCGGACGGACGCGGACACCTCCTGTTCAACGTCGAGAGCGCCCGGCGCGAAGGCATCTACGGTGTGCCCCGCGACTGGGCCGAAGAAGGCTGGTACATGGTGAACAATCCAGCCTACGCCGCGGGCAACGGCGAGCCGGAGTACCTCGTGACGAATCACGCCGGGCAGAGCGTCATGACGCCCGGCGGCATCATCACCAACACCGCCCTCAGGGGCACGTACTTCGGTGAGGGCGGCTCGGTGCACCAGTTCGTGTACGGAGCCACGCGCGATCCGTGGACCATCGGCGGCGACTGGAAGCTCGGACAGTCATACGAGAGAACCTCGCTCGAGCCCGAGAACGATCGTGACGGTGTCTTCACGCGGCTGAGCTGGGGACTCACGGACACGCTCACCGTGTTCGGCGAAGCCTCCTGGAATCGCAACGAGGCCAAGCAGTGGGGCGGCGTGCAGTCGGACAAGGGCAGCGTCACCATCATGGCCGACAACGCGTTCCTCCCCGAGGAAGTCCGGCAGCGCGCCGCTGAGCTCGGCATCACGCAGTTCAACCTCGGGACTTCGAACGCGGACATTCCCACGCGATTCAGCCACAACGAGCGCAAGGTCCAGCGGTACGTGCTCGGCTTCGAAGGCAAGTTCCAGACCGGCGGCGCCGACTGGAGATGGGACGCGTACTACCAGAAGGGCATCACGGATACGGACGAGAAGGTGCACTCGGCGAACATCGCGCGACTGAGGCTCGCGCAGGACGCCGTGTTTCACCCCGAGACCGGCGAGATCGTGTGCCGCTCGGCGCTCACCGATCCCGGCAACGGGTGCATCCCGTTCAACCGGATGGGCATCGGCGTGAACGATCCGTCGGCGCTCGAGTATTTCATGGGCTGGCCGCAGCGCGAGCAGCAGTTCGAGCAGGACGTAGCGGCGATCAACTTCAGCACCAGCCTCGACAATCCGTGGCTGGATCCCATCGGCGTCGCGTTCGGCGCCGAGTGGCGTCGTGAGGAGATCTCCGGGCACGTCGAACCCGAGTACCAGGATGGCTGGATCGTCGGTAACTATCTCGCCACCTTCGGCTCCTACAACGTGAGGGAGGCGTACCTCGAGACGCTGCTGCCGCTGCCGAAGGGGTTCGAGCTCACCGGCGCCGTCCGCGGCACCGACTACAGCACGTCGGGCTTCGTAACGACGTGGAAGGCGGGTCTCACCTGGCGTCCGATCGAGGACCTGCGATTCCGTGCCACTCTGTCGCGCGACATCCGGGCGCCGAATCTCGAGGAGCTGTATCAGGCGGGGCGGCGGCGTACGAACTTCGTCACCGATCCGTTCTACGACAACCGGTCGACGCGCTTCACCGAGACGACGACCGGGAACCTCGCGCTCAAGCCGGAGAAGGCGGATACGCTGGGTCTCGGCATCGTGTGGCAGCCCTCGTTCCTTGCGGGATTCGGGCTCTCGCTCGACTACTACGACATCGAGATCGAGGATGCGATCAGCATGGTGTCGGCGCAGGACATCGTCTTCCGCTGCTACGACGGCAACCAGACGTTCTGCGCGGCGATCAGCCGGGATCCCACGTCCGACTCGGGCATCGACCTCTTCATCAACAACAGTCCGTTCAATTTCGTGTACGAGCGCGCGCGGGGCCTCGACATCGAGGCGAGCTACACGGTCCCGCTCTCAACGTTCGTGGAAGGCTGGCGCGGCACGCTGAGCCTGCGCTCGCTCGCCACGCACTACATCGAGATGAGCTCGAACAACGGCGTGGACCCGCCGACGGATCGCGCCGGTCAGAACACGGGCAACGGCCCTCCGAGCTGGCTGTACCGTTTCACCGCGAGCTACCAGCTCGACAATCTGACGTTCTCGCTCACGGGCCGCGGCATCAGCTCGGGCACCTACGACAACACGTACATCGAGTGCACGAGCGGCTGTCCCGCGTCGACGTCGCTCAACCGGACGATCAACACGAACCACATCGCCGGTGCGCTCTATCTCGACGCCTTCTTCGGCTACAAGACGCGGCTCGCGGGCACCGCCTCGGAGCTCTACTTCAAGATCAACAACGTGACCGACAAGGATCCCGCGGTCGTCGGTCTCGGGCCGGGTGACAGCAGCAACGTGGAGCCGGGCATCAACCGCACGTTCTACGACTACCTCGGCCGTACCTTCAGGATCGGTGTGCGTCTCGACTTCGGGCGCTGACGGGCAGAGCAGCGTCACGGCGGCGTGCTCCCGGCCGCCGTGACGCGTGCTCACGGGGCGGAGAAACAGAGCTCGAGAATGATCGTCACGGCAGCAGCTTCCATCGCGCTGGCGCTCGGTGCGCAAGCGACTGCTTCGGCCGCGTCGGAGACCATGGATGAGATCGTCGTCAAGGGACAGATCGGCTCGGAGCGTGATTCCAGTTTCACGGCGACCGTCTTCCGGACGCAGGAGATCCGCGAGCAGGGCATCTCGGATGTCGACGACCTCGTTCGCCGGGTGCCGGGCATGGCCATCCGCGACATGCAGCTCGGCAGCGTCGCGAGTGCCATCGTCATCCGCGGGTTCGGGAGTGGAGGACACGGCGGGGATCTCGGTGCGCTCGTCGACGGCATTCCGCTCAACGAGGCCATGTCGCACGAGGACGGCTATGTCGATCTCAATACCGTCGTGCCCCTGGAGATCGATTCCTTCGCCGTGCTCAAAGGGCCGGTTTCCGCCCTCTACGGCAACTACAACCGTGGAGGGCTGATCAACATCCAGACGCGCAAGGGTGGCGAGTACGCGGAGCTCGATGTCGCGACGGGCTCGTACGACACGCTCGACGTGCAGGCGGCGTTCGGAGGTCGCGTCGGCAGCCGTCACGGGGTGAATCTGGCAGGGCAGGTGTACCGTACCGACGGCTTTCGCCCTCAGTCCGATACCGAGCGCACCGTGATGGCCGGCCGGTGGTCCGTGGATGTGACACCGGAATCGAGGCTCGCGCTTTCGATCCGCAGGCTCGAATCGACGAGCCGGTCCGCGTCGTATCTCACTGAGGGGCAGTTCCACGCCGATCCGCAGGGCGTCGATCCGCACGTTCAGAACGACGGTGCCGAGAAATCGCTGCTGACATTGAGAGCGGACGCGAGCCGCGGGTTCTCGGAATCTCTGGAGCTCGCGACGTTCGCGTACACCACTCGTCAGGACTTCACGCGGTGGTTCACGCGGCCGGTGAGCACCGAGGAATGGCGGCAGCGTGAGGAAACCTACGACCGCACGGTGTACGGCGCGGGCGGCAGCGTGCAGGGCACGTTCGAGCTCGCGGAGCTCCCGGTGCGCCACATCACGGGCGTGGAAACCTTCCGGGAGACGACGCGCTACGCGTACTTCGACGGCCTCGATCGGCGCCGCCGGGTGAACGCGGCGCTCGCGGACCGCGAAACGGCGCTGAACAGCGTGTCTGTGTTCTCGGAGCTCGAGGCTGCCGTGGATGACGTCCTGGTCCTCTCCATCGGTCTGCGCGGCGATCGCTTCACGGGATCCTGCAGCCCGCGCGGCCCGGAAACGGGAAGCGACCCGTGCGGCAGGCTCGCGCCCAAGGAGCACTGGAGCCCGAAGATCGGCGCACGCTCACAGCTTCGACCCTGGCTGCAGCTTCGCGCGAGCTGGGCGGAGGGCTTCGCGCTCGCGAACGCATTCGTGAAGTACTCGGTGGGCGGGCAGCCGCTCGACGAGAACGTCTTCCGGCAGACGGAGATCGGTCTGCGCCTCTCCGCCGACGAGCGATTCGAGCTCGACATCGCGGCGTACCGGCTCACGTCCACGGGAGAGGTACGCACGGTTTCACCGGGAATCTACGAGAACTTCGGCGCAACTCTGAGACGGGGCATCGAGGCGGCCGCCACCTGGCGCCCCTCGCCACGGTTCGAAGCGCACGCCACTTACGGGCTCACCGACACTCGAGTGGAGCGTAATGCGGACGTACGGCTCGTGGGGCTCGAGGTACCCGGCGTGCCTGAAACGACGGGCGAGATCGAGGCGCGCCTGCGGCCGCTGCAGGGTTGGAACTTTCACGCGTCGTGGCAGTACGTGGGCGCGTATGAATCGAATGCGCTCAACACCGTGAGAGCAGGCGGATACGGGCTGTTCGGTGTGGGCTTCGACTACAGCGGCAATGCCAGGACCGACTACCGGATCTACGCCCGCGTGGAGAACCTGACGGACGAGCGCCACGCGACATCCGTCTCGGTGATTGCCGGGCAGACGCTCTATGCGCCCGGCGCGCCGCGTTCCATTCGCGCCGGGATCCAGCTCAGTTTCTGAGCGCCGGTTCCGCCCACGATCCGGACACGTCCGACGCGCCAGACGAGGCCGGCGTCGCGGGCGATCCCACTGTCCACTCCGCGTCCTGACGAGTCCGCCGGCGGTGGAACAGCCGCTCCAGCGCGAGGTACACGACCGGCGTCGTGTAGAGCGTCATCACCTGGCAGATGAGCAGACCGCCGAAGATGGCGATGCCGAGCGGCTGACGCAGCTCGGATCCGGTGCCGATGCCGGCCATGAGCGGTATCGCGCCGAGCATCGCGGCGATCGTCGTCATCACGATCGGGCGGAAGCGCACGAGACAGGCTTCGTGAATGGCCTGGCGCGCAGATCGTCCGTTCCGCTGCCGCTCGAGCGCGAAATCCACGAGCAGGATGCCGTTCTTCATCACGATGCCGATGAGCAGCACCACGCCGATGAGCGCCATGATCGAGAAGTCGTGCCCGACGGCCCACAGGCTCAGGATGGCGCCGACGCCCGCGGAGGGGAGCGTCGAGAGGATGGTCAGCGGGTGCACGAAGCTTTCGTAGAGCACGCCCAGGATGATGTACACGGTCGCGATGGCCGCGAGGATCAGCCAGGGTTGCGTCGCCAGCGAGTCCTGGAACGCCTGAGCCGTGCCGCGGAACCTGCCCTTGATGCTCGACGGCATCCCGATTTCGACCTGCGCACGCTCGACGAGGCGGATTGCATCACCGAGCGCCACGCCCGCGGGCAGGTTGAACGAGATGGTCGCCGACGGGAACATCCCGTCGTGCGTGATCGTGAGTGGCCCCACACCCGGCGGCTCGAGCCGTGCGACCGCGGAGAGCGGCACCATTCCGCCGGTGAGCGGCGAGCGCAGATGGAAATGCTGCAGGCTGTCCACGCTGCCTCTGTACCGCTCGTCCACCTCCAGAATGACGCGGTACTGGTTCACCTCGTTCTGGTACTCGCCGATCTGCCGCTGCCCGAACGCGTCGTAGAGCACCTGATCGATGTCCTCGGCGCGGAAGCCGAAGCGCGCCGCAGCGACACGATCGATGTGGAGGTGCGTCACCGACGCGCCGAGCTGCATCTCGTTCGAAACGTCGCGGAACTGCGGCATGCTCTGGAGCTTCTCGGTGAGCCGGCTCGCCCACTCGCCGAGCGTCGTGCTGTCCGCGCCGCTCAGCACGAACTGGTACTGAGAGCGTGAGCCGCGGCCGCCGATGTTGACGTCCTGCTGAGTGCGCAGCACCAGGTTGATGCCGGGCACCTGCGCGAGCTTCGGGCGCAGCCGGTCGATGATTTCCTCGGAGGACAGCTCGCGGTCGCCGCGGTCCTTCAGCACGATGTAGAACCGGCCGTTGGCGAGATTCGGGTTGGGGCTCGTGGCGCCGACCACGTAGCTGACGGCGAGGAAGTCTTCCTCCTTCATCAGGATCTCCGCCAGCGCGTGGTGCTTGGCGAGCATGTCCTCATAGGACACGTCGTCGGCCGCGCGGGACGAGCCCACGATGTACGCGGTGTCCTGCAACGGAAAGAAACCCTTCGGGATGAGCACGTAGCTGCCGACCGCAACTGTCACCGTCAGTCCGAAGATCACGAGCATCGTGCGCTGGTGGGCGAGCGCCCACTGCAGCGCGCGGTCGTAGCCCGCTACGAGCCGGGCCGCAAAACCCGATCCGCTGCTTCCGGCATGCTTCATCGGCTTCATGAAGCGCGAGGCGAGCATGGGCGCGAGTGTCAGCGAGGCGATCACGGAAAGCACGACGGCGGCAGTGAGCGTTCCGGCAAATTCTCTGATGAACCGCCCGACCACGCCGCCCATCATCAGGAGCGGGATGAAGGCTGCGACCAGCGCGAGGCTGATGGTGAGCACCGTGAAGCCGATCTCCGCCGAGCCGCGCAGCGCCGCCTCGCGCATCGACGCTCCGGCCTCGAGGTGACGGTGGATGTTCTCGATGACGACGATCGCGTCGTCCACCACGAAACCCACGGCGACGATGAGCGCCGCGAGCGTGAGATTGTTGAGACTGAAACCGAGAACATACATCGCCGCCACCGTGGCGATCAGCGCGACGGCGAGAACGCAGGTGACGATCAGCGTGGCAGAGAGCTGTCGCAGGAACGCGCCCATCACCAGGATCACGAGCACGAACGTCACGGCGAGCGTGATCTCCACCTCGTGGATCGACGAGCGGATCGTGCGCGTACGGTCGTTCAGTACCTCGAGCTCGACGCCCACAGGCAGCCGGCTGCGGATCTCGGGCAGCGCCGCCTGCACGGCCTCCGCGGTCTGTACGATGTTCGCGCCCGGCTGTCGCCGCACCATGATGTAAAGCCCAGGCTTGCCGTTCTGCCACGACGCCACGTATTCGTCTTCCGAGCCCACGGTGACTTTCGCGACGTCGCGCAGAAAAACCGGTGCGCCATCGCGCCAGGCGACGATGAGCGCGCCGTAGTCTCCCGGAGAGAAGATCTGATCGTTCGTGGATAGCGTCGAGGTGCGATCGCTGCCGTAGAGCGCGCCCTTCGCGCGATTGACGCTCGCGGCCTGGATCACCTGTCGCAGATCCGCGAAGGTGAGGCCGAGCGCGGCAAGCTTCTCGGGGGAGGCCTGGATGCGGAGCGCGGGTTTGCGCTGACCGTACACATTCACCTCGGACACGCCGCTCACCTGGCTCAGATGCCGGGCGACGAGGGTCTCGGCGAGGTCGCTCAGCTCGGTGAGCGTCATGAGGTCCGACTGCATGCCGAGCGCGAGGATCGGGCTTTCGTTGGGATTGCCCTTCTTCCAGGTGGGTGCGCTCGGCATGTCCGCCGGCAGCCGGCCCGCGGCTGCATTGATCGCGGCCTGCACTTCCTGGGCCGCGACGTCGATGTCCTTGTCGAGCTCGAACTGCAGAGAGATGGACGTCGACCCCAGGGTGCTGCTGGAGGTCATCTCGCGAATGCCGGAGATGCCGCTGAGCTGCACCTCGAGCGGCGTCGCGACGGCGGAAGCCATGGTCTCCGGGCTCGCACCCGGCAGCTTCGCGCTCACCTGGATGGTGGGCAGGTCCACCTCCGGGAGAGGCGCGACCGGCATGAGCGGAAAGGCGATGCCGCCGAGGAGGACGAGGCCGATGGCGAGCAGCGTGGTGCCGATCGGACGCTCGATGAACCAGCGAGCGAACGGCGCGCGGGCGGCGCGCTCCATTCGGGAAGGCCGCGATGCCGCGTCAGATCCCGGTGACATGCGACTCTCCTGCCATGCCATGAATCTCGACGGCGGTTCCGGGCGCGAGGCGCGAATGGCCGTCGATCACGACGAGGTCGCCCGCATCCAGTCCGGAGGCGACCACGACGATCTCGTCGTTCTGATACTCCGGAACGACGGGAACCAGCTCCGCCTTCGCATCGGTGATGCGGTAGACATACGGGCCGTTGAGGCCGTGGCGGACCGCCCGCGCGGGCACCACGAGAGCATCGCGGCTGACACCCACGTCGAGTCGCAGCGTCACGAACTGTCCCGGCCAGAGCAGAGCGTCGGGGTTGTCGAACTGCGCACGCAGGCGCAGCGTGCCCGTTGCAGGATCGATCTGATTGTCGAAGGAGGTGAGGCGGCCCTCGGCAAGGGGAGCGCCGCTTTCCCGCTCGAGCGCCGTGACCCGCACACCTTTACGGTCCTGCATGGCCGCGTGAACGCGCGGCAGGAGCTCCTGCGGAAGCGTGAAGACGATGGAAATCGGATCGATCTGCGTGACGGTGACGATTCCTTCCGCATCGCCTGCCTGCACGAGATTTCCGGGGTCCACACGGCGAATGCCGACCCGCCCCCGGACGGGCGACGTGATCCGCGTGTATGAAAGCTGGACGCGCTGGGCGGCGATGATGGCTTCGCTCGCCTTGATGGCGGCCTCGAGCTGCTCGACGAGGGAAACCTGCTGATCGAGCGCCTGGCGCGAGATCACGTGCTGCTCGACGAGGCTTCTGTAGCGTTCGAGGTCGCGCAGCGCGGCCCGAAGCTGCGCCTCGCGGCTCGCCTTCTCGGCTTCCGCCTGCGCGAGCAGCGCTTCGAAGTTGCGCGAGTCGATGCGCGCCAGAAGTGCGCCGCGCTCGACGAGCTGACCTTCGGTAAAGAGCACTTCCGTGACGATGCCGGTAACCTGCGGGCGGACCACGACGGTGTGCAGGGACTGCACGGTTCCGATGCTCGCGATCCAGTGCGGAACGTCTCTGCGTTCCACCGGGGCAACGGCTACCGGGACGCCGATGGGCCCGTCGCTCCTGCGGGCAGCAGTGCGGTCTTCTGACAGGGCGCGCCACCAGGCTGCGGAAGCAGCGATGGGAAGCAGGGCGAGTGCGAGAACGAGAGTGCGAGGGCGGAGGCCGGCGGCGAACGTCGATGGCATGCACACGAAGCTGTTCAGGCGTCGACCCGTACAGCATACGGCGCAAGCGCGTCGAGCAAGTTTTCAAGGCACGGGGTGCGCATAACTGCGGGTTATGGAGCAGGGCACGGTGACGCACGTGCCCGGAGACCGGAGCCGACTGTGAGCCCGATCACGTTGCTGCGTGCGTCAGCGAAGCGGCGGGCGGCGGCGTAGGAGTCTCGCGCGGAAGTTTTCCTGTGGGTGCGTGACGGTTCCGGTCGGGATGCAGCTCCATCTGCCGACGATATTCGTAGTTTCTCAGCTCATCTCGCTTGCGTGCGGGCTCGTGTTCCTCCTCGGGCCGCGGACCACCAAGTCGCCGTTCTACGTCTGGTTCGCGGGCGCCTTTCTGAGCGCGCCGTGCGCGACCGTCTTCTACCTTCTCGCGGAGCGCGGCGAGGAGTGGCTTTGGACTTATCCCGCGGGCAACGCGATCGCGACGCTTGCAATCGCGCTCATCTGGGTGGGTGCAAGGAGCGTCAACGGACGATCTCTGCCCCTCAGGACGGCGTTTCTGGTGCCGGCCGTCATCATGGTCGCGGTCTGGATGACCGCCACGCCGAACGGGCAGTGGACCGGGGCATTGCCGTTCTTTCTCTCCTTCAGCGCCTTCTCCGCGCTTGCGGGCCTGGAGTTCGCGCGAGGCGGGATCGACGAGCCGTCGCCCGTTCACGCCAGGGTGCTGACCGTGGCGTGCGCGATCAACTCCGGTTGGTTCCTGGTGAGAGCGGTTGGATTGGTCGTGCTGGGCACGGACCATCCTGTTTTTCTGTCGGTCCTCGGCGCGGAGAACGCCGCCACCATGCTGACTGTCATGATCGTGGTGGCGAGCCTCGGTCTTTCCGCCATTGCGAAGGAGCGCGCGCTGCGCACCGCTCATCGGCTGGCCACCGAGGATCCCCTGACCGGATTGCTGAACCGGAGGGAGTTCACCCGGCGTGCCGAGGAGCTCTCCGCGAGCGCCGGCGGCCGGCAGAACGATTACGCCGTTCTGCTCTTTGATCTCGACCACTTCAAGTCGATCAACGATACGTACGGCCACATGGTCGGCGACGAGGTGCTGGAAGCCTTCGCCCGTGTCGCGCGCCGTGCCCTGCGCGAGGGTGATCTGCTCTGTCGTTACGGCGGCGAGGAGTTCGCCGCGCTGCTTCCCGGAGCAACGGCAGATGGCGCGCTCCGCGTGGCCGACCGCATCCACCGCGGCCTCGCGACGAGCGTGGAACCCGTGTTCAGCCGGGTACGTCCCACGACCAGCATCGGAGTCGCTTCGGTCAGATCGGCGGAGATCCCGCTGGGCGCCCTCCTGCGACGGGCGGATGTGGCGCTCTATCGTGCAAAGGAAGAAGGAAGGAACAGGACCGTCGTCTTCGACGACACCTCGCTGCAAGCCACGGGTACCTTCAGAACAGGCGCAGGAGCCCACCAGGCTTCCGCATGAATGGCGCGCCGGCCGTTCTGCCGGCTCGGCGGGTCCCCGAACGGAGGTTCGAGCAGCTGCTCGATCGAGATCGCCCGATCTGCCGGCATAATTCGCCGGCCCTTTCTGATTTCAGGGAGTTCCATGGGAACGATCGGCATCGTCCTGTCCATGCTCGTGGCGGTCGTCGCGTCCGGCATCATCGTGCGCGCCATTCCGGTGGGCATCCCGCTGCCGCTGGTGCAGATCGCGCTGGGTGCGGCCATCGCGGCGGGGGCCTATCAGCGCGTCGAGCTCGATCCGGAAGTCTTCTTCCTGCTCTTCCTGCCGCCGCTCCTGTTCCTGGATGGCTGGCGGATCCCGAAGGAAGGCCTGCTGCGCGACAAGGGCATGATCCTCGAGCTCGCGTTCGGCCTGGTGTTCTTCACCGTCGTGGGCATGGGCCTGGTCATCCACTGGCTGATCCCTGCGGTTCCCTATGCGGTAGCCTTCGCGCTCGCTGCCATCGTCACACCGACGGATCCGATCGCCGTCTCCGCGATCAGCAAGCGCTTCCCGATCCCGAAGCGCATGCTGCACGTGCTGGAAGGCGAGTCGCTGCTCAACGACGCATCGGGCCTCGTGTGCTTCCGCTTCGCCGTCGCAGCGGCCGCGACGGGTGTGTTCTCGCTGGCGGATGCGGCCATCACGTTCGTGCAGCTCGCCGTCGTCGGCATCATCGCGGGTGTGGCGCTGACGCTCGGCGTCATGCTGTTCAAGACATGGATCGCACGCCGCTTCGGCGAAGAGCCCGGCTCGCAGGTGGTGATCAGCCTGCTCATTCCCTTCGGCGCCTACTGGGTCGGTGAGCATCTCGGCGGCTCCGGCATCCTGGCTGCCGTCGCCGCCGGAATCACCATGAGCTACGTCGAGCTCAGCGGCCGGGCGCTCGCCACCACGCGTGTGCAGCGTGCCGCCGTCTGGGACACCGTGCAGTTCGCGCTCAACGGCATCATGTTCGTGCTTCTCGGCGAGCAGCTCCCCGGCATTTTCGAGGGCGCCGTCGAAGCCGTACGCGAGTCCAATCACGAGAATCCGTGGTGGCTGGCCGTGTACGTGATCGCGATCAACTTCGGGCTGGCGGCTCTGCGCTTCATCTGGGTCTGGGTGTCGCTCTACATTTCTTACAGGAGCGCCATTCGCAAGGGCGAAACGGACCGCTCGCCTCCCAGCTTCCGAGTGGTTGCCGCGATGTCCGTCGCCGGTGTGCGCGGTGCGATCACTCTCGCGGGCGTGCTCACCCTGCCGCTCACGGTGATGGATGGCTCGGAGTTCCCCGCGCGTGACCTGACGATCTTCCTCGCCGCAGGCGTCATCATCATGTCGCTCCTCGCCGCGAGCTTCCTGCTGCCGTTCCTGCTGCGCGGGCTGCAGTCACCGACCGAAACCGTGCGGGACGACGAGTCCGACTTCGCGCGCGCCGAAGCCGCGAAAGCCGCGATCCGCGCTGTCGAGGAAGCCGCCCATGAATTGGCGGCCGGCCAGAGCGATGCCGACGTCTATGCGGACGCGGCGAGCCGTGTCATGGACATGTACCGCCGCCGTCTCGAAGGGAACACCGCAGGGGAGCACGCCGCCCGCATCCGGCTCGGCGAGGAGATCGAGCGGAAGCTGCGCCTCGCGGCTCTTCGCGCCGAGCGCGATACGATCTTCGCTCTCGCGCGCAGCAATGGACTATCGGACGACAAGACCCGTGTGCTGGTGCGGGAAATCGATCTGCTCGAGGAGAGGCTGGCCAAGGCGGATGTTGCTCACTGAGCGTCGGTCGCCGAGTATCCATGGCGCACGCGCGAACGCGTGGGTACGGGCACGGCTTCTCTCCTGAAGGCCGGATTACGTGAATGCGGTTTGTGACGCTCGACCTGCTCGTGTACTGAGATCCTGGAAAATCAAGCCCGATAGGGTGCGCGGTCGCTCCATGGCGTGCGCTCGTCCAAGTGGAGGAGCGGCGTCCGGGACGTCGAAGAGGCTTTCACCCTGCAGAGGGCGATTGCAGAACTGCACAACCGAGAATCGGCTGCAGGTGCAGCCGGACATCACTGGAGAAAGCCCCTGTCTACGCCTTCTGATCGGCTTGCGGATCAGGAAGGCACGCTTCAGAAACTCATAGCCAGTGCGAGGCATCGCGTCGGCGCGTCACATCGCCCGTAGATGAGGCGCGGCGCGCGATGGCGTTCGCGGGATCAGGACGCAGAACAAGAAATCGTCCCCAGAGATCGGCCTCGATGCCCGCTTCATTCAATCCGTGCGCGGCCGAAGACCGCAACCACGCGGCCGTAGCTCAGCTCAACAACCCCATCGCTCGAGAGGCTCATTGGCAGTGGCACGACCGCCGCATGCGGCGGCGGAGGCGGCGGCAAAGGTGTCGGTAACACCGCTGGCGGCGGCAGCGTCAGTGATGGCGGTGGTGCTGGTTCCGGTGGCAGCTCCGGCGGCGGTTCGGGCGGCGGTTCTGATGGCGGGGATATGGGGGGGGGGGGAAACCCCCCCCGAGTTTCCCCCAAAAAGGGCTGGGGGAGCTTTTTTTCTCTCTTTTATTAAAAATCCCCATCCCCCCCACAAAAAAGG
>QGVD01000152.1 GCA_003242685.1 Pseudomonadota bacterium | reverse complement strand
CTGTGGGTCGGGGATTGTTTTAAGAGACCGATCCCGAAAATGTTCCCAGCCTCGCGCTCGTACCAGTTCGCGCTCGGCCATATGCCGGTGACCGTCGGCATCGTCGCGTCGTCGGCCGCGAGCGGCACCTTGATGCGCAAATCCTCGTTCCGCGAGTACGACAGGAGGTGATAGACGAGCGAGAAGTCCGCGGCCGGTTGACCGGATCGATGATCGCGGACGCGCTCGTCGATCGCCGTCAGGTCGTAGAGCATCTCGTACGGACGCTCGAGCTCGTCCTTGAGAAACGTAAGCGCATCCGGGGCGACCGCCCTGTCGAGCCACAGCGTCGGGATGCCGTCCGCCGTCGGCTGGATGGCGGCGCCGCTCGGAAAGAGTCGCGGACCGAACCGTCTCTCGAGCGCGACCACGACTTCCCGCGCGGCCTGCTGGGTAGGCATCGCTGCGGCAGCCGGCGCGTGCTCGTGCGAGGGCGTCAGAGACAAATCCCGCTCCACCGTCCGTTCGAGCTCAGACCGAATCGGGTGTACGCAGCGTTCGCTGGGCCGTGCGCTCCGCGCGCTTCTCGTCGCGGAAGCTCCGTATCGGCGCGCGCGTCACGCCCTGCGGTCCGACCACCCACGAGAGCGGCCTTCGCTCCGTGCCGACGGCCTGCTGCAGCAGCGTGAGGCCCTCGAGCAGCGCGTCCGGGCGCGGCGGACAGCCGGGCACGTAGACGTCGACCGGCAGGAAGCTGTCGACGCCCTGCACGACGCTGTACACGTCGAACATTCCGCCCGAGTTCGCGCACGAGCCCATCGAGATGACCCAGCGGGGCTCCATCATCTGCTCGTAAAGCCGGCGTATGACGGGCGCCATCTTTCTGAACACGGTGCCGGAGATCACGATCAGGTCCGCTTCACGCGGGGTCGCCCGGATCACTTCCGCGCCGAACCGCGCGATGTCGAACTTGCTCGTGAACGCCGTTGCCATCTCGACGTAGCAGCACGACAGCCCGAAGTTGAAAGGCCAGATCGAATACTTGCGGGACCACGCCGCGAGGTCCTGAAGCGTGCTCAGGAACACGTTGTGCCGCATCGCGTCCTGCTGCGCGGCATCATCGCTCGGTGCCGAACGTCGGGTCGCCGTCGGCGACGCACCGTCCGGCGTGCTCAACCACCAACGCATCGGCTCTCCGTCATGCTTCGTCTCCGAGTCCGGTTGACCGCGTCGCGCTCGCCGCTCGGGCGGCTGCGGGGGCGGGCGCGGCGGCGCGGCGCGCGCCCGGTGCCCAGTCGAGTGCGCCGATCCGCCACAGATACGCAAGCGCCGCGAGGAGCACGGCGATGAAGATCGCGATCTCGACGAACGGGACCCATCCCCCGTCGCGCGCGATCACGGCCCACGTGATGATGAAGACCGCCTCGATGTCGAAGATCACGAACAGGACCGCGACGACGTAGAACTTCGCGTGAATCCGAAACCGGGCGCGGTGCACGGGCACGACGCCCGATTCGAACGGGTCGCCGGTCGCGCGTTCGCTATGCCGCTCGCCGAGCCAGTGCGACGACGCGAGCACGCCGCCGACGAGCGCGAGCGCCGCGGCCATAAAGACGGCCAGTGGCCACAGGCTGTCCTCCACCATCGCCGGCCCTCCGCTGAGCCCGGGTACGATGCAAGCTTGGTGCCATGGTCTGCGCCCTCCCGGGGGCTGCGGCGAGACCCCGGAGCGCGGAAGGTCTCGTGCCTCGGTGCACGTTCCTGCCCCGGCGACTTTCTCCGTCGGATTCGCGCCGCGAGTCGTTTAGTTGACTGACGGCGGGAAATTTCCGGATCAGAATGCATCCGCTCGGGAGCGAAGGCATGATGAGCCGGTGGTTCTTCAGATATCACTTCCTGCGTCGAGAGGAGCTCGAGAGCGAGCTGTTCGAGCTCTGCCTGCGGCTGCGCCGGTCGCGGCCGGGAGGCGACAGACCATCCCGGAGCGCTGCGGCACTCGCGGAGGCACGCAGATGCGACATCCGACACATCGCGATCCGCGGCCACGTCGTGCGCAACGATTGCGCGGACATCGACTTCCTGCCGCAGCCCGACGCGCACGTCTCGGCGCTGCTGCGCACGCTGCATGAAACGGCGGCGCTTCTGCGTCGCCTTGCGCACGCCGAGCGCGGCGACCGCTACTTGCGTTCCTGAGCCGCGACCTGCGGCGTGATTCCAGTCCGCGCGGGCGCCGGGAATCGGTAGACTTTGCGTTTTCGTTCGATTCTCGGAATTTCGCATGGCATTGAAGAGGCCTCGCTGGCCGAGCGGCCGGCTGATCACGCTCGAGGTCACGTCCAAGGTGCTCGCCGACAACCCGCTCGGCGATCCGCACGTGCGCGAGCTCGACGTGTGGTTACCGCCGGGATACGACGAGGGCCGCGGAGCCGGGCGAGGCAAGCGCTACCCGGTGCTGTTCGATCTCGTCGGTTTCACGGGATCCGGAAAATCGCACACGAGCTGGCGGAACTTCGACGAGAACGTGCCCGAGCGCGCCGCGCGCTTGATCGCGGAGCGCAAGATGCCGCCTTGCATACTCGTCTTTCCCGATTGCTTCACGGCGTACGGCGGCAATCAGTACGTGAACTCGGCGGGCGTCGGCCGGTATGCCGATTACCTGACGAGGGAGCTGATCCCGCTCGTCGATCGCGAGTTCCGCACGCTCGCGGACCGGCGCCATCGCGGCTGCTTCGGCAAGTCGTCCGGCGGATACGGTGCGCTCGTCCACGCGATGAGATACACGCGCTACTGGGGCGCGGCCGCGAGCCACTCGGGCGACGCGTACTTCGACTTCGTGTACCGCTGCGATTGGCCGGCGACGCTCGATGAGCTCGGCAAGTATCGCGCGAAGCCGCGCCGCGAAGGGCGCGTC
>QGVD01000021.1 GCA_003242685.1 Pseudomonadota bacterium | reverse complement strand
CTCGGTCGCGGCACCCCGCGCGAATCCCGTCCGCGTCGGTGCGGGCCGGGGGACGCCGGAGGGATCCCGGCACCTGCCGATCCAGCAGGTCGCGCAGGTTCTGCGCGGCTGCAGGCGCGGACGCGAGCAGTGCGAGCACCGCGGCCAGCACGAAGACGACGAGGAAGCGCTTGCGGAAGAGAGCAGTGTTCATGCCATCGAACCTCCTGTGCGTTCCCTCAGCGCGATTGTGGTGCAGGCGGATACGGAATCTGCCGGCGCTCGAGGCCGCGACGCGAAGCGTGTGCCTGCGCGTCCTGCGCCGATACGCCGAAAGCCTCGAGCTTCTTCAGCTCCTCTTCGTTCGCCTTCGCGTCGCGAAGCTGCTGCTCGTCGAGCCCGCGAATGCCGGTCGTGACCGCGATGTTGCCGCTCCCGGCGCGACCCGTCGCAATACGCGCGGCAGCCTCGAGCTCTTCGCGAGCGCCGGCGGTGCGAGCCGTCGGTTGACTGCTGACGTGGAGGAGCCGCACCCAGCCGCGCTGCTCGCCGCTCACGACGCGCAGCCAGCCGCCCTGACGTTCGGTGATGGTGACCTGCGTGTTCGCCGCGAGCGTGCTCAGGGTGGGCGCCGCTACCGACGGCTCCGCCTTGAGCTCGGTCTGGCGCGTCACGGTGCCGGGCATCGGTGCGATGCTCGGGCTGTCGCCGGACGCCGTCGCGGGCGGAGAAGGCTGCGCTTCAGCGGACGCTGCGGAACCGCTCGACGGCGCCTGCCCCGTCGTGCGGCTGTCGTTCCGGGCGGTGCGCGGTGCACTTTCAGAATTCGCGACTGGAGCTTCGGCGGGCGGCGGAGCCTCCAATGTCCCATCCGTCGGCTCCTCTTCCCTCACCTCCGGTTCCGTTGGAGCCTCCGGTGCCTGGATGCCCGGCGATGTCGCCGGCGGCGCGGTGGCGTCGTCACCTGCGGCAGGCGGTGCCGCCGTCTCCGGTGAGCCGCACGCTGCAAGCAGCAGGGCGGCGGCGGCCCCGAGGAGAGATGCACCGCAGGCACGCGAGATCATGACGAAACCTGCCCTCCGGCCACCTGGAGACCGGCTCGAGCTACGGGCTCGGGAACTGTCACGTCGGGACATTCTCTGCATACCTCCAGGAACGCTTCGCTGCGTTCGATGGATCCTGCCGGGGTTCTCTCGACGAGCGACAGCACCGAGAGCAGCGATTCCTTTCCTTGCCTCTCCCAGTCGCCCTGTTCGTCGACGGTGAAGCGCGCCGCATGGAGAGCGAACTGGACTGCATCCGGCGCGCCGCGCGCGTTCAGGACCGCGAGACTCTCTTCCAGCATCCGGAAGAGGTCCTGCAGGGTAGCGCAGGAACGCCGTGGCGGCGCGATCCAGTAGAAGACGGCCACGTCCTCGTAAAGACGCTGGAAGAGCGGTGCGGTCTCGAACAGCCGCGGCGCGGCGGCAGCGTAGCGCGTGAGCCCGGCGCGCCGCTGCAGCATGCGGTGGATCGCGGAACGCGCGGTTCCTCTCGCGGAGATGCGGCAGGCGAGCAGCAGCACCTCGACGCTGCTTCCGGTGTCGAGCACGTCGGAGAACCACGGACTGCCATTGCGCCGCTGAACCATGACGCGGCTGTAGAGGGAGGCCACAGTGAAGTAGGCGAACGCGGCCGTGAAGGGCGCGGTGAGATCGACGAACCAGTTCGTGTAGTTGAGGAACAGGTACGTCAGAACGAGAAAGGCGGTCTGCATCACGGTGAACGCGGTGCGCAGCAGCAGCCAGTCGACGTTCGTGCGGAAGGCCATCGCGAGCAGCAGAACCGCGGCCGCCGTGATCACCATGTAGATCCAGTCCGGCAGCAGGCGCACGAAATCGCCGTTGCGCAGGTTGTCGAGCGCGGTGGCGAGGATCTCGAGACCGGTCTGCGCCGTGGAGATGGGTGTCGGCCGGATGTCGAACAGCGCCGGCGCCGTGGAGCCCACGATGAGAATGCGCCCCTCGAGCTCCGCGGGGATCTCTCCGCGCAGCAGGCGCTCGTACAGCGTGTGGAACGGAATCAGCGGATAGGCCGGCGGATCGCCGCGCCAGTTGAGCAGAATGTCCGGATCCGCCGGAAGCTCGCCGCCCAGTGTCGTAACGACGTTCGCGGGCAGGGAGAAGATCCTGTAGCCCGACACGTCGCGATGAACGTGATACGAGCGCGCGATTCCGTCTCTGTCCGAATAGAGGTTGATGGTGCCCAGTCGCCGTTCGTTCAGCACGTCGTGGAAATACGGCACCACCATCGCGACCGTGGCGCCAGGCACGGCGTCGGAAAGAGGCTGAGTGCCGGCGAGGCGGGCGAGCTGCAGCTCACTCAGCGCGTCGTTCGCCTCGTCCAGACGGATCATCGCGAAGAAGGTGTTCGGCGTGCGCTCCGCGACTTCCCGCAGGAAGAGATCCGCTTCCGGCTGATTCCGATCGAGATCGGAGAAAACCACGTCGAATACGATCGCCGCAGGCCGCGCCGCGGCGAGCCCCTCGATGAGCTCCGCCATGACGGCGCGCGACCACGGCCAGCGCCCGTACTCGGGCGCCATCGCCGCGAGGCTCGCCTCGTCGATGTCGATGAGCAGGATGTCGGGATCGGGCGGCGGCGTGCGGAAACGATTCTGCATGACGAGGTCGTAGGCCCTCGTGCGCATGCCGAAAGTGAACTCGCTGCCGATCCCGAACACGGAGGCAACGATCACGACTGCGGCGAGACCGGTGTAGAAGCGGTTGCCGAGACGCTGTGTGAGAAGACCGAGCGGCCGCGTGAGCAGGCGGGCAAGTCTCAGGAGCACGGACATGGGCAGGACGCGACCGGTCTCGCAGCACACACTGTGTGTGCGAGCGATTCTAGCCGGTCGCGATTGCCCGGTAAGCTCCTCGTGGGCAGCCGCCAGTCGCGACCCGCATCGGGCCGGGTGCCGTGCGCCGCTCGCAGCTTACTTGCGCCGGGCGTTCGCGACGATCCTGACGAAATGGGTGACGAGCAGTGCGGCCGTGGCGATGCCGATGAGGACGAGCAGTTCCATATGAGCGTGCTCCATGCCTTGTCCAGCCGACGGTCAATCTGGGGGCGGGGCACGTCAGTTCAATGACGGAATGGTCACGTCCATATGACGGAAAGTACGCATGCCGCTGCGGCTTCAGCGCATCCGCTGCACGCTCCAGCCCTGGTGAGCACGCTCTCTCGAAGCGTTCGTCGTGACGGGCATCACAACGGCGGTGCCCGCCGGTGCCAGTCGGTCGCCTGCTGCCAGGCATGCGCGAGCGCGAGCATCGGCAGCTCGCCGAACGCGCGGCTGCTGATCTGAAGGCCGATGGGCAGGCCGGTTCGGCTGAAGCCGATCGGAACCGAGATCGTCGGGATGCCGTACAGATTGAATGGCGCGGTGTTGCGCACCGAGGATTCGGCGCCGGAGGCGACCGCGGGGTTCTCCGCCTGATCGATGCGCTCGGGAAGCGAGGGTGCGGTCGGAGTCACCAGGACGTCCACCTCGTCGAACACGGCTGCGATCGCATGACGTGCGAGGGCAAGCTGGCGCCGTGCCTCGAAGTACTGCGCGGCGGAGAACTCGCCGGCGGCAAGAATGCGCTCGAGCGTCACCGGGTCGTAGAGCTTGCGGTTCCCTGGCTCCGCGAGATAGCGCTCGTGCCAGGCGTAGGCCTCTGCAAGCAGCACCGGAAAGTCTCCGGACGGAGGCAGCGTCACGTCGCGTACTTCGGCGACGAGCGTGCGCAGGGTTTCGAGCGCGCGCCGGGTGGCTTCCTCCACGTCCGGATGGAGCTTGGCGAAGAACGGCTCTCTCGGCAGGCCGATGCGGAGGCGCGAAACCGGCTGCTGAAGGGCGCTCGCGTAGGAGGGCACATCCACACGCACGCTCACCGGATCCTGCGGATCGAAACCCGCGATCGCCTGGAGCACGTGCGCCGCGTCCGCCGCGGTACGGGTGATCGGTCCGACGTGATCGAGCGATTCCGAGATCGGAATGATGCCGCGGATGCTCGCGAGCCCGTGTGTCGGCTTGAGGCCCGTCACGCCGCAGTACGCGGCCGGCAGCCGGATCGACGCGAGTGTGTCCGTTCCCAATGCGGCACAGCAGAGTCGCGCGGCGACCGCAGCCGCCGAGCCTCCCGAAGAGCCGCCGGGGATGTGATCGGGATTCCACGGATTGCGCACGGGACCGAAGTGCGTGATGGCGGACGTTCCGCCGTACGCCAGCTCGTGCATGTTGAGCTTGCCGAGCAGAACCGCTCCGGCGTCCCGCAGGCGACGCCAGACTTCGGCGTCCGCATCCGGTACACGGTTCGCAAAGAGCGCGCTCGCGGCAGTCGTGCGCAGCCCCGCGGTATCGATGTTGTCCTTGAGCGCGATCGGGACGCCGTGCAGCGGCCCGCGCCAGCGTCCTCGCGCGATCTCCGCCTCGGCCGCGCGCGCCTGCTCGAGCGCGATGTCCGCGGTCACCGTGATGTACGCGTTGATGCGCGGATTTACGCGGTCGATGCGTGCAAGGTACGCCTGCGTCAGCTCGACGGGTGAGAGCTCACGCGAGCGGATGAGCCGCGAGGCTTCTTCCAGGGTCAGTTCCGTCAGCTCGGTGCTTCGAGTGCGTGAGTCCGGCATCTGAGAGAACCCCTTTCGTGCGATCAGTGCGATACCTGCAGTCAGTGTCCCCGTGACGAAGGTTCTGCGCGTGACCACCGCTTCTCCTTTTTCTCGTACCGGGAGCGACGGCACGATCTTAGTGCCGATGCGATGCACGGGACCAGCATCCGGCGTGCCATGCGCACGGCGACGCCGGTCCCGTGCGCCGCGACGGGTTGGGCGCAGGCGTTCTGTCCCCGAAGCCGGGAGTTCGACTATGCTGCCGGCCGATCGCGGCCATCCCGGACCGCGGCATTTCGGAGGGGACATGTGCACGTTTTCGTCACGCGCGCTCGCGGCAGCTCTCGCGCTCGCAGCGCTGGGTTCCGCGAGTGGGTCGTTGAAGGCGGCAGAGAATGCCGAGGCTGCAGCGAGCTACACGGTGCCCGAGGGAACGCCGGCATACATCCGTCGCGCGGTGGAATCGCCTGCGCGCAGTGCCGAGCACCGGGCGCGGGATGCGAATCGCAAGCCGGCCGAGGTGCTCACGCTTTCCGGCGTGAAGCCTGGCGATCGCGTCGTGGAGTTCGCGTCGTTCGGCCAGTACTTCACGACGCTGCTCGTCGACATCGTGGGGCCCGAGGGCATGGTCTACATGTTCGACCTGCCGTACACGGAAAAGCGCGCGGGCGAGGCGAGCCGGAAGTTCGTGGCCGCGCACCCGAACGCGAAGTACGAGCTCGTCGACTACAACGAGATCGAGCTGCCGCAGAACGTCGACATCGTGTTCAACATTCTCTACTACCACGACCTGCCGCTGAACGACATCGACACGGCGAAGCTCAACCGCAAGATCTACGATGCCCTGAAGCCGGGCGGCATCTTCTTCATCGTCGACCACAACGCCGCGCCGGGCTCGGGAACGCGCGACACGAAGGCGCTGCACCGGATCGATCCGGAGGTGATCCGCAGGGAAGTCACGGCCGCCGGATTCGAGCTCGTCGAGGAGAGCGATCTGCTCGCGAATCCCGACGACGATCACACGAAGATGGTGTTCACGCCGGGCACGCGCGGGCTCACGGATCAGTCGATCTTCAAGTTCCGCAAGCCCCTCGAATGAGCCGGACCGCCGCAGTCCGGATATTCATCCGGACTGCGGCAGCGTACGGCGCAGGAAATCGAGGAGTCCGGGCGCGGAGCTGTAGGCTGCGTTGAAGCGCAGGTATCCGCTGGCTCTTTCCGCCGCCGA
This sequence comes from Pseudomonadota bacterium, assembly GCA_003242685.1. Taxonomy (GTDB): domain Bacteria; phylum Pseudomonadota; class Gammaproteobacteria; order Steroidobacterales; family Steroidobacteraceae; genus ZC4RG24. The sequence goes on along the minus strand of QGVD01000021.1, from coordinate 41,461 downwards.
AAAGAGACTTCCTCTGGCGAGCAGAATCGACTCGCTCCGCGCCTGACGCACGAGGGCGTCGACGTCGATGCCGTGACCGATCCTGCCCCAGAGGAAGAGTCCCGCGCCGTTCGCGTCGTCGAACTCCACGCCGACGGACTCGAGCGCGCGGCGCGCCTCGCGGCGCGCCCGCGCCAGCCGCGCTCGCACGTCGACGAGATGCTTCTGATAGCGACCACTCTCGAGCACCGTCGCGACGATGGATTCGAGCAGAGACGAGCCGGAGAGCGTCGAGAGGAGCTTGCGCTCGGTGAGCTGTGCGATGAGCTGCGCTTCTCCGGCGACGAAACCGACGCGGATCGTCGGTCCGATCAGCTTCGAGAAGCTTCCGACGTGGATGACGTTGCGCAGGCCGTCCATCTGCGCAAGGCGCACGGCCGGTCCCTCGCACAGATCGCCGTAGACGTCGTCTTCGACGATGGCGAACCCGTGCTGCTCGGCGAGCGAGAGAATGCGGTGACACTGCGGCGCCGGCAGACTCGATCCGGTGGGATTGTGCAGCAATGTCTGCACGAAGAACGCGCGCGGACGGTGCGCGCGGCAGAGCTCTTCGAGCATCTCGATGTCCAGACCTTCCGCCGTCCGGGGTACCGGCACGAGGCGCGCGTGATGCGCGCGAAGCTGGGCGAACAGCACGAAGTAGCCGGGATCCTCGACCAGCACCGCATCGCCGGGCGCGAGGAGCGCGCGGGCGATGAGATCGAAGGCCTGCGACGCACCGCTCGTCGTCAGCAGATTCGCCGTGCCTGCCGGGATGCCTCGCTGCACCAGTCGTGCGGCGAGCTGTTCGAGGAGCTCCGGCAGACCCTGCGGAGGGCAGGGCGCCCAGGCCTGAGGACGGCGCGCCTGCGACAGGCGGCTGAGCACGCTCGTCGAGACGGATTCCATCAGCCAGCCGGGCGGCAGAAAGCCCGAGCCTGCGGGAATGAGGCTCCTTGCACCCGACATCGCCTGGCGCACGAGCGCCACCGCATCGGTACCCGGATCCGGCACGGCTTCGATGCGCGCGAGTGCGGCGAACGCCGGCCGGCGCACGACGTAGAAGCCGCGTCCCGTGCGCGCCTCGATGAGGCCGCGTGCGACGAGTCGATCGTAGCTTTCCGTGACGGTGAACGGGCTCGTGCCGGTGAGGCGTGCGAGCTTGCGGATCGAAGGAATCCGGGTGCCTTCGACGAGCTGACCGCTCTCGATGAGCGCAGCGATGCGCTCGACGATCTGATCGACGAGAGGCACGTCGGAGTTTCTGTCGAGCTCGAACATCGAGGCGTCACCGGATCCCGAGTCAACGAACCATCAGCACGCCCGTGCCGACGAGCGCGGCCGCCATGGTCGCATTGAAGAGCGTGCGCCGGGAAGGTACTTCGAGGCACTGACGCAGGCTGCTGCCGAACGCCGCCCACACGGCGATGCACGGCAGGTTCACGAGCAGGCTCATGAGGACGAGATAGAGGCAGCCCGCGGCGAGCGGCCAGTCCGCGGGGAGGAACAGTGCGGCAGTGGTGAGCGACATCACCCAGGCCTTCGGATTGACGAGCTGGAACAGCGCGCCCTCCAGGAACGAGATCGGACGCACGGCGCTGCCGGCAGCGCTGCCTCGCGCGCCGAGCAACCGCCAGGCGAGATAGAGCAGGTACGAGGCGCCGGCCCAGCGCAGGGTATCGTGCAGGAGCGGCCAGCGCTGGAACACGACGCCGAGTCCGAGCGCGATGGCTACGGTCATCGAAGTGTGACCGGTCCACATGCCGAGCATCGTCGGCAGGGTGCGGCGGAAACCGAAGCTCGCTCCCGACGCCGTGAGCATCACGTTGTTCGGCCCGGGCGTGATGGCCATCACGAAGGAATACGTCGCGAAGGGAAAGGGATCGGGCATGCGTGCGCAACTCCTCCTCGTCACGGCGCACGCTAGGGCGGGAAGCAGAAGGCGGACAGAGACGCCGGTGCCGGCGGCGGATCGAACTGTACTGGCGCGCGAACGGTACAGCGCGCCGCGTGCCGTTCAGGCGAGGACGATCGTCATGCGCTAAGCTGTCGTCATGAACGACAGCGCACGCGACACGCCGGTTCTCCCCGTGGAACGCCGTCTGGGACCGTACACGATCTCCGACGATCGCGCGCGGCTCGACCTCGATGCCATTCACGCGTATCTCGCCCGCTCGTACTGGTCGCAAGGCATTTCGCGCGAAGTGGTCGAACGTGCGATCCGCGGTTCGTTCTGCATCGGTGCCTATGACGAGAGCGGCGCCCAGGTCGGTTTCGCGCGCTTCATCACCGACTTCACGACGTTCTGCTACGTGTGCGACGTCTATGTGCTCGAGGAGCACCGGGGCCGGGGTCTGGCGAAAGCCATGATACTGCTCGCCATCGAGCATCCGCGGCTGCAGGGGCTGCGCCGCTGGGTGCTCGTCACACGAGACGCGCACGGCCTCTACCGGCAGGTGGGATTCACCGATATCGCTCAGCCGGCGCAGTACATGGAGAGGCACGATCCGCAAGTCTACCGGCGAACGGCGCAGCCGCGTCCCGGCTGAGCCCTCCGATGCGGCAGGCGGAGCACTCAGCGACGGCGGCCAGATCAGAACCAGGTACGAAAGCCCGCGACCACCTGCGTATCTTCACGATCCTCGCCCGCCGCGCGGCGCAGGTCGGCAGTGTCCGAGAACGCGCGTTCCAGCACTATGCCGACATAGGGTGCGAAACGGCGCGTGAGCTCGTAGCGAACTCTCAGGGCTGCTTCCAGTGTGCCGAGACCCGAACCGACACCGGCCTCGGGATCGGCCTTGCCGTAGACGTTCAACTCGAGCTGCGGTTTCACGATGAGACGATTCGTGAGCAGCAGGTCGTATCCGGCCTCGAAGCGTGCGGAAGCCTGTCCGCCTGCGCCGAAGTACGCAGTCGCCTCGAGCTCGAACTTGTAGGGCGCGAGCCCCTGAATGCCGATCGCGGCGAAGGTGCGCGAAGGCCCTGATCCGAAGTCCTGCCGCAGACCCGCGACGACGTCCCACCACGCCGCGACGCGTCGACCGTAGAACACTTCGAGCTCCAGGGCGTCGTCGCCGTCGACGTGCTCTCCCGTGCCGCGCAGCCAGATGCGATCGATGTCGCTTCCGACCCAGTAACGGCCTTCCCAGGAGAAGGCGGAGCCGCGCTCCGTGTCGCGCAGCTCGAGCTCCTCGAGGCGCAGGAGCTGATGGATCGAGCCGCCGTGCATGGTGTGCGCGCTCAGTTCTGGAAACGCCGCGGCCCGGTCCTCGTCCGTCAGTGCCGGTATCGGCTCGCGCGGTGCATCCGTCGCATGAAGCTGCGAATGCGCATGCTGCCCGGCGTGATGGTCCGGGTGGTGCTGTGCGTCGTGCCCCACATGATGGTCGGCGTGATGATCCGTGTGATGCGTGCCGTGATGTCGACCGTGATCCTCCTGCGCCCACGCGCCGGCAGACGCCGTCAGGCAGAGCAGGGGAAGCAGCATTCCGTGCAGTCTCACTCTTCGACCCTCACTTCGCGGAACATGCCGGCCTCCATGTGGTAGAGCATGTGGCAGTGATAGGCCCAGCGCCCGAGTGCGTCCGCCCGCACGCGGTAGCTGCGTTTCGTGCCCGGAGGCATGTCGATCGTGTGCTTGCGTACGAGAAAGTTGCCGGCCTCGTCCTCGAGATCGCTCCACATGCCGTGCAGGTGAATCGGGTGATTCATCATCGTGTCGTTCACGAGCACGATGCGCAGCCGTTCGCCATACTTGAAGCGCAACGGGACGGCATCCGCGAAGCTGACGCCGTCGAAGGACCATGCGAAGCGCCCCATGTGGCCCGTGAGATGCAGCTCGATCGTTCTTCCCGGTTCGCGTCCGTCGGGGTCCGGGAAGAGACTCCGCAGTTCCGCGTACGTGAGCACGCGCCTTCCGTTGTCGCGCAGGCCGACGCCGGGATCGTCGAGGCGCGGCCGAGGCGACATCGCCTGCATGTCGACCAGCGGATTCCGGCGCTCGGACGGCGGGTGTCGCTGAATTTCGCTCGCTGCCCGATGCAGCGCGTGGGTCGAGTCACCTTGGCCTCCGTGTCCGGCGTGACCGTCACGTTCTCCGTGGTCGCCGTTACTCGATGAGCCACGACGGCTCTCGTGAACCGCCGGTCCATGCCCCATGTCGGCCATCGTGAGAATGGGGCGGGGATCGACGGGCGGAACCGGCGCGCGCAGTCCTTCGCGTACGGCGAGCGTTCCTGAAACATATCCGGTACGACCAATGTCCTGCGCGAAGATGGTGAACGCGTCCTGCCCCGCGGGCTCGACGATCACGTCCACCGTTTCCGCGACGGCGATTCGGAACTCGTCGACGGTGACCGGGTGCACGTACTGGCCGTCGTGCGCGACCACGGTCATCTTCAGGCCGGGGATACGCACATCGAAGTACGTCATCGCCGAGCCGTTGATGAAGCGCAGGCGCACCCGCTCTCCCGGACGGAACAACGCCGTCCAGTTCCCGGCGCTCGTGTTGCCGTTCATGAGATAGATGTAAGTGTGAGCGTTGACGTCGGAGAGATCCGTCGGCGTCATGCGCATCCGGTTCCACATCCGCCGTTCGGCGAGCGCGGCGGAGAGCCCATCGCGGCGCGCGTCACGCACGAAGTCACCGACCGTGCGCTTGTACCAGTTGTCGTGGTCCGGCATCTTCTTGAGCCGCGAGAAGAGTGCTGCCGGCGCGAGATCGGTCCAGTCCGACAGCATCACCACGTAGTCGCGGTCGTACGCGAAGGGCTCCGGATCGCGCGGATCGATGATGAGCGGTCCGTAGAGTCCCGCCTGCTCCTGGAAGGCGGAGTGGCTGTGATACCAGTACGTGCCGGCCTGACGTGCCTTGAAGCGGTACACGTAGGTTTCACCGTGCCCGATGCCATCGAAGCTCAGGCCCGGCACGCCGTCCATGTTCGCGGGCAGCAGAATGCCGTGCCAGTGAATCGACGCGTGGTGTCCGTGAGTCGTATTCGCCGGAAGGCGATTCGTGACACGCAGCGTCACGGTGTCGCCTTCGCGCCAGCGCAGGATCGGTGCCGGAATCGATCCATTGACCGTGACCGCAGGGCGGATGCGGCCGGTGAAGCTCACCGGCGTTTCCGCGATGGTGAGATCGAATTCCGTGCCGGACAGAACGCTGGGATAACCCGCGGATTTCAGCGCCCAGACCGGGCGGGGCCATTGCCCGAGCGCGGCGATCGCGCCGCCTGCCGCGAGTCCCTGAACGAAGCGACGCCGCGAGAGGCGAGAAGCGTCGCCGCCACAGATTCCGAGTTTCTTCACTGAAAGCTCCTATGGAATGCGCGGCACGTGTACATCCGCACGCGCCGCGAGTCGCCCGCGCACTGCTGTGAGAAGCGGCGCATGGACGGCCGACGATCGGACAGCGCCGATGATCCGGCGCCCCTCAACGCTCAAGCGATGGGAGGCCGGTCGGGTGGATGAGGGCTTCGAGATTCCGGCCAGTCGAGCTGAAGCGACACCACCGGACTCTGCCCGATGATCGTGCGAACCCACGAAGTGCTTGCCGCGGCCGGCATCTGGCCGGCGCACACGCAGTCGCACGAGCCGGATCCGCAGCAGTCATGCGACTCCCGGTGCGGGCTGGTCGAGTCATGGTGGGCAGCGTGGTCTGCCGGGTCGCCCTTTGTCTCGGCCGCCTCGTCGTGGTGCCCGTGGCAGGGCAGGACCTGCTCGATCGCAGCGGATTCGGCGGTGGGGTGCGTGTCCGTCATGAGTGGGGACGCGTGCGAAAGCCGGGCGCCGTCGAGGACGAGCGCCAGGCACAGCAGCAGACGGAACAGCGCGCCGGTACGCTTCATGCCAGCCTCATTATAGGGTTCTCCGATCTTCCCATGGCGGCAAGGTTCATGCTGTGCTTGCATCCGGCAAGTACGGCCACATCGATACGGGGACTGGACGGTAGAGATGAGGTCGGCATGACGAGCTCGGGCACGGAATCCATGCGCGGCAAAGACGTGGCGTACGGTATCGCCGCGCCCGACGGCGCACGGCCGCGCGTCGATCCGGTCTGCGGCATGAAGGTGTCGCCGGATTCAGAGCACGTCGCGGAGCACGAAGGGCAGCGGTACTACTTCTGCTGCGCCGGCTGCCGCGCGAAGTTCGTCGCCAGCCCGAAGCAGTACCTCGATCGCCCGGCTGGAGGTCACGGCGGACACGCGATTCACCACGGGCACGCGTCCCACGTACACGGAGCTGCACGCCCGCAGACTGAACCGCCGGGTTCCGTACCGCCAGGCACCATCTACACGTGCCCCATGCATCCCGAGATCCGTCAGGAGGGTCCGGGAAGCTGCCCGATCTGCGGCATGGCGCTCGAGCCGCTCGTGCCGGCAGCGGTCGAAGACGACAGCGAGCTGAGGAAGGTGCGCACGCGATTCTTCTTCTCCCTCGCGCTCGCGGTGCCCGTCGTCGTGGTCGCCATGGTGCCGCACCTCGTCGAGCTGCAGCTTTCCATGACCGCCGTACGCGTGCTGCGGTTCGTGGAGCTCGGTCTCACTCTGCCGATCGTCCTGTGGGCGGGCGCGGACTACTTCCGTCGGGGCTGGATGGGCGTCGTCAACCGTTCTCCCAACATGTACACGCTCATCGGGCTCGGCGTGATCGTCGCGGTCATCTACAGCCTGGCCGCGACTTTCCTCCCGGGGAGCTTCCCGCCCGAGATGCGCGACGAGCACGGCATGGTCGGCGTGTACTTCGAGGTCGCGGCAGTGATCGTCACGCTCGTGCTGCTCGGCGAGTGGCTCGAGCTCCTCGCACGCGGCCGGACGAGCGCTGCGATCCGCGAGCTCCTGGGGCTTGCGCCCAGAACCGCAAGACGCATCGAGCCCGACGGCAGCGAGATCGACGTGCCGCTCGAGTCCGTGGCGGTCGGCGATCGCGTGCGTGTGAGACCGGGCGAGAAGATCCCGGTGGACGGGCGGATCCTCGAGGGACGTTCCAGCGTCGACGAGTCGATGCTGACAGGCGAGCCGCTGCCCGTCGACAAGGGACCCGGCGATCGCGTGGTGGGTGCGACGATCAACCAGACGGGAACGCTCGTCATCGAGGCGGAGAAGGTGGGAGCGGAAAGTCTCCTGTCTCAGATCGTGGCGCTCGTCGCGCAGGCGCAGCGCTCGCGCGCACCACTGCAGCGTCTTGCCGACCGGGTGGCGGCCTGGTTCGTGCCTTCGGTGATCGCGATCGCGGTCGTGACGTTCTTCGTCTGGTGGCTCGTGGGGCCCGAGCCGCGTCTCGCCTATGCGGTCGTCAATGCAGTCGCGGTGCTCATCATCGCCTGTCCCTGTGCTCTCGGCCTCGCAACGCCCATCTCGATCATGGTGGCGAGCGGCCGCGGTGCACAGCTCGGCGTTCTCTTCCGCGACGCCACGGCCATCGAAGCCATGCGTGACATCGACACCCTGGTCGTCGACAAGACCGGCACGCTCACGCTCGGCCGCCCCGCAGTCCAGCGTGTGATCCCGCTGAACGGTTTCTCGGAGGACGAGGTTCTGTCGATCGCCGCGGGTCTCGAGCAGCCCAGCGAGCACCCGCTCGCGCGCGCGGTCGTCGAAGGTGCGAAGGAGCGGGGCGTCACACCGGCACCGGTGATCGATTTTCAGTCGATCACGGGCGAGGGTGTCACGGGACGGATATCGGATCGTTTCGCGGCGCTCGGCAACGCCGCGCTGATGCGCGCGCAAGGCGTGGAGCCGGAAGAGACATCGGCGGAAGTGGAAGAGCTGCGTCGGTCCGGATTCACGGTCATGTTCCTCGCGGTGGACCGCAGGCTTGCCGGCCTCATCGCGGTCGGCGATCCGATCAAGGAGACGACGCCTGCGGCCGTGCGTGCGCTCAAGGCGGAAGGCGTGCGCATCGTGATGCTGACCGGCGACAACCGCACGACGGCCGAAGCGGTGGCGCGCAGGCTCGGAATCGACGAGGTGATCGCGGACGTGAAACCGGCCGACAAGGTGCAGGTGATCGAGCGGCTGCAGCGCGACGGCCGCCGTGTCGCGATGGCGGGCGACGGCATCAACGATGCGCCGGCGCTCGCTCAGGCCGACGTCGGCATCGCGATGGGCACGGGTACCGATATCGCGATGGAGAGCGCGCAGGTGACACTCGTGAAGGGCGACCTGCAGGGCATCGTGCGTGCGCGCCAGCTCTCGCGCGCGACGGTCCGCAACATCTGGCAGAACCTGTTGTTCGCCTTCGGATACAATTCGCTCGGCATTCCGATCGCCGCCGGAGTGCTGTACCCCTTCTTCGGAGTGCTCCTGAGCCCGCTCATCGCCGCCGTCGCGATGAGCTTCTCGTCCGTTTCGGTGATCGGCAACGCGCTGCGGCTGCGCGCGCGCTGAGCACGCGGTATTGCACCGCAACCGTGCATGCAACCGTTGCTGTGCGATGCGCGCGACAATGCGCGACCGTGAAACTCGCGTGCATCTCACGATTCCGTTGTAGAATTCCGACGGGACATGAGATCCGACAGGAGATCACATGAAAGGACTTCTGAAGGGATTGCCTCTGCTCTGCGCGCTCACCGCATCAGCGGCAGCGAGCGCTCAGGAGGTCGGTCACTGGTACCTCACGCCGCAGGTCGGCGGCTACTGGTCGGACAACGAGCGGCCGGTCGAGGACCATGACTGGCTGTGGGGACTCGCGATCGGCAAGCACGTCAGCGAAGGGCTGTCGATCGAGCTCAATCTCAACGGAACGGAGCTCGGCGGCGGTCCGGCCGGGTCCGATCACACCATCTACGGCGGCTCGCTCGATTTCCTCGGCGTGCTGGATCGAACGGGACTCGTCTCGCCGTATCTCAGCCTGGGTCTCGGTGTTGCACAGCTCGATCGCGATCCCGGTCCGGACGCGAGCGACTTCATGGCGCAGGCGGGAATCGGCTTCTTCTGGAAGCTGTGGGAGAGCGGTGACGGCGCACGCACGTTCTCGCTGCGCCCCGACGTGAAGCTGCGCTGGATCGACGCCGGTAGCCCGGGCAACTTCATCGACTATCTCGCGACGATCGGATTCCAGTTCTCTTTCGGTGCTCCCAAGGCGCCGCCTCCGGCACCCGAACCGGAGCCGACTCCGCCGCCGCCGGCACCTGCCCCGGCGCCGCCTCCGCCGCCGGCTGCACCCGCCGACTCGGACGGTGACGGCGTGACGGACGACATCGACAGGTGCCCGGACACGCCGCGCGGTGTCGCGGTCGATGCGACCGGCTGTCCGCAGAGGGGCTCGATCACGCTCGAGGGCGTCACGTTCGAGCTCAACTCGGCGCAGCTCACGGCGGAATCGTTCAGGGTGCTCGACGAAGTGGCGGCGCAGCTCATGAAGTACCCGCGGCTGCGCATCGAGCTGCAGGGTCACACCGACAGCACGGGACCCGACGATTACAACCTTGCGCTGTCGCAGAAGCGCGCCGAAGCCGTGCGCGATTATCTGATCTCGCGCGGCGTCGCCGCGTCGCAGCTCACCGCACGCGGTCTCGGCGAGACCCAGCCGATCGACGACAACCGGACGCGCGAGGGCCGTGCTCGCAATCGCCGCGTGGTGATGTTCGTGCTCGAGAACCCGGGCGACGTCGACGTGAGCGGCGAGGGCTCGGTCGAGCAGACCGCTCCGCCCGAACGGTGACCGATCACCGCTGCCTGCGTAACCCTCTCGTGGTGCGCAGGCAGCGGGTCCGGATCAACCAGGCGGGCAGCAGCAGAGTGCCCGCGCATACGCCACGGTCGTGCTGCTTCACTTACCGCAGCATCGCGGCCGTGGCGTCACTTTCCGTGTTCTCGGTTCCGCTGCCGGCGGAATAGTAGAGCGAAAGGCCGCGGATCTCTTCCGGCGTGAGCTGCTGCGCGATCGTGCGCATGCGGGCGAAGATGTCGTTGCGGCGCTCGCCCGAGGCGAACGCCTGGAGCTGCTGCTCGAGATAGCTGACCGACTGCCCGAGCAGAACGGGTGCCTCAATGGGTCCACCGCTGCCCGCATGACACGCCTCGCAGGGAGGCAGGGAGCGCGCGGGATCGCCGATCCGGGCGAGCTCGACGATCGCCGGTGACGTCGCGATGGGACGGACACGCTGCGAGGGGCGCTGCGACGCGTAGTAGGCAGCGACGTTCGCGATCTGCCGATCGTCGAGCATCTGAGCGAACGCCGTCATGATCGCTGCCTGCGCACCCTGACGCTTGCCGGAACGGTAATCCTGCATCTGCTTGAAGATCGCCGCTGCGGACTGCCGGACGAGGTGTGGGTAGATCGGCGTCGTTCCCACGCCGTCCATGCCATGACAGGGCAGGCAGATCGACTCGGCCACCTGAGCACCCTGTTTCACGTCGGCCGAAGCAAGGAGACGGCGTGTATCGCTCGTCCACGCTACTTCCGACGCGGGCGCGGCGCGCTCCGCCGCGGGACTTTCGGGCGGTTCACGCCCGAAACCCGGAATGCCGAGCGCGCGGCACATCGCGGTGAACGGGTCGAATCCCGCTTTTCCGCGTTCCGGCACGACGAGGAAGCCGAGCAGGAAAGCGAGCAGCACGAAGCTCACCACGGCGACGCTCGCCCAGATCCTCCACGGTCTGTCGAGCGCTTCGCGCTCCGCAGGAACCGGAGGACGATCCTCGACCATCTCAGCCTGCCTCCGTCACGCGCTGGATGAGCGCGGGTGGACCGTCGACGAAGAAAAACTGCGCGATCGGATAGCCGTAGGCGACGACCATCAGGAACAGGACGAGCCAGTTCCACAATGCGAAGCCGTTGAGCGCGCGCGGCAGGTGCATCGGCGGATGGACGGCAAGGGCATATGTCATGTGGCGCTCGCCAGTCGCCGGGCCGCGGTGGAAGCCGACCAGATTCCATATAAAGAGGAGTGCGCTCGCGAGCATGAGCGCGCCGCCCACGGTCGAGACGAGGATCCACGGCGCCCACCAGGCGATCTGTGGCTCGCTGAAGTCGAACGTGGCGACGCGGCGCGGCTGACCGCCGAGACCCAGTGCGTGCCACGGCAGCGTCGTCACCAGGACGCCGATGAACCACGTCCAGAGCTGCACTCGCATCGCACCCGTTCCGACCGCGCGCCGGCCCGTGAGCTTCGGCCAGATCTCGTAGGCGATGGCGAAGTACATGATCACCACCGAGCCGCCGAAGATCAGATGGAAGTGCGCGGTCACCCAGGACGTGTTGTGGACCATGGCGTTCATGCCGTAGCCCATGTTCACGAGTCCGCCGAAGCCGCCGAGGCCCAGCATCACGAACGAGAGTCCGGCGGCGAGCACCATCGGCCGATGCCAGGGCAGGGCGGCGATCCAGCCGAAGAGCCCCTTGCCGCCGCGCAGTCTCCCGGCGATCTCGAGTGAAGCCGCGATCGTGAAGATGGTGAGCAGCGTCGGCACGGTGACGAGCGACGTCAGCATCATCTGCAGGAACTTGAAGCCCGTGCCGTGGCCGGGATCCATGAAGAGGTGGTGCATCCCGACCGGGAGGCTGTAGAGCAGGAAGAGAATGAAGACGATGCGGCCCATCGTGTCGCTGTAGAGCCGGCCACCCGCCGCCTGCGGCAGCATCGTGTAGAACGCGATGTATGCCGGTATCAGCCAGAAGTACACGATGGCGTGCAGCGTCCATGAGAACAGCGTGCGCGAGAGTCCGACGTCGATCGTGTCCTTCCAGCCGAGCGCTGCGGGAATCACCTGGAACAGCAGCTCCACCGCGACGCCGGCCGTCGTCCACAGCCACATCACGGCGTTCGCGACGGTCGCGAACATCGCGAGCGGCACGGGCCGCCCCGGGTTCTCATACTTCCACTCGCGCATCGCGAGGATCATGAGAACGATCCAGATCCACGAGCCGACGACGACGAGCACGAGGCCGAGGTAGTAGAGCGCGCTCCCGGTGAGAGGCGGGTAGAAGGTGTAGAGGACCGTCGCTCTGCCCGTGACGACGGCAAGCGCGGCGAGCAGCGTGCCCACGAGCGCGAGCCAGAAGCCCAGCCATGCCGCTCTCAGGCCCGGCAGCGGCCGGGCGAGCGCGGTCGTCGCGACGAAGTAGCCGAAGCCCATCACGAAGAGCGTCGGCAGCACGTAGGCCATCAGCGTGCCGTGCGCGGTGACCGAGATGAAATACGCTTCCGGTCCTTCCGCGGGCGCGGTCAACGGGCTGCGCGAGAGCATCTGCGCAGCCCCCATCACGGATGCGATCGCGAAGGCGACGAAGGCGACCCAGAGGTGGGCGAGGATCAGAGGCTCCGCGCGCTGCTTCATTGCGGCGTCTCCTCGGGCGCCTCCTCGACCGGTGACCGTGCGGGCGTTTCGCAGCTCACCCTGCCGTTCTCGTCCGGCTGCCAGGCGGCGGGCTCGACCACGCGCACACGGCTCCACATCTCACTGTGGCCGAGACCGCAGAACTCGTGACAGGGCATCAGATGCTCGCCGGTGCGAGGGAAGGTCGTTCGCACCTCGGAGACGTACCCGGGCATCACCATGGTATTGACGTTCGTGCCCACGATGAGGAGCCCGTGGATGACGTCGGGACTCGTGATGCGGAACGTGACGGGCCGGTCCGCTGGAACGACGATGCAGTTCGGGACGAACGCGAACTGGGTGGCGACGAGGCGCACCGTCACCGAGCCATCGCGATTCTGCACGGCGCCGAGATTGTCCTCGACGAACTCGCCGCTCACGTGCAGCGTCGTCGGGTCGATGCGCTCGACGCTGCTCGGCGGGTGGAGCACCACGGCCGCGCTCGAGATCACGATCGAGCCCACGATGATGAGCACGGCGATGGCGACGACGATCACCCACCGGAGCTCGGTTCTGAGGATCGCGCGCTCGTCCATCGGCCGCTCGACCACAATGCCTCCTCAGCTCACGGGACCGCGCGGGAGAAACACGCCGAAATAGATCGCCAGCCAGAAAACGAGCATGAGAGCCACGGCGATCGCACACAGCCACGCCGCGCCGCGCGGCACCTCGCGCATCACCCGCATCAGGTCGTCTTCGCGGACTTCGTCGGCGACGTCTTCGGGACGATGGGCCGCCGAGGGTTCGTCGTAGCGCGGCATACCGGAGCCCCCGCTTCTACCTCCCCGTCCACGAGAATGCTCGGCGGTCCGAGTTGTTCCCGCCCGTGCGCCCCCCGGCGAGATTGATGCGTTGCACGGCGACTTCAGGTGGAACGGGAACGATTCCTGCGGTGCGGCCGTTTTCCGCCGGTGCCATCGCCACCGCCGGATCGCGCGCCGCAGCGTCAGGGCGACCGAGGGCTCACGAGGCGCCGGTTCGGCGAATCGCTCACGATCCGACCATCGACGAGGGAGATCGTGCGATCGCAGGCTTCCGCGAGGCGCGGATCGTGCGTGACGAGCAGCACTGCGCAGCCGAGCTCGGCATTGAAGCGACGGAAGAGCTCGAACACGCCCTGGGCACTCCGGGTGTCGAGATTGCCCGTGGGCTCGTCGGCGAGGAGGAGCGCCGGTCGGGTGACGAGCGCGCGGGCGACGGCGACGCGCTGCTGCTGGCCGCCCGACAGCTCGCCCGGCCGACGGTCGGCAAAGCCACCGAGACCCACGGACTCGAGCAGCTCCCGTGCCCACGCGACGGTCGCCGCGTCGGGTCTGCCTCGCGCGAGCATCAGCGGCATGAGGACGTTCTCGAGCGCCGTGAAACCTTCGATGAGGTGATGGAACTGGAAGACGAACCCGATGGCGCTCGCCCGCAGCGCCGTGCGCGCGGCGTCGTCGAGGTCGCGCGTCGGACGTCCGAGCAGGTACAGCTCGCCGCTCGTGGGGCGATCGAGGAGCCCGATGAGATTGAGCAGGGTGCTCTTGCCGGAGCCGGAAGGGCCGACGAGCGCGGCGAAATCGCGCCGCCCGAGCGTGAGATCGATGCCGTGCAGCACCTCGGTTTCGACCGGCGTGCCGACGCCGTAGGACTTGCGCAGGCCCACGAGCCGCAGAACGCTTTCGTCCTGCACGTCAGACATAGCGGATGGCGGCTACCGGATCGAGACGTGCCGCACGACGCGCCGGCACGGCTGCCGACACGGTTCCCGTCAGCGTCGCGAGCGCGATCGCCGCGAAGAGGAGCCCCGGCTCTACGGGCACCTCGAAGAGCCGTGGACCGAACGTATCGAACGCGAGCAGCAGCGCGAGACCGAGCAGGACACCGGCGGTCGAGCCCAGCAGCCCGAACACGGCGCCCTGCAGGAGGAATACACGCAGCATCGTCGGCTGCGTGGCGCCCATCGCGCGCAGGATACCGATCTCACGCGTGTGCTGGACGACGCTGATCGACAGCACGCTCGCGATGGCGAACGCGACGGATACCGCGACGAAGAAGCCGATCATCGCCGCCGAGAGACTCTGTGCGCTCAGCGCATTGAGGAGCTGGGAGTTGGTCTGCATCCAGCTCTCCGCCTTGAGGCCCGTCAGCCGGGAGATGCGCGCGGCGATGTCGGCAGCGCCGAAGATCTCCTCGACGGTCACGTCGATCACCGTGACGCCGCCCGGCAGATCGAGGAGCGACTGTGCCTGCTTGAGATCGACGAAGACGTAGCGCTCGTCGAGCTCGCGGACACCGAGCTCGAAGATGCCGGCGACGTTGACGACGGCCGTGGCCCCTTCACCGGCATCGATGCGGATCTTGTCGCCCACGCGCACGCCGAGCTCGTCGGCGAGGCCGCGGCCTATCGTCGCATCTCCTGCGCCGACTCTGAAGGCGCCCGCGATCAGATTCTCGTGGATGGGAACGACCCGCACGTAGCGCGCGGGATCGGCGCCGATCAGCGCGATGGAATTGCGCGCGCTGCCACGCCGGGCGAACGCCGGTCCGGAGACGATCGGCGACACGGCGACGACGCCCGGAAGGCGCTCGAGAGTGTCCCGGACCTGCTGCCAGTCGCGGATCGACCGCAGTCGCTGTGCGCGGCGGTCTTCCAGAACGAGCTGCACGACGCCTGGTGCCGCCGGTGCGATGCGATTCACCTCGTCGGGCGGCTCGACCCGGACGTGTGCCTGCGTGCCGAGCGTGCGTCGGATGGTGTTCGCCTGCAGGCCGCTGATGAGCGCGGTGATGAACACGATGACCGCTACGCCCACCGCGATCCCGACGATGATGAGCAGCGACTGGACGCGTCCCTCGCGCAGCAGGCGGATGGCAATGGTCCATTCGGTCCACATGGTGCGTTCAGTCGAGCGAAGTCGAGCGGCTCTCCCGCGTTGCGGCCGGAGGAGCGGGCGAGACGGGCAGAGGCTGCTCGCGCACGCGGACCCGATCACCCTCCGCGACTGCACCGCTCGGCGCCGCGAGCACGAGCTCGTCGGGCTCGAGACCCGCGACGACCTCCGTGAGCGACGGACCGCGCAGGCCGAGCGTCACTCGGACACGTGCTGCGCGCCCGCCGCGCACGGCCAGCACGTACGCGGTATCGCCTTCGATCCCGAACAGCGCATCGTTCGGCACGACGAGCGCACTGTCGCGCCGTCCCGTTTCCACGTTCACCGATACCGTCATGTCCTGCCGCAGGAAGGGCGGTGCGGGCACGACCTTCAGGCGCACGTCGACGGTGCCGCGCTCCGGATCCACCTTCGGCGAGATGAAGCTGAGCTCCGCCGGAAACGGCCGGTCGGGATACGCGTCCGCGATGCAGACCGCGCGCTGGCCCACGGCGAGCCGCGACAGATTCTCCTCGTCGAAGGGAACGAGGATCTCCGTGTCGCCGCTGCGCGCGATCTCAAACAGCACGCGGCCGGGCTGCACGAGATCGCCGGGCTCGGCATTGCGTGTGAGGACGATCCCTGCGACCTCGGAGCGCACGACGGTCTTCTCCAGCGCGGCGCGTGCGTTGGCGAGCTGCTCCCTGAGCTGTGTCTCTTCGGGCCCGCCGGGGGCGAGCGCGGCGGCGATGAGCCGCGCCTTCTCCGCGGCGGCACGCGCCACGATGAGCGCTTCTTCCGCCTGCTCGAGCGATTCGCGGGCGATGAGAGCGCGCTCGAAGAGGTCCCTGCGCCGCTGTGCTTCGCGGTCTGCCTGCGCGAGCCGGGATTCCGCCTCGCGCAGCGCCACCTCAGCCTGCGGGCGGGTGGAACGTTCGAGCTGGCTCAGTGCCGCCTCGGCGGCGCGCACCTGTGCGGCGAGATCGTCCGCCCGCAGCACCACCAGCACGTCGCCCGGAGCGACGACGTCGCCTTCCTCGACTCGCCGTTCGCGCACCACGCCGGTGATCTCGCTTCCGACCTGCACTCGGGAAATCGTGATGACACGCCCGCTCGCGACGACCGTCTGCACGAGCGGCCGGGTTTCCAGCCGGTAGCCGGGCAGGCTCGGGCCCATCCAGTGACGCGCGAGCGCAAGTCCCGCCGCGAGCAGGACGATCGCGGTCACTGCAATCGAGCGGCGCCGCAGTTTCGATCTCACGGCGTTCTCCGTGGCCGGCACGTTGCTGTCCGTCTTCACTCGTGACGATCGGGACCCGCGAAGGGATCCTGGTGGATGATCACTTCGGCGCCGGGGAAAGCAGCACGAATCCGGCGCTCGACCGCAACGGCGACATCGTGCGCCGCGCGCAGCGTCATCTCACCGTCCATCTCGAGGTGCAGCTGGATGAACTTGGTGAGGCCGGAGGTCCGGGTGCGCATGTCGTGCACGGCGAGCACTCGCGGATGCTCGAGACAGATCTTCTCGATCAGCGAGCGCTCCTCGTCCGGCAGCTCGTGGTCCATCAGCACGTCCACCGAACGGCGCGCGATGCGCAGCGCGGTGGAAAGTACGTAGATCGCGATTGCGATCGCGAAGAGCGGATCCGCGACGTACCAGCCGAGATACTTCGACAGCAGGAGCGACACGATGATGCTGGCGTTGACCAGCACGTCGCCGGCGTAGTGCAGTGAGTCCGCGCCGATCGCGACCGAGCCCGTGCGGCGGATCGCGTAGCGCTGGAACGTCACCAGCCCGACCGTCAGAACGATCGAGATCACCATCACTGCGATGCCGACCGGCGCCTGCTCGATCGGCCGGGGGTCGAGCAGACGTGGAACGGCCTCGAACAGCAGCAGCGTGCCCGAGGCGCCGACGAACAGCGTCTGTCCGATCCCGGCCAGCGACTCGGCCTTGCCGTGGCCGAACCGGTGCTCGTGGTCGGCGGGCCGCAGCGCGTGATGCACCGCGAATGCGTTGAGGAGCGAAGCGGTCGCGTCGAGCACCGAATCGATCAGCGACGAGAGCACGGCGACCGAGCCCGTGAGCAGCCAGGCGGCCAGCTTGATGACGATCAGGAGTGTTGCGACCACGATCGCCGCGATCGTCGCGGCGCGCATGATGCGGGGAGTATCCATCAGAGCGGGAGAGTAGCGGAAATCCAGCATCGCCGTCGCCTGCCCGGATCACGTACGCTCGATCTCGGCCGTCGTGGGAATGGGGATTGCTTGAGCCGAAGCATCCGACTTCCGGCCCTCACGGCCTGCATGCCGGCCGTCGCGTTCGAGAATTCGGGCCGGCCCGGTGATCAAGTAGGGAGAGCAGCGATGAGCACGAGGGACGACAGGTTTGCCGGCAGGACGGTACTCGTCACCGGCGCGAGCAGCGGCATCGGGCGTGCGACGGCGATCGCGTTCGCACGCGCAGGGGCAAGGGTGGCGATCGCCGACCTCGACGAGGCCGGGGGCCGCGAGACCGAGAGGATGATCGCCGAGACGGGCGGCGAAGTCTTCTTCCTCCGCACCGACGTTTCACGAGCCGCCGAGGTGGAGGCGCTCGTCGAGGCGACTGTCCAGCGTTTCGGGCGCCTCGATGCGGCCTTCAACAACGCAGGAGTTCTCCCGCCGACGAAACCGCTCGTCGAGATGACCGAAGCCGACTGGAACCGCACGATCGACGTCGACCTCAAGGGCGTGTGGCTCTGCATGAAGTACGAGATTCCACGCATGCTCGCTCAGGGCGGCGGTGCGATCGTGAATACCGCTTCCGTCGCGGGCGTGATTGCCGATCCCGGCATGGCGCCCTACGTCGCCGCGAAGCACGGCGTGGTCGGGCTCACGCGCGCGGCTGCGATCGAGTACTCGAGCAGGGGAATCCGCGTCAACGCGCTCGCCCCGGGCGGCGTCAAGACGCAGATGATCGCAGGCTGGATGGCCGATACCGAGTTCACTCGGGAGCTGATCGCGCGCCACGCGATCGGGAGACTCGCCGAACCGGAGGAAATGGCCGAGGCGGTGCTGTTCCTGTGCTCGCCCGGCGCCTCGTTCATCACGGGTCACGTGCTGCTCGCCGACGGCGGACTGACGGCGCACTGAGGCCGGCGTCCGAGCACCCGCCCCGGGTGTCGTTGCACCCATGAGCGCCACCGGCATCATCGTCACGCTCTCGCCGCGGGACTACGATGCGGTGCTGTTCGACCTCGACGGCGTCGTCACCCGCACGGCGAGCGTGCACGCCGCCGCCTGGAAGCGGCTCTTCGACGAGCTCCTCGAGACACACGTGGCGCGGGGCGGCGCGGCGTTCGAGCCTTTCGATCCCGAGACGGACTACCGGCGCCTCGTCGACGGCAAGCCGCGTCACGACGGCGTCGTAGCCTTTCTCTCATCGCGCGGCATCGATCTGCCCGAGGGCAGGAGCGACGACCCTCCCGGAACGCAGAGCGTATACGCGCTCGGAAAGCTCAAGGACCGCTACTTCCACGAGCACCTGCATGCGCACGGCGCGGATGTGTACGGCAGCACCGTCGACCTCATCCGGGCGCTGCGCGCGCAGGACGTGCGCACCGCCGTCGTCTCCTCGAGCAGCAACTGCCGCGCCGTGCTGGAGGCGGCCCGCATCGAGAATCTCTTCGATGTGCGTGTCGACGGGACCGACATCGAGCCACTGCACCTGCAAGGCAAGCCGGCACCGGATGTCTTCCTCGAAGCCGCGCGGCGGCTGCGCGTCGAGCCTTCGCGTGCGGTCGTCGTCGAGGACGCGATCGCCGGGGTCGAAGCGGGGCGCGCCGGCGGCTTCGGGCTCGTCATCGGGGTGGACCGCACGGGCACGTCGCAGGCGTTGCGTACGGCCGGTGCGGACGTGGTCGTGGCCGACCTCGCGCAGGTCCAGGTCGCCGTCGAGCCGCCGTCGACGTGGAGGCTGGTCTACGAGTCGTTCGATGCCCGGCGCGAGGGCATCCGCGAGGCGGTCTGCGCACTCGGCAACGGGTACTTCACCACGCGCGCGGCGGCGCCGTGGGCACGCGCGGACGGTGTGCGCTATCCCGGCACGTATCTCGCGGGCGGCTACAACCGCCTGCACACGAACATCGCCGGACGCGTCGTCGAGAACGAGGATCTCGTGAACTTTCCGAACTGGCTGTCGCTCGAGCTTCGCTTCGGCGACGGCGAATGGTTCGACGAGCGGCGCGTGCATCTGGTGTCGTATCGCCAGGAGCTCGACCTGCGCTGCGGGGTGCTGGAGCGGCAGATTGTTTTCGAAGACGGGCAGGGTCGTCGCAGCCGGCTGGAGGAGCGGCGATTCGTCTCGATGGCGGACATGCACTGCGGTGCCTTCGAGCTCCGCATCGTCGCCGAGAACTGGTCGGGACCCGTGACGCTGCGCTCGGGAATCGACGGCCGCGTCGTGAACGCCGGCGCGAAGCTCTACGCATGCTTCAACAACCGGCACCTCGAGCCGCTCTTCGGTGATTCGCCGTGCCCGGACGGCGTGCGGCTGCTCGTGCGGACGTCGCAATCCAATCTGCACGTCGCGATGGCGGCACGCACGCGGGTGCTGCGCGACGGGGAGCCCGTCGATGCGCAGCGCCGGCAGCTCGCCGAGCCCGGGTACATCGCGCACGAGATGGACGTGGAGCTGCGGGAGGGCGAGCCGCTGACGGTGGAGAAGATCGCCTTCATCTACAGCTCCAGGGATTACGCGATTTCCGAACCCTCCGTCGCGTGCCTGAAGGCCCTTGCGCGGGCGGGGAGCTTCGCTTCCCTGCGCGACGCGCATGCGCTCGCGTGGAAGCACCTCTGGCGCCGCTTCGACGTGCATCTGCGCGCCCGGGGAGGCGATTTCACACTCAACGTCCCCATGCTGCTGCGGCTCAACATGTTCCACCTGCTGCAGGCGGCGTCGCTCAACTCGATCGGTCTCGACATCGGAATTCCGGCACGCGGCTGGACGGGCGAGGCCTACCAGGGTCACGTTTTCTGGGACGAGCTCTTCATCTTTCCGACGCTCAACTTCCGCGCGCCGGAGATCACGCGCTCGCTGCTGCTCTACCGGTACCGCCGGCTGGACGAAGCGCGCGCGGCGGCTCGCGCGGCCGGGTACCAGGGCGCCATGTTCCCGTGGCAGAGCGGCAGCGACGGTCAGGAAGAAACTCAGGAGCTCAACCTCAATCCGCGCTCGGGACGCTGGATTCCGGACAACACCTTCCTGCAGCGCCACGTGGGGAGCGCCATCGTCTGGAACGTCTGGCACTACTACCAGGTGACGGGCGACCTCGAGTTCATGCAGTTCTACGGTGCGGAGCTCGTCCTCGAGATCGCGCGCTTCTGGTCGAGCATCGCCACCTTCGACGAGCAGCGTGGCCGCTACGTGATCCGCGGCGTGATGGGCCCCGACGAGTTCCACGAAGGCTATCCCGACTCGCCGACGCCCGGGCTCGACAACAACGCCTACACCAACATCATGGCGGTGTGGGTGCTGCTGCGGGCGCTCGACGTGCTCGAGATCCTGCCCGACATCCGCCGCACCGAGCTCACGGTGCGGCTCGGCATCACGCCGGAAGACATCGCGCGCTGGAGGGACATCAGCCGGCGCATGTTCGTGCCGTTCCACGACGACGGAATCATCAGCCAGTTCGAAGGCTACGAGCGTCTCGCCGAGCTCGATCTCGAGGCGTACCGCGAGCGCTACGGCAACATCCAGCGCCTGGAGCTGATTCTCGAGGCCGAGGGTGACAGCGCGAACCGCTACAAGGTCTCGAAGCAGGCGGACGTGCTGATGCTGTTCTATCTGTTCTCCTCGGACGAGCTGCGGGAGCTCTTCCGGCACCTCGGATACCCGTTCGAATACGAGACCATTCCGCGCAACGTCGCGTACTACGACGCGCGCTCGACGCACGGCTCGACACTGTCACGCGTCGTGCACGCGTGGGTGCTCGCGCGCTCGAACCGGCCGAAGGCGATGCGCTACTACGCCGAGGCACTGCAGAGCGACGTCAGTGATATCCAGGGCGGCACCACGGCCGAAGGCATTCACCTCGGCGCCATGGCCGGCACCGTCGACCTCGTGCAGCGCGTCTCGACGGGCATCGAAGTGACGGGCGGGGTGCTGAGGCTCAATCCCAGGCTGCCCGAGGAGCTCGACCGGCTCGACATGCGCATCCGGTATCGCGGGCACACGCTCGATCTGCGGCTGACGCGCGAGACGCTCACGGTGCGCGGGCGGGAGCCGGGTGCAGCGCCCATCCGGCTCGCCTTCCGGGACCAGGAATTCGTGTTCGAGGGAGGGAGCACGCGGGTATTTCCACTCGCGGGCTCACCCTGAGGTGCCGCCGTGCACGAGCGGCAGATATCGACAGAGCGGCGGGAGCGGCCCCCATGTACCTGAGGCCCTGGCAGGCAGTCTTCATCGTCGTTGCAGTGACCTGCGTACTCACGTTCGCGGAGATTCCGCGTGCGACGTGGCCGACGACCGCGGCGCTGAGTCTTGCCCTCGGCGCGTCGGCGTTCGCGCTGATGGGTACCGCGGCATTGCTCGGCGGACGCCTGAGGTTCGTGGAGTCTGCGCTCGGCGGGCTCGATCGGGTGTATCTCACCCACAAGTGGATGGCCGTGTGGGCGCTCGCTTTCGCCTCGTTCCACCTCGTCTTCCAGGCGGAGCTGAAGGAGTGGGATCTCGCGCCGATCCTCTCGCTTCCGCGCCATCACACGCGGCTCGTGCGTCAGCTCAGCTTCGTCGCGCTGATGGTCATCGTCCTGCTGGCGCTCAATCGCAGGATCCCCTACGGCACATGGCGCCTGTGGCACAAGACGTCGGGGCCTCTGTTTCTCATCGTCGTCGCACACTGGCTCAGCATCCGCTCACCCATCGAGCTCTCGAGCCCCGCGGGCATCTGGCTCGGCGTGATCGCGGCCGCGGGTGTTGCCGCCGCGTTCTACAAGCTGCTGCTCTATCCGTTCTTCGCGGATCACGCGAACTACCGTGTCGTGAACGTTTCTCCCGGTCCTGCCGGGGTTCATCTCCAGCTCGCGCCCGTGAAACGCCCGATCGAGTTCCGGCCCGGTCAGTTCGGATTCCTGCGGATCAAGGAGGAAGGTCTGCGCGAGCCGCATCCGTTCACGATCGCCTCCGGTGCCGGAGGCGAGGGGCACGTGCACTTCGTGATCCGCGATCTCGGCGATTACACGCACCGGCTCGTTCGGAACACGACCCCCGGCATGTACGCGGAGATCTACGCGCCGTTCGGGCGCTTCCTGCGTCCTGTGGACGCGCAGCGGGAGGTCTGGATCGCGGGAGGTGTCGGCATCACGCCCTTCCTCGCCTGGCTGTCCGACGAGGCAGGCAGAAACTTCGATCGCGTGACGTTCTTCTATTTCTTCACTCCGGGACGCGAGTTTCCGAAGGCGGAGCGCGTCGCGGAGCTCGCGAGCCGGCGCGGCGTCGAGCTCGTGCCCGTCTCGACGGGGCCGGCGAGCCCGGAGTTCATCGATCGTTTCCGCGCGATCGTGAGCGAAGCCGGCGCCGCGGCGGTCCGCATCAGCTTCTGCGGGCCCCAGGGGCTGCTGCGGGAGGTCCAGGCGCGGATGCGCGAAAATGGCGTACCGGAGCGCAATCTGCACTTCGAGTACTTCGAGTTCAGGTGATCGCGTGCGATCCGCTCACGGCGGAAATCGCATGCATCGAAATCGGGAAGTGAGTGATATATGAGCGACAGGCAACTCGGCACGAGCGGACTGGCGACGCCGCCGCTCGTTCTCGGCGGAAACGTCTTCGGCTGGACGGCGGACGAGAAGACTTCGCACGCGATACTCGATGCATTCGTCGCCGGCGGCGGGAAGATGATCGACACCGCAGACGTCTACTCGACCTGGGTTCCGGGCCACAAGGGAGGCGAGTCCGAGACCATCATCGGCACCTGGCTCGCTGCGCGCGGGCGCCGCGACGACGTGCTGATCGCCACCAAGGTCGGCATGGAGATCGGCGGCGAGAAGGGCCTCGCGCCGGCCCGTATCGAGGCCGCCGTGGAGGGCTCCCTGCGCCGGCTGCGCACGGACTACATCGACCTGTACTACGCCCACGTCGACGATGCCGACACGCCGCTCGAGGAGACGCTCGCGGCGTTCGATCGTCTGGTGCGGGCCGGCAAGGTGCGCGCCATCGGCGCCTCGAACTACGAGGCGCCGCGCCTCGAGCAGGCGCTCGACATCAGCGCGCGGCGCGGATTCGCGAGCTACACGGTGCTCCAGCCGCGATACAACCTCATGGACCGCTCGCAGTTCGAGGGTCCGCTGCAGCAGCTCTGTGTCGAACGGAACATCGCTGCGCTTCCGTACTTCGGTCTCGCATCGGGCTTCCTCACCGGCAAGTATCGCAGTGACAAGGATCTCGAGGGGCGCGCCCGCGCCCGCGCGGTCGCGCAGTACATGAACGAGCGCGGTTTCGCGGTGCTCAACGCTCTCGACGAGGTCGCCGCGGAGGCGCGCGCGACGCCGGCGCAGGTGGCGCTCGCCTGGCTCGCCGCTCAACCGGGCGTCGCCGCACCGATTGCGAGCGCAACGAGCGTCGCGCAGACCGAGGAGCTGCTCGGCGCGATGCGCCTCGTGCTCACGAAGGAGCAGCTCGCGAGGCTCGACGCGGCGAGCCGTCCGGCCTGAGGCGCTGAACGAGCCGTGGTACCGCTGTCGATACTCGATCTCGCGTTCGTGACGGTGGGCGCGACACCAGCCGATGCGCTTCGAAACACGCTCGACCTCGCGCAGCACGCGGAAGAGTGGGGCTACCGCCGATTCTGGCTGGCCGAGCACCACAACATGCCGGGCATCGCGAGCTCGGCGACTGCGGTGGTGATCGGCTATGTCGCGGCAGGAACGCGCAGGATCCGCGTCGGCGCGGGCGGCATCATGCTGCCGAACCATGCGCCGCTCGTCATCGCCGAGCAGTTCGGAACGCTCGAGACGCTCTATCCCGGACGCATCGATCTCGGTCTGGGCCGCGCGCCCGGGACGGACCAGGTCACCGTCAGGGCCCTGCGTCGGAGCCCCGCGAGCGCGGATACCTTCCCCGACGACGTCGTGGAGCTGCAGAGCTACTTCGCGCCGCCGCGGGAAGGGCAGGCGGTGCGTGCCGTGCCAGGCGCAGGCCTCAACGTGCCGGTCTGGATCCTCGGCTCGAGTGTCTTCGGTGCGCAGCTCGCCGCCATGCTCGGCTTGCCGTACGCGTTCGCATCCCATTTCGCGCCGGACGCGCTGTTCCACGCGCTGCGCATATACCGCGAGAGCTTCCGGTCCTCCTCGCAGCTCGATCGGCCGTACACGATGGCAGGCGTCAACGTCGTCGCCGCGGACACCGACGATGAGGCGCGGAGGCTCTTCACCTCGGTGCAGCAGCAGTTCGCGAATCTGGTCCGCGGCTCACCGGGGCGACTGCCGCCGCCGATCGACGACATCGACACGTACTGGACGCCGCTCGAGAAGGCGCAGGCCTCGGCGATGCTGCGCTACGCGTTCGTCGGGTCGGGGCGCACCGTCCGTGCCGGTCTCGAGCGCTTCGTCAGGGAAACCGGCGTCGACGAGCTGATCGTGGTTTCCGCGATCTACGACCACGCCGCGCGGCTGCGGTCGTACGAGATCCTTGCGAAGGCGATGACGGATGAAGCGGGTTGAAAACTTCCGCCCCCGGGCTCATTCCCCGGGGGCGGTACGGCCGATCCTCAGTCGAGCTTGCGGCGCGAGAGAATCGTGACGAAGTGCATCACCGTCAGCACCGACGTTGCGACGACGAGGATCGTGACCAGTTCCATCCGATGACCTCCTTGGTGTTGTTCGTTGGTTGTCGAGAAAAGGGCGGCGCACTGTGGGGGCGCCGCGCCGCAGTTCAATGGCCGGAACGGGCGGCCGGAAAAGGGACAGCGCATGACAGACGGAGTCCCCGAAAAGTTCCGTGGGTTGCCGCGGCATTCGCGGGAAGCGTGATCGGCTTCTCCGCCCGGCCGCTGCGGATCGCTCGGGTATGGAGCTTGCCGGAGGGGCCGGCATGAGGTGGCCAGTGTTCGGATCGGAAAAAGAAAAGGAGGGCGGGACGCGTCAGGCCCGGCAGCCGGCCGGCAGGCCGGGCGGTGCCTCGGGAACCGATCGTTCGCGGCCGCCGCTGCCGCCGCCTCACGTCTGGTGGGTGTTCCTCCTGGTGCTTCTTGCCAACTTCCTGCTGGTCCGCACCCTCGCGCCTCCCGAGGACGAGCCGCTCACCATCCCCTACACCGTGTTCCGGGAGCAGGTGACCCGGGGCAACGTCGCGGAGATCTACAGCCAGGGCGAGAACATCGAAGGCCGCTTCCGCGAGGCCATTACCTATCCGCCCGCCGACGCCGAATCGGGGCGGGCAGAGGGGGTGCGCGTTCCGGCGCCGCGCGGCGCCCGGCCGGCCGAGCCGCGCACCTCGGAAACGTTCCGCACGACGGTGCCCGTCTTCGTCGACCCCGGGCTCGAGGCGCTGCTCATTGCGAACGGCGTCGAGATCAGCGCCGAGCCCATCCGCACGGGAACGAGTCCCTGGGCGACGCTGCTGTACGGCTTCGGACCGGCGCTGCTCATCATTCTGTTCTACGTCTGGCTCTTCCGGCGTGCGTCCCGGCAGGGCGGGCTGCTGGGCGGCGGGCTCATGGGTCTCGGGAAGAGCCGGGCGCGGCGCTACGACCAGGAGCAGGAGAAGCGCGTCACGTTCGACGACGTCGCCGGCATCGACGAGGCCGAGAACGAGCTCGTCGAGATCGTCGACTTCCTGAAGGACCCCGCCAAGTACACGCGCCTCGGCGGAACGGCGCCCAAGGGCGTGCTGCTCATCGGCGCCCCGGGAACCGGCAAGACGCTGCTCGCGCGGGCCGTTGCCGGCGAGGCCGGCGTGCCGTTCTTCTCGATGAGCGCCTCCGAGTTCGTCGAGATGATCGTGGGCGTCGGTGCCGCGCGGGTGCGCGATCTCTTCAGGCAGGCGCGCGAGCACGCGCCGGCGATCATCTTCATCGACGAGATCGACTCCATCGGCCGCGCGCGCGGGCAGGTGGCGATCGGCGGCACGAGCGAGCAGGAGCAGACGCTCAACCAGATCCTCACCGAGATGGACGGCTTCTCGAGCCGTGAAGGTGTCATCGTCCTTGCGGCGACGAACCAGCCGGACGTCCTCGACCGCGCGCTGCTGCGGCCCGGACGCTTCGACCGCCGCATCGTGATCAACCTGCCCGACAAGAACGGCCGCGAGGCGATACTCAAGGTCCACACGCGCAAGGTGCCGCTCGCGAAGGACGTGGATCTCGCGGAGATCGCCGGCTCGACGCCGGGTTTCTCGGGAGCCGACATCAGGAACCTGGTCAACGAGGCGGCGCTCCTTGCCGCGCGGCGCAATCAGGACGAGGTGCGTCGGCGCGATTTCTACGATGCGCTCGAGAAGATCGTGCTCGGACCCGAGCGGCCGCTGCTTCTCTCGCAGGAGGATCGCGAGCGCATCGCGTATCACGAGGGCGGTCATGCGATCCTCGGGCTGGTGGTACCGGGCGCCGATCCCGTGCACCGCGTGTCGATCGTGCCGCGCGGGCAGGCGCTCGGCGTCACGTACCAGCGTCCCGACAGCGACCGCTACAACTATCCGGAAGGCTATCTGCGCGCGCGCATCATCGGCATGCTCGGTGGGCGCGCCGCCGAGGAGATCGTCTACGGCACGCGCACGACCGGCGCCGAGAACGACATCAGGCAGGCCACCGAGCTCGCGCGCAACATGGTCACGCGCTGGGGCATGAGCGAGCGGCTGGGGCTCGTGGAGCTCGCACCGCCCGAGAATCCCTACCTGCGCGGCCCGTCCGTGTTTCCCGGTGCGAAACCCTTCAGCGAGGAAACGGCGCGTCTCATCGATGACGAGGTGCGGCGGATCATCGACGAGTGCTATACCGAAGCGAAGCGGCTCCTCACCGTACACCGCCGCGAGCTCGATGCACTGGTGAAGGCGCTGCTCGAGCGCGAGACGCTCGACGAGCAGGAGATCCTCGAGGTCACGGGGTTGCCGCCCGCGCCGGCGCTCGAAAGTGCACGCGTCGCCGAAGCCGAGTCCGAGAGCCGGCGCGCGGCTTCACGGAGCGATGCGCCTGCTCAGGCGGGCAGCGTGTAGCGTGACTCGATCGCCCGCCTGATGAGCCGGCGGCTCTCCTGCGGCGAGGTGTCCGCACGGTTCTCGATCTCGGCGACTTCCTCCGCGAGCGGACGGTCCTTGATGCAGTCGCGGATCCAGCGCGAGTAGTCGCGGCCGCGCAGATGATGCAGCCAGGTGTCGTCGTCGACGCCTTCCGCGAGCTGCAGGAAGAGGAGCAGATTCTGCGCGCGCAGATTGAGCCTTCCTTCGGGGCCGCGGAAATAGAAGCTGCGGTCCGGACCGAGCTCGCCTTCGGCGTACTTGCGCGTGTGACGGCGGCGTTCGGTGCGGCTCGGCTCGATGACGAGGCGGAACGGCGCCCGTCCCCGTCGGCGGAGCCACACGAGCGCTTCGCCCGCTTCCAGCCGCACGGGCTCGAGAGCCGGCGGGCACTCGCCGAGCGTTTCGCAGAACTCGCGCATCATCGCCTCGGGCGTCATGCCGACCGCGATGACGGTGTCGACCTGTGCGAGGGCGCTCGCGGCGATGAGGTTCGGGTGCACGGTGATCTGCAGGACGTTCTCGAGACGCTCGGGCAATGAGGAGCCGCCATTGCGGCGCGCGGCCGGCAGCAGGTGATGCGCTTCGTCGATCACGAGCCAGTGCGGGCGGCCGGTGCGGGCGCGCAGCTCCTGAAGCCGCGGCAGCAATGCTTCGAAGAACGCCGGCCGGTCGGTGATCGGAAGCGCGACGAGATTGAGCACGCAGCTCGCGCCGGGCTTCGCGAGGAGCTGACCCATCTCGTCGATGCCCGGCGGCCGTTCAGCCGTGCCCAGCGTCACCGCGCCCTGCAGCGTGTCGTAGTCGCCCTCGGGATCGATGATGCAGAACGTGCGGCGGCTCTCGACGAGGCGCTCGAGGATGCCCGTGGCGAGCGTCGACTTGCCGCTTCCCGACGTGCCGACGAGCAGGATGTTGGTGCCGTGGGGACTCATGCGGACTTCCTCACCCCGTGCGTCGCGGCCGAGCAGCACGTGGTGCCGCGTGAGCCGTTCCTCGAGCGAAGCGAGATCGTCTTTCAGCAACCGTCCGACGAGCTCTTCCACACCGGCGCCGTGATCGCCCTGCGTGACGAGGTCGGCTCGTTCCTTGAGCAGCGGCAGCGCGTTCGACACGGCGACGGCACATTCGCAGAGATCGAGGAACGCGTGGTCGTTCTCGGCATCGCCGATTCCCACCGCGTTGTGCGGTGAAAGTCCGAGCGCGTCGAGCGCGGCCGCGAGCCCCGTCGCCTTGTTCACGCCGGCCGGCAGCACCATGACCGCGCCCTTGTTGAAGATCACCTGCAGCTCCAGGCCGAGCTCGCGGATCGTCTCGAGCACCGTCGTGTGATGCGGCTCCCAGGTCGCGACTATCACGCGGCCGACCGAAAGCGGCTCCACGCCGCGCTCGCGCAGCGCATCGATGAAGCGCTGCGGCGGACGCCCGGCGAGAACCTTCTCTTCGCGCGCTGCCGGTCTGTGCAGCACGGCGCCGTTTTCCGCCACGACGCAGTCGAAGAGCTCGAGCTTCGGGCACACGTTCCTGAGATCGTCGAGCTGGCGGCCCGTGACGAGGACGATCCGCCGGCCCGAGGCGCGCAGACGTTCGAGCGCCGCGCACGTCGAATCGGCCACCCGACCGTGATGCGCGAGAGTCCCGTCGTAGTCGGTGCAGAGCGCGAGATAGCGCATCCCTCGACGATTCCGCCTCAGTACGCGGGAGGATCGCTGGCGGGGAAGGACTCCCGCGAGCCCTGCTCCACGACGTCTCTCGGCGGCCTGTGGAGCGGATCGGGCTGCGGTCCCGCGGCGAGGCTGCCCGCGACGGCCTCGGGCCTCTGCCTGCCCGACAGCAACTGGCGCAGCACGTACTGCAGGATGCCGCCGTGCCGGTAATAGAGCAGCTCCTGCGGCGTGTCGATGCGCACCAGGACCTCGAACCGCGTCTCGTGCGAGCCGGGACCGCGCGCGACCACGCGAAGCGTCCTTCCCGATGCGAAGCCGTTGCGTACCGCATCGGCGAGTCCGACCACTTCGAACACTTCCTCGCCGGTGAGATGCAGAGACGCAACGGACTCACCCGGGAGGAACTGCAGCGGCAGGACGCCCATCCCGACCAGATTGGAGCGGTGTATGCGCTCGTAGCTCTCGGCGATCACCGCGCGGATACCGAGCAGGCGCGGGCCCTTCGCCGCCCAGTCGCGCGAGGAACCGGAGCCGTACTCCCTGCCCGCGAGCACGATGAGCGGCGTGCCCCGTTCCCTGTAACGCATGGCCGCCTCGTAGATCGGCAGCACCTCGTTGCCCGGCAGAAGGCGCGTGTACGGTCCCTCGATCTGCGGCACGAGGCGGTTCCGGATGCGCACGTTCGCGAACGTGCCGCGCATCATCACCTCGTGATTGCCTCGCCGCGAGCCGTAGGAGTTGAAGCTCTCCGGCGGCACTCCGTGCTCGATGAGATAGCGTCCCGCGGGAGAATCCTTTCTGATCGATCCTGCGGGAGAGATGTGGTCCGTCGTGACGCTGTCGCCGAGCACCGCGATCACGCGGGCGCCGCGGATCTCCTCGACCGAATGCGGCGCTTCGCGTGACATGCCGTCGAAATAGGGTGGGCGGCGCAGATAGGTCGAAGCGGCTTCCCAGGGGTAACGCTCGCTCGCTTCGACCTGGAGCGCGTTCCAGCGTTTGTCTCCCCTGTAGATGCGCGAGTAGGTTCTCCGGTACATGTCGGAGCCGATCGCGTCGCGGATGACGCGCTCGATCTCCTCGCGGGACGGCCAGAGATCTCGCAGGAAGACGGGATTGCCGTCAGGGTCCTCGGTGAGCGGCTCCGTATACGGATCGATGTCCATACGGCCCGCGAGCGCGAAGGCCACGACGAGAGGCGGCGACATGAGGAAGTTGGCCCGGACTTCCGGGTTGATGCGGCCCTCGAAGTTGCGGTTGCCCGAGAGAACGGAGACAACGACCAGTCCGTCGCGCTCGATCGCTTCGGATACTTCCGGCAGCAGCGGACCCGAGTTGCCGATGCACGTCGTGCAGCCGTAGCCGGCAAGATGAAAGCCGAGCGCCTCGAGATCCTTCATGAGCCCCGCGCGGCGGTAGTACTCGGTGACGACCCGTGAGCCCGGCGCGAGCGAGGTCTTCACCCACGGTTTGCGCCTGAGCCCTCTGCGCACCGCGTTCCGCGCGAGCAGTCCCGCCGCGATCATGACCGAAGGGTTCGACGTGTTCGTACAGCTCGTGATCGCTGCGATGGCCACGGCGCCGTGATCGAGTCCGTCCTTCGGCGCCTGACGAGCCTGCGTACCGGCGGAACGCGGCGGCAGGAGCGACGGCAGGGCCGCGCGGAAAGCTTCCTTCGCCTTCGAGAGCGGGATGCGGTCCTGGGGACGGCCGGGGCCCGCGATGCTCGGCTCCACGGTGCCGAGATCGAGCTCGAGCGTGTCGGAGAAGACGGGCTCCGGTGCGTCGGGCGTGTGAAAGAGACCCTGCGCCTTCATGTACGCCTCGACGAGCGCGATGCGCTCCTCGGAGCGGCCCGTGAATCGAAGATAGTCGAGCGTGACCTGATCGACCGGGAACATGGTGCAGGTCGAGCCGTACTCGGGCGACATGTTGCCGATCGTCGCGCGATCTGCGATGCGCAGGTTCGAGATGCCGGGACCGAAGAACTCCACGAACTGTCCCACGACGCCTCGCCTGCGCAGCATCTCGGTGACCGTCAGCACGAGATCCGTCGCAGTGGCACCTTCTCGTAGCTCGCCCGTGAGGCGTACGCCGATGACCTGCGGGATGAGCATCGAGATGGGCTGACCGAGCATCGCGGCTTCCGCCTCGATGCCGCCGACGCCCCAGCCGAGCACGCCGAGACCGTTCACCATCGGCGTGTGCGAATCCGTGCCGACGAGCGTGTCGGGATAGGCCTGCGGCAGGCCGCTCTCGCCCTTGCGCGTCTCGCCGTCGAGCCCGAAGGTGACGCGCGAGAGGAACTCCAGATTGACCTGATGACAGATGCCCGCGTTGGGCGGCGTCGCGCTGAAGCTGGAGAAGGCCAGTGCGCCCCACTTGATGAAACGGTAGCGCTCCTCGTTGCGGCGGTAATCGAGCTCCTCGTTCCGGTCGAAGGCCTGCGGCACGCCGAACACGTCCACCTGGATCGAGTGATCGATCACCAGCTCGACGGGCAGCTGCGGATTGATCCGCTTCGGATCGCCGCCGAGCTCCGCCATCGCATCGCGCATCGAGGCGAGATCGGCGAGCGCCGGCACTCCGGTGAAGTCCTGCAGCAGCACGCGCGCGGGCATGAAGGCGATCTCGCGGTCGGCGGGCGCGGACGGATTCCAGCCGGCGAGCGCGCGGATGTCGTCCGCGGTGACGGTGACGCCGTCTTCGTGGCGCAGGAGATTCTCGAGGAGAATCCGCAGCGAATACGGCAGTCGGTGCACGTCGAGACCGTGCCGCGCGAGGGCTCCGAGGTGGAAGATCTCGTGCTCGCGTGCGCCGACGCGCAGCGAGGAGCGGGCACCGAAGCTGTCCATGGCGTCTCCCGGGAAAAGCGATACTGCTTAACTCGGAAGCCGCCGCGGCGGTTCCAGCCCGTGGGGCCGCAGACGGAAGCGAGGGCGTGGCCGTTGCCCGCTGCGGTCATCGTGCGCCCCTAACGAGTGGTCAGCCAGTCCGGATCGGGAAGCTGCGCGAATGCCTCGCGCAGCGCCTCGCTCCAGCGCGCCCGGATGCCGCGGAAGTAGGGGTCGTCGTCGCCGATGGAGACGTGGCGCGCGACGGTGTACTGGTCGCGTCTCACGATCACGAGATCGAGGGGCAGTCCCACGGAGAGGTTCGAACGGATCGTCGAATCCATCGACACGAGCGCGCACTTCGCCGCTTCGTTCAGGCTGCTGCTGCGGCGGATGACGCGGTCGATGATCGGCTTGCCGTACTTCGACTCACCGATCTGGAAGTACGTCGTATCGGGCGTCGCTTCGATGAAGTTGCCCGCCGAGTAGATGCTGAAGAGCCGTGGCGGCTCGCCGCGGATCTGGCCGCCGAGGATCAGGCTCGCGTTGAACTCGACGCCGAATTCCCTGAGCGACGCCGCGTCGCGCCGGTGCACCTCGCGCAGCGCATCGCCCACGCAGCATGCGGCCTCGAAGAGATTTGCGCAGCCGTAGAGATTCGCGTGCTCGGGCGAGTCGAGCTTCTCGCGCAGCATGCTGACGACGGCCTGCGTGATGGCGAGGTTGCCCGCGGTCTGCAGCACGAGCACGCGCTCGTCCGGTTTCTGGAACACGATGGTCTTGCGGAAGGTGTTGATCTGATCCACGCCCGCGCTGGTCCGTGAATCCGACAGGAACACCAGCCCGGTGTCGAGCAGCATGGCGACGCAGTAGGTCATGAACGGGGTTTCTCTCGAGGGTTGATCTGGCGGACGGTGCCCGGACGCAAGTGTAACGTCCACACCGCGCGTGCGGGCGTGGAGTGTGAGGGTCGGATGCGCGTCACTGTTCGACGTGCATCACCTTGACGTCGACTTCCATGATCTCCTGTCCGCCGCCCCGGCGTACGCCTCTCACCGGCGCGGCATCGAGATAATCGCGGCCGACCGCGAGGCGGCAATGCCGGCGTCCCGCCGGTTCGAGGTGCGTGACGTCGATGCCGATCCAGCAGCGACTTTCGGGAAGCCATGCGTCGGCCCAGGCATGACTCGCGGTCGCGCCGTCGTCGGCCGTGCAGAGATAGCCGCTGACGTAACGCGCCGGCACGCGCGCGGTTCGGCAGCAGGCGATGAAGACGTGCGCCTGGTCCTGGCAGACGCCTTCGCCGCGTGCGAGCACCGCTGCGGCAGAGTCCTCCACACGCGTCGCTCCCGGCCGGTAGCGCACGCTCTCTCTCACCAGCGCCGCGAGATCGTAGAGACGCTCGCGAGTGACGGGCGCGTTGCCGAGCGCGCGGCGCGCGAGCGCGGCGATCGCGCCGTCGCTCGCCGTGAGCGTCGTCGGCGCCAGGTAGGCGAGCGGCGGAACTGCGCCTTCGTGAGGCATCCGCTCTTCGCTTCCCGTGACCTCGATCGTGCCGCTCACGACGATCTCGATCTCCGTGTGCGGCCGCTCCACCGTGAGGAGATGCGTGACGTTGCCGTGCGCGTCGATCTGCTCCGAGCGGCGGCCCGGCGCCTGGATGATCCAGGAGAGTGTCCGCTGCCGTTCCTCGCGGCGCGGCGTGAGGCGCAGAGCCTGCGCGCTGTACTCGACGGGCCGGTCGTAGCGGTACGTGGTGCGGTGTCGGACGTGGAACTGCATGTTCAGGCCGCCCCGAGTGGCACGAGGAAGTCGTTGGCGATGCGGCACCCCAGGTCGCGCAGCCGTGCCTGGACGCGGTCGAGGAACGCCGCGACGCCGTCGGCGCACAGCTCCTCGAAGCGTCCATAGTGGAACTGCGCGTGCAGCTCACCCGCGCGCCGCACCGTATCGCCGGACTGATCGTTCGCGACGGCCGCGAGGTGGGACTGCAGCTCGTCGAGGCAGCGGTGCACGGCCTGCGGAAAGTCCTCGCGCATGAGGAGGAGCGCCGTCACGCGCAGCGGCGTGACGCCTTCGCGGCAGACGCGCCGGTAGAGCTCGAACGCCGACATGGCTCGCAGCAGCACACCCCATTCCGAGGCCTCGTTCGCGAGGCGCTCGCCGCTTCCGCCGGGATCGCGCCAGCGGGCTTCGAGGAGCCGCGTCGTGTTGTCCGCGCGCTCGAGGAAGGTGCCGATGCGCACGAAGCAGATCGCCTCGTCGCGCAGCATCGTGCCTTCGATGACGCCGCGCGTGAGATGCGCGCGGTACTTTACCCACTCGAGGAACTCTCCCCGGGAGTGCTCGGGCACGTGCGTCCCGAAGGAGCGCGACTGCAGCCAGGTCTCGTTCAGCGTCTCCCAGACCTCGGAGGTGATCGTTCCGCGGACCGCGCGGGCGTTCTCCCTTGCCGCCTGGAGGCAGCGCAGGATGCTGCCCGGATGCTCGCGGTCGAACGCGAGATAGTCGAACGCGCTGCGCGGCGTGACGGCGCCGTGCTGCGCGAGGAAGCCCTGCTCCATGCCGAGCGAGACCAGCGTGGCGGTCCAGCCCTGCAGCGCCGCCTCGGGCGGGCGAGGCAGGAGAGAGAGCCGGTACTGCGCATCGAGCATGCGTGCGAGGCACTCCGCACGCTCGAGATAGCGCGCCATCCAGTAGAGATGATCGGCGGTGCGGCTCAGCACTTCAGTCTCCGAGCACCCAGGTGTCCTTGGTGCCCCCACCCTGCGAGGAGTTGACGACCAGCGAGCCCTCGCGCAGCGCCACCCGTGTGAGGCCTCCGGGCACGAGCGTGATCTCGCGCCCCGAAAGGACGAAAGGCCGCAGGTCGACGTGACGCGGGGCGATTCCCTCGTCGACGAACGTCGGCGACGTCGAGAGGCACAGCGTCGGCTGCGCGATGTAGCGCTCGGGATGCGCACGGATGCGCGCGCGGAACTCTTCGATCTGCAGAGACGTCGCCGCGGGTCCGATGAGCATTCCGTAGCCGCCGGCGCCGTGCACCTCCTTCACGACGAGCTCGGGCAGGTGGTCGAGCACGTACGCGCGATGCTCCGGGTTGCGCAGGATCCAGGTCTGCACGTTCGCGAGAATCGGCTCCTCGCCGAGGTAGAAACGCACCATCTCGGGAACGTAGGGGTAGATGGACTTGTCGTCCGCTATTCCCGTGCCGATCGCGTTGGCGATCGTCACGTTGCCCGCGCGGTACGCGTGCAGCAGCCCGGGCACGCCGAGGAGCGAGTCCGTCCGGAAGGAGAGGGGGTCGAGGAAGTCGTCGTCGATGCGCCGGTAGACGACGTGCACGCGCTGCGGACCGCGTGTCGTGCGCATGTAGAGCGCCTCGTCGCGCACGAAGAGGTCCTGTCCTTCGACGAGCTCGATGCCCATCTGCTGGGCGAGAAAGGCGTGCTCGAAGTATGCGCTGTTGCAGGCGCCCGGCGTCAGCAGCACCACCGCCGGGTCGGTGATCCCTGCGGGCGCGACGCTCTTCAGGTTCTCGAGCAGCACGTCCGGATAGTGCTCGACGGGCCGCACGGCGTGGCGCGCGAAGAGCTCGGGAAAGAGCCGCATCATCATCCGGCGGTTCTCGAGCATGTACGAGACGCCCGATGGCACGCGCAGATTGTCCTCGAGCACGTGGAACACGCCGTCGCCGTCGCGCACCACGTCGATGCCGGCGATGTGCGCATAGATTCCGCCGGGGACATCGATGCCCTGCATCTCCGGCCGGTACTGCGCGTTGCACAGAACGTCCTCGGCCGGGATGCGTCCCGCCCGCAGGATCTCCTGATCGTGGTAGATGTCCGCGATGAACGCGTTGAGCGCGCGTACGCGCTGCTTCAGACCCGCCTCGAGCCGCCGCCATTCTTCAGCAGGCAGGATGCGCGGCACGATGTCGAAGGGAATCAGCCGCTCGGTGCCGGCGGTTTCGCCGTAGACCGCGAAGGTGATCCCGAGCCGGTGGAAGAGCGCATCGGCTTCTGCGCGCTTCTGCGCAAGGTGCTGCCGCGGCTGCTCGGTCAGCCAGCTCCAGTATTGCCGGCAATGCGGACGCGCCTGCGCGTCCGCGTCCAGCATCTCGTCGTATGTACGGGCGGCAGTCGGTGACATGGTTCGTGTTGTCTGCCGCTCACCAAGCCAGATCCGTGCCAGGCCCCGCAGTGGGGCGAATTCAGGCAGTTGGCGGAATTCGAGTGGTGCCGACGCACGATTCTGGGGCGCGGTGCGCATCATGGCGGTGCATCGCCCCGGGCACGCTGCGTGATCCGGCACACGCAAATCCTTGAAATCCGGCCGTCTCGCGCTCGCGGCATGCGTGCCCGCGACCCTGCACGTCTCTTGCAGTCGTGTCGAGGGGAAGTCCCCCGGGAGCAACACTGCGAGATCGAAAGATGGACGCAAGCGTGGTCGGCTACCCAGGCGACGCCGCTCCGGCGCAGGACGGCGACGACGCCCGCGTCGCGCTGAGCAAGGAGGCGTTCAAGCGCGCGTTCCTCGACAACCTGCTGTACCTGCAGGGCAAGACGCCCGCGCTCGCGACGCTTCACGACTACTACATGGCGCTCGCGTACACGGTGCGCGATCGCCTGCTGCACCGCTGGATCAGCACGGCGGAGGCCTACACCCGCAAGGGCTCGCGCACCGTCGCGTACCTGTCGGCCGAGTTCCTCACAGGCCCGCACCTCGGCAACAACCTGCTCAACCTCGGCATCCTCGACGAGGTGCGAGCCGCGGTCACCGAGCTCGGGCTCGATTTCGACCTCCTGCTCGAGATGGAAGACGAGCCGGGGCTCGGCAACGGAGGTCTCGGCCGACTCGCCGCCTGTTTCCTGGATTCGCTCGCCACCCTCGAGATTCCTGCGCTCGGCTACGGCATCCGCTACGAGTTCGGCATCTTCCACCAGGACATCGTCGACGGCTGGCAGGTCGAGCGCACCGACAAGTGGCTGCGCTACGGCAATCCCTGGGAGATCGCCCGACCGGAATGGGCGGTGGAAGTGAAGTTCGGCGGGCACACCGAGCGCTACACCGACGACCACGGCCGCCTGCGCGTGCGCTGGGTGCCCGACAAGGTCGTGAACGGCGTGCCGTACGACACGCCGATCCTCGGCTACCGGGTCAATACGGCCAACACGCTGCGCCTGTGGCGCGCGGAGGCGCCGGAGTCCTTCGACTTCTCCGTCTTCAATCGCGGCGACTACTACGGCGCGGTCAATCAGAAGGTGATCTCGGAGAACCTGACCAAGGTTCTCTATCCGAACGACGAGCCGGTGCAGGGCAAGGAGCTCAGGCTCGAGCAGCAGTACTTCTTCGTGTGCTGCTCGCTGCAGGACATGCTGCGCATCCTCAGGGTGCAGGGGATTCCGCTCGAGCGCTTTCACGAGAAGTTCGCCGTCCAGCTCAACGACACGCATCCCGCGATCGCCGTCGCCGAGCTGATGCGCCTCCTCGTGGACGAGCACGCCATAGACTGGGACGCCGCATGGGAGATCACCCGCAGAACCTTCGCGTACACCAACCACACGCTGCTGCCCGAGGCGCTCGAGCGCTGGCCGCTGCCCATGTTCGCCAGGATCCTGCCGCGGCACCTCGAGATCGTCTACGAGATCAACGCGCGCTTCCTCGACGAGGTGCGCATGCGCTTCTTCGGCGACGACGAGCGCGTCGCGCGCCTGTCCCTGATCGACGAGCACGGCGAGCGCCACGTGCGCATGGCGCATCTCGCCTGCGTCGGCAGCCACACCGTCAACGGCGTGGCGGCGCTCCATTCGCGGCTCCTCCGGGAGGAAGTGCTGCGCGACTTCTACGACCTGTGGCCGGAGAAGTTCTGCAACAGGACGAACGGCGTCACGCCGCGGCGCTGGCTCGCGCTCACCAACCCGCGTCTCTCTGCGCTCCTCCGTGACACGCTGGGAGACGCCTGGATACGGGATCTCGAGCGCCTGCGCGAGCTCGAGCCGTGGGCCGGGGACGCGCAGTTCCGCGCCGAATGGCGGGCCATCAAGCGTGCCAACAAGTGCGAGCTCGCCGCCTTCCTGCGCGAGCGCACGGGCGTCGTCATCGATCCGGATGCGCTCTGCGACGTGCAGGTCAAGCGCATCCACGAGTACAAGCGCCAGCACCTCAACATCCTGCACGTCGTCGCGCTCTACTGCCGGCTCAAGTGGGACTCGCGG
Source organism: Pseudomonadota bacterium (assembly GCA_003242685.1). Taxonomy (GTDB): domain Bacteria; phylum Pseudomonadota; class Gammaproteobacteria; order Steroidobacterales; family Steroidobacteraceae; genus ZC4RG24. The sequence goes on along the minus strand of QGVD01000021.1, from coordinate 3,341 downwards.
CTCGAGATCGCGCCGCGCACCTTCGTCTTCGGCGGCAAGGCGGCGCCCGGGTACCACCTCGCGAAGCTCATCATCCGGCTGGTGAACGCGGTGGGCGACGTCGTGAACCGCGACCCGCAGATCCGCGACCGCATCAAGGTCGTGTTCCTGCCGAACTTCAACGTGAAGAACGGGCAGCGCGTCTACCCGGCCGCCGAGCTCTCGGAGCAGATCTCGACGGCGGGGAAGGAGGCGTCGGGCACGGGCAACATGAAGTTCTGCATGAACGGCGCGCTCACCATCGGCACGCCCGATGGCGCGAATCTGGAGCTGCGCGAGGCGGTAGGCCCGGAGAACTTCTTCATGTTCGGGCTGACCGCGGGCGAGGTACGCGAGCTGCGCGCATCGGGCTACCGGCCGGAAGAGTGGTGCAACCGTTCACCGGAGCTGCGCGAGGCGCTGGAGCTCATCCGCAGCGGATTCTTCTCGCGGGGCGACGGAGAGCTGTTCCGGCCGCTCGTCGAAGGGCTCCTCCGGTGGGACCCCTACATGGTGCTCGCCGACTTCGCGGCCTATGCGGAGTGTCAGGCTGAGGTGAACCGCGCGTATGCCGACGTCGAGCGGTGGACGCGGATGTCGATCCTCAACGTCGCCCGCTCGGGACCGTTCTCCTCGGATCGGACGATCCGCGAGTACGCGGACGAGGTGTGGCGCGTGCCGCGGGTGCCGATCCGGCTGCTGTCGCAGAAGGATTTCGCATTCCATGCCGTCCGCTTCGGCGCTCAGTCGATCACCTCGCGCGGGTCGCCGTAGATGATGATCGAGAGGAAACGGATCGGCAGTTTCAGCAGCCGCTCGGGCCCGTGCGGGACCTGGCCGGAGAAGGTGAGGGAATCGCCGGGCTCGAGCAGGTAGGTGTGCTTGCCGTGCCGGTACTCGAGCTTCCCCTGGAGCATGTAGATGAACTCCGTGCCCGGATGCTCGAACACCGGGAATGCCTCGGACTTGTCGTCCATGGAGATGAGGAAGGGCTCGAAGCGCTTGTGCGGGCCCTGATCGTAGGCGAGGAGGTGGTAGGTGTGCCCGCGCTTCGTGCCGCGTCGCACGACCTCCATGCCGGTGCCCGCCTTGATGTGCTGCGCGCCTCCGCCGCGCGCTTCGACGCCGCGGAAGAGAGACGCGAGGGACACTCCGAGCGCCGCGGCGATGCGCGAGAGCGACTCGAGGCTCATCGCCGCGTGACCCGTCTCGATCTTCGAGAGCATGCCGCGGGAGAGCTGAGTGCGCTCGGCGATCTGCGCGATCGTGAGTCCCTGCCTGCGCCGCTCGTCCCGGATGGCGAGCCCGAGCAGGCGATAGAGGTTTCCGTCCGCCTCGGCCGCTTCGGTGCCGCGTGGTGCCGATGAGCGCTTCGCCATTTTCCCTTTCTCCACGTGTTGACCAGTATGAAACTTTTATTCAGTATATGAACTCAATGATTCGTGCCGTGCAACTCGATCCGCGACCGCTGCGCAGATGCCGTACCGACTGCTGAAGTTCGCGCTCGCGCGCCGTCACCCCGAGCCGCGGATGTTCCGGACCCATGCGCGGCTCAAGCCCAGCTACGACGTCGTGATCATCGGCGGCGGCGGACACGGACTCGCCGCAGCCTATTACCTCGCGCGCGATCACGGAATCACCGACGTGTGCGTGCTCGAGAAGGGCTACCTCGGTGGAGGCAACACCGCGCGCAACACGACCATCGTCCGCAGCAACTATCTCACGCCGGAAGGCGTCAGGTTCTACGACGAGAGCGTACGGCTGTGGCGCGACCTGTCCGCCGAGTTCGATCTCAACCTGTTCTACTCCACCCGAGGACATTACACGCTCGCCCACACGGATGCGTCTCTGCGCACCATGCGCTGGCGCGCGGAGGTCAACCGCCACCTCGGCGTCGAAAGCCGCGTCGTGGATGTGGAGGAGCTCAGGCGCGCGCTGCCGATGATGGATCTCAGCGCGGGTGGGCACGCGCCGGTGCTCGGCGCGCTCTATCACGCACCCGGTGCGGTCGCACGACACGACGCCGTCGCCTGGGGCTATGGCCGCGGCGCCGATCTGCGCGGCGTCGAGATCCATCAGCAGACGGAAGTCGTCGGCATCGAGCTCGAAGGGGGCGCCGTGTCGGCGGTTCTCACGACGAAGGGACGCATCGCCACGCGCACGGTGCTCTGTGCGGTCGCCGGCTCCACGCCGCGCATCACCCGCATGGTGGGACTCTCGACGCCGATCACCATCCAGCCGCTGCAGGCGATGGTGTCGGAGCCGCTCAAGCCGTGGCTGGATCCCATCATCGTCTCGGGATCGCTGCACGTGTACGTGAGTCAGTCGGCGCGCGGCGAGCTCGTGATGGGCGCGTCGCTCGATCCCTGCGAGCTGCATTCGACGCGCTCGACGTTCGATTTCACCGAAGGGCTCGCTTCTCACATGCTCGATCTCTTTCCGTTCCTTTCGCGCGTGCGCGTGCTCAGGCAGTGGGCCGGGATGGCGGACATGACGCCGGACTTCGCGCCGATCATGGGGACGACGCCCGTGACCGGGTTCTATCTCGACGCGGGATGGGGCACCTGGGGCTTCAAGGCGACGCCGGTCGCCGGGAAGACGATGGCGTGGACGATCGCGCACGGCCGCGATCACGAGCTCATCCGCGCGTTCAATCTTTCGCGCTTCACCGACTTCCGCCTGACGGGCGAGAAGGGGGCGGCGAGCGTGGGGCACTGACATGAAGCTGCTGCGCTGTCCCGTCAACGGTCTGCGTCCGATCTCGGAGTTCGTGTGGGGAGGCGAGGTGCGCGACATGCCCGATCCCGACGCCGTGAGCGACGCCGAATGGGCGCACTACGTCTTCGACCGCAGCGGTGTGCCCGCCGTGAAGCGCGAATGGTGGTACCACGTGCCGAGTGGTGTCTGGTTCATCGCCGAGCGCGACACCGTCGCCGACCGCGTGCTGCGCACGTATCCGTACGGAGGCGACGCATGAGGCGCCTCGTTGCCGTCGCAGGCGAGTGGATCGATCGCGACAGGCCGCTGCGTTTCCGGTTCGAGGGCCGGGAATACAACGGCTTCGCCGGCGACACGATCACGAGCGCGCTGCTCGCGAACGGCGTGCATCTCCTCGGGCGGAGCTTCAAGTATCACCGGCCGCGCGGCGTGCTCTCGTTCGCGAACCACGACGTGAACGTCATGGTGCAGGCGGGCTCGGAGCCCAACGTCCGTGCCCGCGTCACAGCGCTCAGGGGGGGGCCCCACCCCCTGCGCTCCCACACCGGGGGGGGGCCGCGGCCGCCGCCGGGGGGTGGTCTGCGTCGCCCCCCCCCCTTTCCGCC